>JAFQZI010000071.1 GCA_017406005.1 Oscillospiraceae bacterium | reverse complement strand
CTGACCCGGTATTGCCGGAGTAATAATTGCCATGCTTTTCGGTTGCCCCGTAAGGGGCGAGAAAAGCGGCATTTTAATCATCTTATTAATGCGGCTCTGCAAAGCTCGGTTTACGGACATTTTATTGCCGCATTAATAAATCGCTTTCATAAAAAAGCTTGCAAGCCTGTCGGAAAGCGGGGGAGAAGAACCGGTGAGAAAACGAAAATCGAAAGAAACCTTTGCGGAAGCGCTGCTCACCCTTGCCCGGACAGAGCAGGCGGATCGCATCACGGTCAAGCAGATCGTGGAGGCAAGCGGCCTTTCCCTGCAGACCTTCTACAATCATTTTCGAGATAAAGAGGATCTGGTGCTCTGGATCCACCGCCGGGGCGGAGAACGCGCCCTCGCCAGATTGGAAGGGAAGCGCTGTACCTTTCACGATCTCACAAACGAGAGCATCCGCTTCTTCTCACAAAATGCCAATTATCTGCGCGTCAGCATGAGCGGCGGCATGGTGAACTCATATGCGGAGATCAGCGCCGAAAGCGCTTACGATTTCCTGAGCGCCTTTATCTGCCGACGGCGGCAGTTTACGGAGCTGCCGGAGGAACTGGCCTTTTATCTGCGCATGTATGTCTATTCCTGTCTGCATATCTTTGCCGACTGGTCGCTCAAGGGCTGGGATCTGCCGGAAGAACGCCTTGTGAACTATCTGGAACAGGGGATGCCGGAAAAGCTCAAGCCCTATCTGCTGGAGTGAAAGCGAGTTACATAGAATACGTGTCATGACTTCGCGAGGTCATGACACGTTTTTCATGATTTATGGTACTCTTTCCGGTATCTACAACCGGATCGAGAGGTTGTTCAGGCCGAAGGAGTTGAGGTAGCGCACATCCTTCGCCATGCTGATGACCAGGCGGATGCCCATGTGGGCTGCCGGATTGTCCCTGCGGTGCAGTTTGAGATAATAGACCGGATCAAAATGCGCGCAGTTGTCGCGGATGCGGAGAATACTCTCTTCGCCCCGGAAAACCAGACGCACGTCTACACTGTACTTATCCTTGCCCGGTACGAAGCCGTAGCGGACAATGTTGCCGGTCATTTCCTCGATGCACAGGGCAACGAGAACGCTCATGCGCTCACTCTTCCCATGGCTGAGACAGAAGCGCTCCGCGCCGCCGGAGGCTGCCACGGCGTCTTCCATGCTGTGCACCGAATACTCAAAGCAGTCTTCGGGCGCCGCGCCGAAATCAGCCGGGAGCAGGGAAAACGCCTCCGCGCTGAGACTGGGACGGCCATACCGTCGCCAGACATAGAGGCAGATCAGCAGCAGGGCAGCGCTCTCTCCGCAAAGGAAGGAGAGCCACACGCCCGGCGTACCGAGAAAAGCGCTCAGCAGCAGCGCCGCCAGCGCGGGCAGCAGGAAGTTCTGCCCCACGGAGATGATCTCCATCAGCCTGACCCGGCCGATGCCCTGACAGTAAAACTTGTAGCCCGTATTGAGCGCGCACGGCACCAGACACAGGGAGAAGAGCCGCAGACCCTTCACCGCAAGCGCCATGGCCGCCGGATCGTCAGCCAGAAACAGACCGACCAGCGGCTTTGCCGCGAGCAGGACGAGGAGGGTTACCGCCGTAAGCACGGTTACCGCGTAAAAACGCATGGCGTCCAGCAGCGCATAAAGGGAGGAGCGATCCTCATCCGCCGCAAAGATGGCGGCCAGCATGAGCGTCACAGAGGAGATCCCGCCGCTGAAGGCGTAGCAGATGTTGCTGACCGTGGAGATGACCGAATAGGCCGCAACCGCACCATTGTCGCCGACAATACGCAGGATGTGGTTAAAGAGAAGTACCAGCAGCACGAGGCTCAGTTGATTGATCACGGTGGGCACGCCTTCGGACAGAATCGCGCGCAGCATATCGGGGCGCAGCCCATCGCGGCGGAGATGGAACAGGCAGCTTTTTTTAAAGAAGTAACCGAGCCCGACAATCACCGCAACGTAGTAGCTCAGGCTGGAGGCGAGACCCATACCGAAGGTGCCGCCGTTGAAGACGAGGACGTTGAACAGGTCAAAAACCACATCCGCCGCCGTCATGAGCAGCACCGCGGCTACAAGCCGCTTCCGGCTACCGGAGAGCTGCATATAGGGTACCATGACCTGCGCCGTAAGAAAGGCCGGCACGCCCAGAATAAAGCCGCGCAGATAATCCCGCGTGAGATAGAATACGGGATTGCCGGGTTCCGGTTTCCCGGCGCCCAGCAGGGTGGACAGCGGCGAGGCAAAGCAAAGCACCAGCAGAAGGCCAAGCGCGGAGATCAAAGCCGTCAGCGCCGCCGATACGGTAAAACAGGCGTCGCTGCCCGCATGGTCGCCGCTGCCCAGGGTCTTGCTGCACACCACCTGGATGCCGGCGGAGATCATCGCGCCCGGCGCGGCAAAGGCCAGCAGCACCGGCGTACAGAAGCCGTAGGCAGCCATGGCGTCCGTACCCAAAAAGCGGCCGATCATGATGCTGTCGATCAGCATGCACAACGTAACGGTCATGGAGGAGACGATCTGCGTCACCATCATTTGTCTGAATAATCTGCGAATCATAGACGCCTCCGGGAGAGCGGATCCGAAAAGAAAGCAGGATTTCTCTGGAAACTGTATTTTATCAGAATCGCTTTTTGTTGGCAATCCCCGAAAACTATGCTATCATTAGCATAAAGAATCGAGCGAAAGAGAGGGCGATCGACCGTGGAACAGACAATTGCGCCGTGCCCGCTTTATAAAAAATGCGGCGGCTGCCAGCTTCAGACCCTGCCCTATGACGAACAGCTCAGGCGCAAGCAGGGGCGCGAAATTGCCCTGCTGGGGAAGTTCGGCCATGTGGAGCCGATCATCGGCATGGAAAACCCTGCGCATTACCGCAACAAGGTCTGCGCCGCCTTCGGTCTGGACACGAAGAAACGCATCGTCTCCGGCGTCTACCAGCCGGGGAGCCATCGCATCGTCCCCGTGGACGACTGCCTGATCGAGGATGAGATTGCCGACCGGATCATCGTGGATATCCGAAACATGCTGCGGGATTTCAAAATCCAGGTCTTTGACGAGCGCAGCGGCCGCGGCTTCCTGCGCCATGTGCTGGTGCGCCGCGGCTATCGGAGCGGGGAAGTAATGGTGGTGCTCGTCGCGGCCTCGCCCATCTTCCCGACGCAGAAGCCCTTCGTGAAAAAGCTTCTGGAGCTGCACCCGGAGATCACCACCGTGGTGCTGAATATCAACGACCGCTTTACCCCCGTCGTGCTGGGGGAGCGGGAGAAAATCCTGTATGGCCCCGGCGTGATCGAGGATACGCTGTGCGCTCATCGCTTTCGCATCTCGCCGCGCTCGTTCTATCAGGTCAACCCTGTCCAGACGGAGATCCTGTACGGGAAAGCGGTGGAGTTCGCCGCCCTCACCGGGACGGAGACGGTGCTGGACGCCTACTGCGGCGTCGGCACCATCGGCATCACCGCGAGCGGCGGCGCAAAGCAGGTCATCGGCGTGGAATTAAACCGCGACGCGGTGAAGGACGCCATCGCCAACGCCCGCCTGAACGGCCTCAAAAATTGCTGGTTCACCGCTGGGGACGCGGGGGAGTACCTGCAGGGCATGGCGCGCGAGGGCTTCAAGCCCGACGCGGTTTTCCTCGACCCGCCCCGCGCGGGCAGCAGCGAGGCGTTTCTCCACGCGCTGATCAAAACCGCGCCGTCCCGTGCGGTCTATGTATCCTGTGACCCGGAAACCCTCGCCCGCGATCTGGAGATTCTGACCGCCGGAGGATATAAGGTACAGCGCATCCAGCCGGTGGACATGTTCCCGTATACGGAGCACGTCGAGACGGTAGTATTGATGTCACGGGTAAAGGACTGACCGCCGAAAAAGCGCCGTATTTCCGGGCTTTTCGGGCATCGGGCCATCAGCGGCAGCGGGTGGATTTGACCGCAAAAATCGCTCTGTCAGAACATATCAACCGCTTCTGCCGGAGGGTTGAGTAGGCCATTTAGATGTCATAGGGTTGAGTGGTCGGTTTAGATGTTTTTGCGGTAGGGTTGAGTTAGTGATTTGGATAGCGCAGGGTTGAGACTGTGAGATAGATGTCAGCGCGACAACTCGGGATTTGTGAAGGAGAAGAGAATGAGAATTGCATTAGCTCAGATGAAGATGTCATCTGTTATTCGGAGCAACTATGAAAAGTCGCTGCAATTTATCAGGCAGGCTGCGGAGAATAAAGCGGAACTAATTTGCTTTCCTGAGATTCAGTTGTGTCCCTTTTTTCCTCAAAATCCTGACCGCGATGTGGAGCAATATGTTCTTACGGAAGATAGTCAATATGTGAAGGGAATAAGAGATGCATGCCGGGAAAACCACATATTTGCTTCCCCCAACTTTTATATTGAGGAAAAAGGGCATAGATACGATATGAGCCTTTTGATTGATGATCAGGGAGAAATCATCGGCAGACAGAAGATGGTTCATGTCGCTCAATGTGAAATGTTCTATGAGCAGAGCTATTACACTCCGTCTGAAGAAGGGTTTATGGTCTTTGATACGAAGTTAGGTAAAATCGGGATTGTTGTGTGCTTTGATCGCCACTATCCTGAGAGCATTCGTACGGAAGTTCTACGCGGTGCGGAGCTGATTATTGTCCCTACAGCAAATACTAAGTCAGAGCCCTCTGATGTGTTTCAATGGGAGATAAAGGTTCAAGCATTCCAAAACAGTGTCAATGTAGCAATGTGCAACAGAGTTGGAGTGGAAGGAAGCATGGAGTTCTCCGGCGAGTCGCTAGTTGCAGGCTTTGATGGCGAGACGATTGAAATGGCGGGAGATCAGGAAGAGTTAATGCTGGCAGAGGTGAATCTTTCCGGAGCAACCCTAAAACGTCACCAACGGCCATACACATCTCTTCGAAGAACGGATCTGTATGAGTGAAGATAATTGTAAAGGCCGATTGTAAATGACGACAAATTCCAGTTTGTCGAGCTGAAGCGGAGAGGCGACTCAACAAAATGAGAGGATGGATAATACATGTCTTTTAGCAGGCAACTACGGGCTTTAAGATCCGGTAAGCATATGACCCAGGAGACTGTTGCCAATGCCATTGGTGCAGAACGTGTTGAAATATCTCGCTGGGAGTTAGGTAAAGCCTATCCCTCAGAAAAACAGATCGAGAAGCTTTGCGAATTGTTCGCTGTTCCCCGCGAGTTTTTGGTCGGAGAGAAGCCGGAGCACCTTGATCCGGTTGAAAGAAGTATCTTCGATAAAGTTCATATGCTCAATCATCAAAACAAGCAGCGCGTTGAGCGTTTTGTGGGAGATCTTTTGGTTGTGCAGGATGGGGTGCAAAAGGTTGAGAGTCAAGAGTTCCCTGTTCGCACGGAAGCCAAAAAGCTGACCGGCGGCATTCGTTGCAGTTTTTGCGGGAAACCGCAGAATCTTTGCGATCACATCATTGCCGGAAACAATTCGTATATCTGTGATGAGTGCGTAAAGATCTGCACCGAAGTGCTGCAAGACGAGAGGTATAAAAAAGATGAGTGAGCACCCCAACATAGAGTTAGAAACCCAGGAATATTCCTCCATGACCTTTGCAGAAAAGAATCACTTTCTCTACCTCAAGCAAAAGGCTATGCTGGATACTTTCCTCGCAAAAGGCGCCATTTCACAGGCCGAGCATGATAAAAGTCTGCATGATCTCACCGCGAAGATGGGAGAGACCCCTTGAAGATCAAAAAAGCATGCGCATTGTCGCAGCTTGTTGGTTATTATAACATGCGCTTTATCAAAATTTAGCCCTCATTGACACTTGCGCTTTACGACAATATGCCTCTGACCTCTTGCGGTCGGAGAAGCATGACTGCCTCACCCATAGCGGCGGGCAGAACAGATCGCCCGAAGCAGTCATTGAAAACTATTTGATCTGTTGAGATCCGCACAATTTCATACCGGCATGACGCCAGTCGCAAAACGCGGCTGGCTTTTTCTATGCCCAAAATCATCCCTCCGGTGCGGCCAGGCGGGAAATCTACACGGAAAGGAGGTCAGACAGCAGCCGGTTCCGGCTGTCTGGACAGAAAACCCAGCACATTTATCTCAGCCGCGTCAACAGCCGAAGCGTTCGGCTGCTGGAGCGTAGGAACCGGAAAGAAATGAACAGAATGCCGCAGGTGCTGTCAGGCCGCATAAATACTGGGTTTTCCGGGTTTTGTCGATGCCTTCAAAAAAACGACAAAACAAAAAATAAACAAAACAGTTTTGTCGTTTTTTCCGTGGAGGAGTTTTGTCGGTCAGGGAGTGCAGGAAGGATTATCGGTTAGACTACCCATATGCCTCAGGAGAGGCGGAAGGAGGATAGGACATATGGGTAACCTAACAGGAACGGACCTGCCGGAACAGGACCAGCGGTATGCGGTTTATTCTGTCAGGAACACGGTAGAAGACAGCCTGATTTACACAAGGTCCTTCATCGTGATCAAGAACGGTTATGGGGTGATCGTTCGGTTTACACGCTTTCAGGAGTATGCGGGAGTGTATGAGAGAGGGACATACAGGCCGATCACATCGAATCCAGAAGCAAAGCTGTATCTTATCTGCGGCATGCTGAACTACTGCCTGGTGGACCACGGGGCAAGGTTCGGGATACGGCATGTATTCGGTATCACAAAAGAGATGCTGGCGGAGTACTTTGACCAATACGCGATGGAGCGGCTTCCCGACGGATCCCACCGCAGCCGCCAGAGTGTGGAGCGGTGTATCTCTGCCGTGGCGGCATTCATGGCGAAGCTGGCGGCGAAGTATGGCGGCTACATGAAGGTCCGGAAAGCCGATCTCTACACGGAAAAAACAGTGGCGTCCAGAAGGGGGAAACTCCTGAAAAGGAAGGTACCGGCTTTTCAGGCGACCGGCATAGAAGATCATGACGGAACCTTCAGGGACATCCCGACCAAAGCCGTGGAGATACTGCTTCCGATGGCTTTCCGCTATGCCAGGGACATCGCTTTTGGCCTGTGCCTCCAGGCGTTCGCGGGGCTCCGCGCAGGGGAAGTATGTAATGTAAGGCAGGAAACCAGCCCACTGGGCCCGGGGATCCGGTTCGTTGAGATGGATGGCTGTGTCCGCGGGATAGAGATCGATCTGCGCAGGGAGCTTGCGTTGCGAAGTGACGGCGCAGAGGTCGGGGAAATAAAGAAAGAACGGATACAGCCGGTCTATCCTGCTTTCCGCGGGGCTTTCTGCAGGGCTTACGAACTTCATAAAGAATACCTGGGGGGCTTGGAATTCGAAAAGGAATACGCCCCGATGTTCGTAAACAGTAAAGGGATGGCGTTGTCCTACGAGAGTTACCGGAAAAAGTTCAAAAGCCTGATCAATGACCATCTCCGGCCGGCGCTGCTTGCAAGTGAAGACCCGGAGCTGCGTATCTACGGACAGCTGCTCTGCGAGAACAGTCTCGGTACCCACTGCCTCCGGCACTGGTTTACGGTCCAGCTGGTCCTGCGCGGTGAGGATATCGGAAACATCCAGTACTTCCGCGGGGACAAAAATCCGGAGACGGCATTCCTGTATCTTCAGAACAAGGGGGATCTTAACAGGGAACTGGAGGAAAGCAATGAAAAGCTGGTCCGGCTCCTTATGGCCGTCGGGGGTGACCGGTATGGGAAGTAGGTATACAGGCCTCTTTGCGGAAGTGAGGGAAATGGCAGCAGAAACAGGGTCGTTGTATAACGGCAGCCATGTCACTGACCGGGACGCACTGCTTTGTTTTCTCGACGCCAACGCATGGTTTGACCTTGAGCCGGGCAGATCCCTGAAGGAGTCTGTGACCGCAGAGGGCAGGATCCGCTTCTGGCTGCGGGCGTATAAGAAATCAGGCAGGGACAAGACAGACCTGATCCTGGGGCTGTTCCGGGAGAAATATCCGGCAACAGCACGGCGGCTCAGGTCTTTTCTGGCAGACAGCGGGAATGCGGCATACACACAGGGATGGAAGTTCATGGATTTCCTGCTTTCCTATATCGACAGGGAGATCGTCCTTTATCCTGAAGGGGATCTCAGGAACTTAGTAGAGGAGGCAAACAGGCACCTGTCGCTGGCTGACATGAAGCTGCTTACAGCTTTTCTTAGAAGCGGGGGACGGAAGTGCCTGTCCCCATGGGAATACGAATTCCGGAGCAGGCAGGTCGTCAAGACGGACAGCACTTCTTACCCGCTCAGGGATTTCGGCATCATGGCGTACACCATTTTTAACCCGGAAGCCTGGGAAAAAGAAAAACTGGTGGAGAAAGCTGCCGGGAAGCGCAGGTACGCGGACCTCTGGCTGTTTATGGCGCTGCACTTTGTGAGCGGCATCCGGACGACAGACATGGAGCGCCTCCCGGTCCCTGCCCTTCCATTCCCTCCTGATGAAATGAGGAGAAAGATACTTGGGAAGGAAGCAGACCCCGCAATGCTGCGGGGGATAGCGCAGGAAGTGCAGTTCCGCCAGGAAATGCTGTCGCGAAAGCCCCACAAAGTGAGGCGGCACGGGCTGGTTACAGATGTGAAGTTCTTTATCCCGGAAAGCCTCCTTGAACCGATGGGCCTGATCATAGCGCTGTCGGTGTCCTTCAGGGAGAAGGGGGATCCATTCGTCAGGACAGCATGTGAACTGCAGGACGTCCACAGGTTTTTCGGGGAAGGTTTTGCTGCAGCGCTTGGAAATAGGAAACGGTTTTCTTCCCGGAGAGCTAATAAAGCCTACCTGCAGGGGATCGGGCTGGTTTCGGAGGACCGGCCGGGATACCCGAAGGGATACATGCTGGCAGCTCTTGCGAGGAGCCACAAAGGCGGTATCGGGACACTGCCGGAGATCACGGATGTTTACCTGAAGGACGCGAACTTTACGGGATACAGCCCGGAATTCATCCTCAGGGAGATGTTCGAACGGGGGGTCTTTGGTTTCATCCCCGTAAAGCTGCTGGAGATGTACAGGGAGGAAGTGTTCAGCAGCCTGGATGTCTGCGCCCAGACAGAACTGATCCGGGCAGTCGGGCTTTCCGCATGGCAGATCGAGATGGTTGCTTCTGCTGTTTCAGCCTCCCTCAGGAATACGGAAAGGATCGTGGAGGGACTGTTCCGCAATGGAAGCAGGGAACATCTGGCGGATTCCCTGCAGAGGATCGCATCCGGCGCCGCACCCGGGAAACAGGGCGGGATGCTCTGTGTCCGCATGGCGGCAGGGTACTCCTGTGACCATGCAGAGCGGAGCTGCTGCATCGGGTGCGGATATGAGATATATACGAAGACAGCTACACACCTCCTGGTAAAGGAATACGTCAGGCTGAGCCGGGAAAAACGGCCGGGGACCGGGATGGAAGCGGAAAAAAACCGGATGATCCTTGAACATAAGGTTGTTCCCGCGATCCTCCAGGTGATCTGCAGCATTCCGGAACTCTATCCGGATGCTGACATGGGAATGATACGGGAAATGGTGGAAGGAGGGATCCAGGATGCAGATCGTATTGGATGCTGAGGCAAGGAAAGACTATATAAGATACCGCCTGGTGACGTGCCTTGATACTGAGACGCGGGAGAAAGCGAGAGAACTTTTCGGTGATTACTGCAGGCGCGGTGTGATCACCGGAAGGTATGCAGCCGGCGACTGGCAGGTCACGGATGAGCTCTCCAGGACCACCTATGATTTCAGGTTTGACGGCATGACGTTCCGGAAACGCTGCGGGCCCTGGATCGGCTGCACGGCAGGGTGCTACGGGGAGAGCATGAGGGCATATGTTGTATTCCAGCTGGGACGCTACACACTCTCCTATATCAGGGAGATACTGAAGGAACTGAAAGCCCTCGCGGAAATGGACGCGGAAGAGGCTGTCAGCCGGGTGCGGGATGACATGAGGCTGCACGCTGCCGGATTTCTGGCTATGCTGCCGGAAGGCAATGACGTCCGGGATTACGTCATCGAGATGCTGGAGGAAGAACCTCAGAAAAAGAATAGGAAGGAACACAGGAAGCTGGCGGATTTCCGGTATTTCCTGCGTTTCGACAGGGCCATGGAGGATTTTTGGGGGACGGCGGATGATGCGCAGAAAGTGTTTTATTTCCCGGTCTTTTTCTGGTGGAGACTGACATGCGTTCTGCCGCTGAGGGCGACGGAGTTCCTGGTCACGCCCAGGGACTGTGTCCGCATTGAGGATGGACGGTGCAGTATCACGATCCGCCGGACACGCCTGAAAAAAGGGATCCGCCGTATCGCATACAGGCTGGAAAGTGATTATGAAAAAAAGGTCTATGAGATCCCGGAAGGGCTGTACAGGGAGATACGGTGGTATCAGGATTCCACCAGTGATAAACCGCTTCCCGCCCTAGGCACGCTCTTCATCAAGGAGAGGGAAACGCCGTCAGGATATTTCACCTATACCCAGATGCGGCGCCGGCTGATGAAGTTCTGCGGGCTGGTTTTCGGAGATGAGAAGTATCCGGTCCATCCGGGGGATACGCGGCATCTTGCAATGATCAACCTGATGCTTTCAGGCGGATCACCTGTGATCTGCAGGGAACTGGCAGGCCATGAAGACCTGGATATCAGCTCTAACTATTACGCGAACATCTCCGCTGTCGTGGAGAGCAGTGTTCTTGAGATGTACCACGGCGCATACGACGGGCCGGCCATTGATGGAAAACTCCTGTTTCCGGCAGCCGTCCCGTCGGACGGGACGCGTATGGGGAAGGGCTGGTGCCTGTATCCGGGTATGAAAGAAGGGGATATGTCCGGATGCCTGGACAGCTATTCCGCAGACGGGATGCTGGGCGTCTGCAGGGACTGCCGCCATTTCAGGCCGGATGACCCTGGCATCCGCCTGGACCTTGAAAAGGCGGCAAAAAAGAGGGTCGATGACGATGCTGCCTACCTGTTCCGGATGATTGAACAGGTAAGGAAAAGCCTTGGATACACGGAGGACATACAGGAGGCGATGCTTAGGCTTCAGGCAGGCGCAAACCGGTACAGAGGGCTGCTGAAAGGACGTTTCGGGAAGGAGCAGGTGTGATGGGAAGGCCTAGAAAACTGGAACCTTCAGTGCTTGTGGCGCTGGTGGATGGATACTATGAAGAGAAGGCGGTGGGAAACGCGGCAAAGATTAGGTTCAGCGGCCTGGAAGCTTACGCGGCGGAAAAAGGGTATACCTTGAAAGCGTATGATTTCAGCCGGTGCCGTGAAGCTGCAGAGCGTATCGAGGAACTTAAAAATGTCGAGGAGATGCGCAGGGAGGAAACAGTATCGGCGGCTTATAAAAACCTGGACGTCGAAGGGCTCCTCAGGCGATGCGCGACCGTGGAGGACCTGAAAGAGACCCTGGTGAGAATGGATATGTACTGGAAACGGACATATATGGAGGCATCGGCATTGATCGTGAGGGACCGGCAGTTCATGGAGGAAAAGGGGAAACTGGATGAGCAGCTGCGTTCCATGGAAGAAGAAAACAGCCGTATCCGGAAAAGCAGCCAGGAAGTATCAAAGGAAAACATGGCGCTGAAACGGGAGAACGTATATCTGCGGAGGATGCTCCGGACATACCTGTACACCGGGATCGCGAACCAGATCCTGAGGGAAAGCGGCCTCCCTGTCGAAGGGGGGAACGCAGTCAGGCCGGAGAAGTTCGGAGAACTGATCGAAGGAAAAATGCCGGAGGCATTCCGGGGACGGCAGAAAGCGCCTGTGCCGGTGCTTTCATGGCAGGACCGCCTGCAGAAGGAACTGGAAAGGCAGGTGGCAAAAGATGGCAGGTCCTGAAACCATACCCGGGAAAAATGATCTGGCGTCTCTTTTTCCGGAGATAGCGGCGGAATGGGATCCGGAGAAAAACGGCAGTCTCACCCCGGAACAGGTTTTACCGGGCTCCGGCAGGAGGATCTTCTGGATATGCAGGGAGGGGCACAGCTGGAAGACGGCAGTCTATCACCGGACGAGAGGACATGGCTGCCCCTGGTGCAGCGCCAGGGCGGGTGCACTTAAAAGAGGGGTCAATGACCTCCTCACTGTAAATCCCGGGCTGGCGGCGCAGTGGCATGAGACGAAGAACGGGGGCCTGGGGCCTTCTGAGGTTACGGCTCATTCCATGAGAAAGGTCTGGTGGCAGTGCCGTAAAGGACATGAATGGAAGGCTTCGGTGAACAAACGGCAGAAGGGAACCGGCTGCCCTTACTGCGCCGGGAACCGGATACTTCCAGGCTATAATGATCTTGTATCAACAGGTGCCCCGTTTCTTCCGGAATGGGACTATGAAAAGAACGGGGACCTCATACCGGAAACCTTCGGCCGCGGGAGCAACCGGAAAGTCTGGTGGAAATGCAGTAAGGGGCATAACTGGGAAGCATCTGTCTACAGCCGTACGGCAGGAAGCGGCTGCCCTTATTGTGCCGGGAACACAGTGGTGCCTGGCGTGAATGATATCCGGAGCCGTATGCCGGAATGGGTCGCGGAATGGGATTTCGCCCGGAACGGGACAGGTCCTGAGAAAACAGCTGTGACAAGCGCAAAGAAGGTCTGGTGGAAATGCGGACGGGGACACAGTTATCGTTCAAGCCCGGCCTGCAGGATCCGCGGCCATGGCTGTGTATACTGTGCAGGCAGGAAAGTCCTGCCTGGTTTTAATGATTTCGCCTCAGGATACCCGGGACTCCTTGAAGAATGGGATTACCGGAAAAACAGAATTGATCCGTCAGAAATCACCAGATCCTCGAATCGCCGCGTATGGTGGAAAGACTGTCACGGACATGAGTGGCTGGCATCGGTGGCGGACAGATCTGCCGGAACCGGCTGCCCTTACTGTTCGGGCCGGATGGTACTTCCGGGTTTCAATGATCTGGCGGGGCGTCATCCGGATATAG
This sequence comes from Oscillospiraceae bacterium, assembly GCA_017406005.1. Taxonomy (GTDB): domain Bacteria; phylum Bacillota; class Clostridia; order Oscillospirales; family Oscillospiraceae; genus Limivicinus. The sequence goes on along the minus strand of JAFQZI010000071.1, from coordinate 1,131 downwards.
CCCGCGAATGGGATACCGGGAAGAATGGAGGCCTCAGGCCGGAAGATGTCACGTATGGATCAAACAGGACTGTATGGTGGCGCTGCGGGCAGGGTCATTCCTGGAGAGCATCGGTGGCGGCACGCACGGGCGGGGGACACGGGTGTCCGTATTGCGGGAACCGGAAGGCATGGCCAGGGTTCAACGACCTTCTTTCATGCCTGCCCGTAATAGCGCGCGAGTGGGACCATCTGAAAAACGGAAGCCTGATGCCGGATGAAGTCACGTATCGTACGGGACGCCTGGTATGGTGGCAGTGCGGGAAAGGGCACAGTTACCGGATGTCTGTCTATGGCAGATGGAAGGGACAGGGATGCCCGTATTGCGGCGGGAGAAAGGTCCTGAGTGGTTTTAATGATCTCCGCACGGCAGCACCGTGGATCGCAGAGGAATGGGATTCTGAAAGGAACGGAAGCCTGAAGCCGGACAACGTTTTTCCTTATACAAACCGGAAGGTCTGGTGGAAATGTGAAAACGGGCACCACTGGAAAAGCACTGTAAACAGTCGCCAGAAAGGGGCCGGGTGTCCGTATTGCCATGGTTTGATCCCCAGGACACCGCACTTTATTTCATAAAAACTATAAATAGTCACTACTGGGGCTGTTCCGGGATACAAGGGGCGGCTCCTTTTAATTGGAGGAAAAGCATGAGGATAATGATACGCTCTCCCACTGATGATCAGGGAAGAAAAAAACAAAACCCAGAAGACTTCACCAACAAAGACTATGAAAGGAGAAGCCAAAATCGCAGTAAGACAGGCCGACAAAAAAGGGCCTGTTTTTCTTTTGGGTTTTGTCGGAAAACAGAAAATAAACAAAAAACAGCGAATCTGCGATTTTGGTTACGGCCTGTATGGCATTTTTCCAGAGCGCAGTCGGCGTACTGCAGACTCTCGTTATCGCTCTCGGTGCCGGTCTCGGTATCTGGGGCGCGATCAATCTGCTCGAAGGTTACGGCAACGATAACCCCGGCGCGAATGCTCATGTACGGTAAGGAAGCAAGCAACCGAAAACAAGAGATAGACCGCCAGCACTACACTATTCCGAACCAAAGACCAAAAGATAAGCATTGTGGGAAAATCTAAACTTTTGG
>JAFQZI010000070.1 GCA_017406005.1 Oscillospiraceae bacterium | reverse complement strand
TCGGATAGGGGAGATTATAAGTCTCCCCTTCCACACCACATAGCGTACCGTTCGGTACTACGCGGTTCGTAAGTTTTCACAGACTTTCCGGTACTGGTCGAGCATGGATATATATCCTGCTCTGACCAGTCTTTCTTTTGTAATCACCGTATTGAGCATTATGGCTGCCCGCCACGGTCCTTTTCTACAGTTGGCCATTTCATGGAGCTTCCATTCTTCCTCGTGCAGTCTACGAAGCATACGATAGCGCGTTCGCACCTTCTTCCACTGCTTCCATATTACTGTCCGTATCCGATGGCGAAGCCACTCATCCGTTTCCTGCATCAGCTTCCGCATATCTGCCAGTTTGAAGTAGTTTATCCATCCGGAGATATATGTTTCCAGCCTTCTTTTCCGTTCTTCGTTGCTCCATCGGTTGCCTCGGCATGTCAGTTCCCTGAGTTTCTTCTGCATCTTAGCAACCGATTTTCGATGAACTCTTAGCCTGCATTTTCCCTTGTACCGGTAGAATCCATAGCCAAGATACTTCACCTTGCTGATGTGCACCACTGTTGTCTTCTCGAGATTGACTTTCAGAAAGAGTTTTCCCGTGATGTACGGTATGATGTTCTTCATGGTACGCTCTGCACTCTTCCGCGACTTGCAGAAGATCATGCAATCGTCGGCATAGCGTACAAACCTGTGTCCTCGTCTTTCCAGCTCTTTATCCAGCTCATTGAGCATGACGTTCCCAAGAAGCGGACTGAGCGGTCCGCCCTGCGGGACGCCCTCTTCTGTGCTGTGGAATCCGCCGTCTTCCATGACTCCTGCATTGAGATACTTGTGGATCAGCGATATAACCTTTGTGCGACCTTATCCACGCCTTCCAGCCTATCCGGGCATCTTTTACAGGCCAGCGTTTTGCCTCCGTCTTCCTTCAGACCCCACCTCGCGATGACGCCCTTGACCTTGGCTGTATCCTTCCCGCTGCCGGGCGGATTTGGGACTTTCACCCTTTAGACCGTGCGCTCGCCGGGCACACAAGAAATCCGGACTCTTCTATTGAAAGAGTCCGGATCTTTTTTCAAGAAATCTGTTTCAGTTTTCTCTGTGTTTCCGCTTCTTCGCCAGGAACAGGGCTCCGGTTACCGAGACGGCTGCCAGCATCCCCCAAAGGGCCAGATGGCTCTCATCTCCCGTACGCGGGTTGTTGGACACGGTTTTGGCCTTCGGGTAATAGATCGTATCGATCGTCCCGCTGCCGCTGTAGCTTCCGCTCCCCGAGCCCGGAGCGATAATGACAAAGTCCGCTGATGCCTGTCCGTCATAAAAGACGGTTGTGAGAGTATGTCTCCCGAGGGAGAGTTTATTTTCGAGATAGTCGGGCAGAAGGGTGAGAATCAGGCTGCCGGGAGCACTGTTGTAGAAGCTGTTATCAACCTTCGCACCATCAATACTGATGTACTGGAAGAGACCATAAGTCTTCTGATCCTGTTCTGACCGCTTCACCGTAAACGCGGCAGGCTTCCCGCTGCCCTTGACCCATACTCTTGTTGCATCCGAATAATAATATCCCTGATAGCCTTCACCGTGGTCGGGAACATCCACCCAGTCCAGGCTGAGCATCGTGCCGCAGACCGTGCAGTAGACACATTCGTAATAGCCATCGAGATCTTCCGGATCAAACTCGATCTCCACCTCACCGGGCGTGTGGTCTTTCAGGGGAAGGATCTGCGCTTCTTGCGTCCCTTCCTCATCGACAAAGTGCCCGCCGCAGATGGTGCAGACATAGCCCGGGGCGACGCCGGTTTCGATGCAGGTGGCTTCCTTTCCCGGATCAGGCTTCATCTGATGCACATGCGGGGCTTCGCCGATCTCCTGCACGGTTTCGCAGCGGCTGCAGGTACGCGTCAGTTTGTCGCCCTGTTTCGTCCACTCACTCCAGAGGTGGCCGAGAGGTGGCACTGCGTTTTCATGATGGGTGCTTTTCAGCAGCTTGCCGCAATTCTCACAGTAGACAGCTTCATCATAGCTGCCGGCCGTTTCACACTCCGCCTGAACCACATGGATCCGCACAGGGAGAGCTTCTCTGTGCCCTGTCTTGTCCAGATCTTCCTCTTTCTCATCATAGTAGAGGATACCGTTGCGCCAGACGGAAGCAAACACATGCATCCAGCCGTCTTCCTCGCAATCCGGCTCCATGCGGGTGACAACAATATCTGCCTGTTCCGTCATTCTGTGGCTTGCATCCCGGCTGCAGGTGAAGGTCGCCTGCGCAGCAGAGTTGTCATCCGTCCAGTTCCACACCGGTTCGCCGTAGTCGTGCCCGAGGGGCTCTACAGCGTCATAGAAATGAGTGAGAGAAAGCAGGCTGCCGCAGCGCGTACAGTAAACGGCTTCATCATAACTGCCGGGCTGGGTGCAGGCGGCAGGCCGGATATTGATTCTTTCCAGGCTGCCTCCCTCATGCCCGAGCGCGGGGATCACCAGATTCCTCAGCTCCGCATCAGAGAGCAGATGGGTTCCCTCTGCGTCGGAGAAAAGCTCCATACAGTGTTTACATCTGTAAAAATCTCTGCTGTAACCCTGCTGTGTGCAGGTTGCGTCAGCCATTACAATATGTATAAGGGTCTCGCTGTTGTGCAGATGCATAATCGGATATTTTTCCGAGCAGTGTCTGCATTGCAAATACTGCTCACCGTCTATCGTGGTCGTCTCCCATTCATGCCCGAAGGCTTTTTCCTGAACAAAAGTTCGGCTGAGCTCCTGTCCGCAGTAGGAACAATACACTACTTCCTCATAGCTGCCGTCTTCCGTGCAGGTCGCATCCGGGTGTCCATCATGTTCTTCTACCGCAGGTCCGGGAATATGCGCGGTCTTTTTCAGGGTTTTGGTTTCCCTATCTTGATAGAGTTTCCCTTCAAAGTTCACCGTGGCAGTATAGGTCTCGCTGCCTTCGCTGATACAGCTCGGCTCCGTTCTATTCACGGAAACATCAGCGCTCACAACAACCTGATGGGATGGATTTCTCCGGCAGATAAACACTGCTTCGGCAGTGCAGTCTTCTGCCCAGTCCCATGCGGAGAGCACATAGTCGTGCCCGAGGGCCTGCTCCCCTGTTTTGATCTCGCTGCTGAGGGTTTCCCCGCACACGGTGCAGGTTATGATCTCCTCATAACTGCCGGCTTCCGTACAGTCAGCAGGCTGTTCATTCTGCCGGGCGGGTATTCCTGCTTTATGCCCCTTTGCGGGGAGGATCACATGCTCATAGAGCAGCTCCTGGTTCCCGTCCTTGTCCGCGTAAATGCCCATGCATTTGGCGCAGTGGTAAAACGCTTTATGCCCCTGCGCTGTGCACGTCGGCTCGACCGCGGGTTCGATGACCATCAGGTGCTCGCACGTCTTGCTGCCTTTGGATTCTTTCAGCCCACAGCGGGTGCACTCGCGGTAGTCGGCCGTTTCTCCATGCTCCCACTCTTGTGGCCAGTCATGCCCCAATGCCGGAATCGTCTCATGCGTGCGTTTCAGCTCAACACCGCAGCTGCTGCAGCGCGTGACCAGGTCGTAACTGCCCTTTTCCGTACAGGTTGCCGCCTTCTCATTTTCTTTGACTGCGGTTCCTGCTGTATGGTTGGTGGCAGGAACCGTCTTTGTTTTGCTGTCGGTATAGGTCTTACCTCCGAAGGAAGCGGATGCGGTATAGACAATACTGCCTTCTTCCGTGCACGTGGCTTCCGTCTTCTCTTCGGTAATGCCGGCATTCACATTGATACGGTGGGATGGTTCCCTCGTGCAGACGAACACTGCCTGGGTAGCAGAGCAGTCATCCGCCCAGATCCACTTCGGTTCGCCGTAGTCGTGCCCGAGGGCGCTCTCGCCGGTCTTGACTTCCCTGCTGAGGATCTCCCCGCATACCGAACAGCTTATTACTTCATCGTAGCTGCTGCTTTCCGTGCAGGTAGGTGCCTTCTCGTTTTCTCTTATTGCGGTTCCGGCCGTATGCCCCTTCGCAGGGATCACCAGATTTCTCAGCTCTGCATCGGTCAGTATATGGGTTCCGTCTTCGTCAGAGAAAAGCTCATGACAGTTTGTGCACCGGTAATGCTCCTGCATGCCGGTTTCCGTGCAGGTGGCAGCTTTGCTTTCCTTAAGAATCGTTTCGCTGTGGGTGCATGTTTCGGTTGGCTTCGTCTCTTTCAGGCCGCAGACGCTGCAGGTGCGGTAATATCCCGTTGTACCCGCTACCCAGTTTGACCATGTATGCACACCCAGTGCCTTGATTATCTCGACCTCACGGCTGAGCTCCTTTTCGCAATAGTCGCAATAGACTGCCTTTTCACGATAGCCGTCAAGCGTACAGCTCGCCGGGGTTTCATTTTCTGTTACCGCAGGTCCCGGAATATGAGCGGTTTTTTCCAGCGCTTTGGTTTTCACATCCTGATAGGGTTTGCCTTCAAAGTGTACCGTGGCGGTATAGGTCTCGCTGCCTTCCATGATACAGCTCGGCTCCGCCCTCTTCACGGAAACAGCCGCGTCCGCAGTGGTGCGGTGGGCCGGATCGTTCCGGCAGACGAACACTGCCTGCGCAGCAGAGCAGTCATCCGCCCAGATCCACTTCGGTTCGCCGTAGGCATGCCCGAGCGCGCTCTTCCCGGTTTTGACCTCTCTGCTGATCTCTGCCTGACAGACCTTGCATCTTACCACTTCTTCATAGCTGCCGGCCTCCGTACAGGTGGGCGCCTTTTCATTCTCTTTGCCTGCGGTTCCGGCAGTATGCCCCTTCGCGGGGATTGTCACATCTTCATAGAACCACTCGGTTTTGCCGGATGCATCCGCAAATATGCCCATGCACACCGTGCAGCGGTAGTGTTCCCTGACACCGCGCTCGGTGCAGGTTGCAGGGATTTCTGCCTCCAGGATCATCTTATGGCTGCAGCTTCCAGCGAACTTTTCCTCTCTTTTATGGCAGCGGGTACACTCGCGGTAGTCGGCCGTTTCTCCATGCTTCCACTCTGACCAGAAATGACCCAATGCCTCTTCCGTCTCATGCGTGCGTTTCAGCTCCACACCGCAGCTGCTGCAGTACGTGACCAGGTCATAGCTGCCGGCTTCTGTACAGGTCACAGCCTTCTCATTCTCTCTGACTACGGTTCCGGCAGTATGCCCGGTGGCGGACAGGGTCTTTGTGTGGCTGTCGGTATACGTCGCTCCGAGATAAGTTACCGTTGCTGTATAAACCGTGCTGCCGGTTTCGGTGCAGGTGGGCTCTTCCGTCTTTCCTTTGGTGACGGTAGCGTCCATTTTTATCTCTTCTCCGCTTCCAGCAACAGCAAAGACCGCTTTTGCCGTCGGCGGTTCACTTTCTTCCTGCCATTCCCATTCTTTCAGCGTATAGTCCAGCTTTGCCCAGATAGCCGTGGCATAGAGATTCCCTTTCCGGGAAAGCTCATTCAGTTTTTCCGGGCTGAGTGGGAGCCCCGCAGCATACTCTGCGTAATTGATCTGCCAGCATTTGAACGTATAGCCATCCGGAGATTTAAAGCTGCACTCCGGAAGTGTATACGACTTCCCTGCCGGCACGGAATCTTTCTGCACTGCTCCCGTGCCGCCGCCGGGATAGAACCGGACAGTCAGGAAGCTCATGATTTCCACTGTTTTCGCATCATTGCCGGAGGCGTCCCGTATGGTCGTACTGCCGATAATTCCGTCTATAGGCGTAATGATACCGAGGTCGCTTGTCATAGCGATGGTGCTTCCCGGTTTCACGGATACTGCTGGGTTATATCCGCTTTGGATGGTAATAACGATATTCTTTCCTTCTTCAGACAGAAAGTCAATCCCGTTGTCTGCGTAAACACCGTAATTGGAAGCATCGATCGTGACAGAGCCACCGATCTTCAGCTTCCCGCCGTTTACAAGGATACCGCTTTCATTGCTCTTGTATTTACATACAACAGTGCCGACGCCTTTGACGGTCAGATTCATCCCCTTGGCATAGATCAAGCCTGTACCTCTTTGGTTGTCATCAGTGGTCCCGCCGGTGAACGGCCGCGGATCGTTCAGGATAAGGGTATCCGTGTTCGCATCAAATTGGATGGAGCCGGACCCGTCGCCGAGGACGTCGTCTTTATTCCTCTCTGTCACCTGATTTCCGTTTACCCAGAGTGGATATAGGATCGGGTCGTCCCACTGCGCTGTAAAAGTAAGGTTGTCAAGCGGGTAGACAATCGTTCCGGGCTGGAAAATGTCACCGCTTTCTCCTTCCGCCACATGCCCTTCGCTGAGCTTCCACCCCTGAAATACTTTGTTTGTCAGCTCAGGGTTCTTCTCATATTCACATGCCGGGATGGTGTACGGCTGTCCGGCCGGGACATAGACCGGCACCATATCGTATACGCCGGGGTTTACCCCCGCATCCCCCGGGCTGAAGGAGACCTTACAAGCTTCTGCAGCCTCCACCTTGAGGATGACCTCTGGATTGTCCGGATTGTCAACATTCATCCGGTACGTATGAATCTCCGTAACGAAGCCTTTATCCGTCATCTGAGAGGTGGCTTCCGGCGAGAGGAGCGCTTTCTCCCCGCCTTCGCCCTGGCGGTACGCCGTAATGACGGGGATGTATTTTTCCGCTTCGCACGCTGCAGCAACCGTGAACTTCGCGTCTTCCGAGGTATACGCGGACTCTCCCGGCTCCAGGACCCGATACGCCGTTACCAGCTCATCGCTGACGGAAACCGTAATGCTGCTGCTTGTCTCTTCCAGCGTGAGTTTGATCTCCTTGTGTCCGCAGATACAGCTGTGGGTCTTTTCGTCAAAGACGTGGATCTCCTTTACCTTCTCGCTCTTTCTCGCCAGGCAGTATCTGCAGCCCCCATGGTAATGATAGGCGCCATCAAAGTCTTCATAGGTGAACTCATGTTCACAGGGCTCGATGTAGGCTGCGAGGCTCTTCTGGCACGCATTGATGCGTTCTGCCGCCTTTTTCCACTCCAGTTTCGTCGGGTCGTTGCCGGAGCACACGGCGAGATTATCTCCGAGGCTGAGCGTCCCGTCCTTTTTGCCGGAAAGCCCTCTCCCGATCGCGTGGACGCCGCTCTTGTTGGCTGCCGCAAACACCTCGCCCCCGGTGATGGTGACCGCGCAGCCGCTGTCTTTATGGCCGCCGCCGATGCCCGCGCCGCAGTATTCTCCGTTATACGACCCCATAATGACCAGCATCATGATCAGCTCTCCGATGGAGCCGGCAAGAGAAGCAATATTCCCGCCTGTCTGCGTCTTGTCGTGCATCTTCGCCCATTTCATGCTGTTGCCGGCAGCAGCACTGCCGACTGTTTCCGCCCAGATATTAATATACCTGGTGTGGCCGAAGGCCCAGACCTTCCCGCCGGTGATGGTGACCGATGCGCCTTTATTCGTCCCAAAGAGTCCGCTGCCGATGCCGGCACCGCCCGCGATCGACGAGGCGATGACGCTTCCGCCCGAGATGGTGACGCTGCAGCTGTTATCCCTGTAATAACTGCCGCCGATCCCGGCCCCATAGGCGCTCTCCGCAGCCACGTCCCCGCCGGTAATCCTCACCGTGGCCACGTCGCCGATCCCGGCGCGGGTATTTCCGTATGCCGTAACGGTGCCGCCGTTGATTGTGACGGAGCCGGTATTTGTTTTATTATCATCCCCTGCGCCGATGCCGCTGCCGCCGCCAGAATTAATAGTCAGTTTCTCCCCCTCAAACCCGGCGTCGACGGTTCCGCCGTTGATGACGATATTTCCGGCAGGGCTATGACTGCCGCCTCCGATCCCCGCGCCGCCCTGTCCTCTTGCAACAACCGTTCCGCCGTTGATCTGGACTTCTCCTCCGGCTGCACCAGTTTCACTGTTATGGCCTGAGCCGCCTCCGATCCCCGCGCCGCCCCACATGCCGGTCGCTTTGACGCTGCCACCGTTAATGGTGACTTTGCCTCCTTGGGCTGCATAAAGGCCCCCGCCAATCCCCGCCGCTCCGCCTGGTCTATTGAAAAATCCATAATCAGATTCTCCGCCCGTTGCTTCCACCGTGCCGCCGTTGACGGTGAGGGGGCCGCCGCTGCGCCTGTCTCCGCCGCCGATGCCCGCGCCGTGATTGTTTCCTTTTGCTTTGACTGTGCCGCCGTTGATGGTGACGGGGCCGAGCGTCCCTTTGGCCTCATCTCCGCCGCCGATCCCCGCAGCGTTAAAGCCGCCGGTAGCAGTAACGGACCCACTGTTGATGGTGATGCTCCTGTAGCCGCTTTTCCCGTCCGCGCCGCCGATCCCCGCGCAGTAGTCCGCGCCGGTCGCAGTAATTCTCCCGCCGTTGATCACGATCTCCCCGCCGGGATAACCCTTTTTCCCGCCGATCCCGGCGGCGCCTTTGTTCGGCAGGGCAAACAGGCCGCCGGAGCGGGAAGTGTCCTGCGTCTGCGCCCAGATCGTCAGCTTTGCGTTTATATTCCCGGAGACATAGATCCCTCCGTAGGCGTCGAGCGTCACCCCGTCTTTCAGGATCAGGTTCACGTTGCCCAGGACGGATATGGATTCGTTATACTTTGTGTTCCGGTTCACCACATACCAGCCGTTGTCCATGACTTTGGAGACGAACCGGTAATTGTCGCAGGTCTTTTCGCTGTCTGTAGCAGGATCCCAGTAGGTTACGGGCTGCAGCGCATCCAGAACGAGGATCTCATAATCGATGCCGCCGATGGTAACGGTCATCCACTCCTGCGTGTCAAAGGGCTGCAGGGCGGTGACGACCCACACCCCGGTTTCCCCGTCCTTTACGGCGTTGAAAAGCTCCTCATTGCTGACAGATACGGCTTCGACTTCGCCCGCAAGACCGATCTCCGCCAGCACCTCGCTGAGGGGCGCCGAAGAATCGCCATTGAGGACATACTGCTTCTTTTCATAGTAGAATTCCACTGTATAGAGGGAAAACCCGTCGCTCAGGGCGACGACCGTGTTTCCCTCCTTCTCCGTGTTGAGGATCTCGGGGCCTTCGTCTGTCATGTGGATGACCCGGGCGTAGAGGTTGGGGTTTTCGCCCTCGGGCAGCGCAAAGCGGAGGGTGACGGAGCCGCCATCCTTCGGCTGCAGCGCGTTGCCCTCGGCATCCTGCAGGGAAATCTCATACCGGTAGGAGGCAATGACCACTTCGGCATCCGCCTCGGCCGTGCTTTCCTCTATACTCACAGGCGCATCGCTCTCCTCCTCCGGCACCTGCGCCGGAGCTGCCATCCGCTTTGCGGAGCGAAGCATCAGCGGAGCATCGGCCACCGTGAGCACAGCCCCCTCGGGGAGCACGCCCTCGCCTGCCGTAACATTGACGCTGCCGGCTGCCACTTCCACCGTTTCATCAAAGGCTATGATCTCTTCAAAGCTTTCCTCCGCTTCGTCGGCAGATTCTTCTTCCTTCGCCTCTTCCTCCGCTGATTCTTCTGTCGGCTCCTGCAGCGTGTAGCAGACGGCATAGGTCGCGGGTTCCGGCGCGTAGAAGGAGACTTCGGTGATGGCGCCGTTCTCCGTAACTGCCTTTGCCTCCCGGAAAAACAGGGCGCCGTCTTCCGAGGCATAGACGGCGACGATGTCGCTCACCTTCATATAGACAGGCTCTTCTGCCTCATCGTCCATAACAGGCAGCGGCAGGGAGGTCTTCAGTGTTACCTGCGCACCCGTCGGGACGACGGTGTAATCCGGCGTAGAAAGCCACACGATGCAGGCAAATGCCTGAATTTCAGACGGGTCGGCTTTCATCGGGCCGGACACATAATTTTTTACAATCTCCAGAACAGAGGGATCCGCTTCCACAAATTCAACGCGAAGCTCCGTGCCATCGGGGACGGGAGCATCCGGCACAAAGCTGCCGGCAGCGGTCTCTGCGGAAGCCTGCTCAGTATTCTTTTCTTCTGCGGCTTCTTCAGAAGCAGCCAGGGCATAGTGAGGCTGCGGGTCCGGATTCTCGGGCAGAATGCCGTAGCCCGCAATATGGGGATCCGTCAGGGCATACGCAAACGTGCACACTTCCGGAGTGCGGTTGCCCTCCACGGTATTCACTGTGTTTGCCGCGGCATCCGCAGCGTATACAACGCCGACGTGGTTCGGGAACCCGGATCCGTCCAGATCAAAGAAGATCAGATCGCCGGGTTTGGGGACGCAGGTTGAGGCGGCGGCAAACTGCCCTCTCTCGTAAAGCGCACGGGCCCAGTTCCCGGCAGAAGCGTCACTCGGGAAAGCTTCCTGCGGAACACCGGCATAATGCAGGCAGAAAGAGAGGAACATGGCACACCAGCCGCCGTACGGGTAGCCGTACCAGGCGCCGTAGCGGGTATAGCTGTTTTTATCCCACTGTTTGGTGGTGTCATTCCAGACGGGTTCAAAATTATCTTCACTCTCGGCGTAATCCAGCTGCGTCTGCACGATGCGGAGCAGGTCTTCTGCCCAGACGCCGGAGAGCATAAGATTCTCGAAAGGCCGCTCCCAGATCGGGGCGCCTTCCAGATCTGCGGACGTATCTGCCACGGGAGGGTTGGAAGGATCGTTCAGCGCTTCCCGCTCGCCAGGCTTTTCTTCCGGGACTTCTGCCGGAGGCGCCGCGGGGGTTTGCTCCTCTTTGGGCTCGTCCTCTTCCTGTTCGTCAGGCTCTGTTTCCGGCACTTCGGTCGGCACAGCTTCCGCAGGAGCATCTGTGGATGCCGGCACCTCAAGGGCGGGTATGGCTTCCGTCTTCATCTCGCCGCAGCGCGTGCAGGTATAGACGAGTATCCCCTCCGTCACTTCTGTGGGCTGATGCGCAACCGTGCCCTCATCCCAGGCATGGCCGAGAGGCTCCGTCAGGTCACCGAGCGAAAGTTCCCCGCAGAGGGAGCATTGATAGTACCTGCCTCCGTGCTCCGTGCAGGTCGGGCCGACGACGTTTGGCGTCATCTCATAACGATGCTCATGGGGCTCCTCTGCAAAGGCGGCAGTGGCGCCCAAGTTGAAACAAAGCACAAGGGCCAGCAGCAGCGCAATCCCCCGCCTGTTCAGATCTTTCACCGATAATGCAGCCATAATTCCTCTCTCCTGTGAGTTGATAGAATTTGGATTACATAATATAGTACCATACCAGTTTATTGAATGCAAAGGAAAACCCCGTTTTTCTGTGGCACGTTTTGTTCCCATTCCCCGCAGAAAGTTTTTATGGAAGAGGTTTCTCGGGCAAAAAAAAGAAACCTTTGCATGAAAGGCTTCTTTTTTTCAATTCTGTTCGTGCCGGACCAAATGCTCAACTTTTTGAAGGAAAACGGAATACTGTGTGTTTTGCGGCACCTGCCGGCAAAGCATCAGGCTGCAAAATCCCAGTCAGAGCTGTCGTAGGCGCCGCCCCAGTCACCATAGTCTGCACCGTCACTCCAGTCCCCATAGCCGTAGCCGCCGTCCCAGTCGCTGTAGTCTGAAGCGTTACTCCAGTCGCCATAGTCTGCGCTGTCATCCGCGGAGCTACTCCAGTCGGCATCCGTCCAATCCGCATCACCTGCTGAGGCATCACTCGAGGCGTTATCATCCCATTCGTCAGCAGAGCCCCGGATGTCTTCATCCCATGTCTCGGATTCATCGGGGTTTTCTGCCCATTCATCTGATATTTCCTCACCGGGATTCTCAAGCCATTCGTCAGAAGTCTCTGCGGCTGCCTGCTCCGCGGCCTCGGCTGCAAGGTCATCCTGCATTTTTTTCGCAGTTTCCAGGATGGTCTGCCTTGTCTCTTCGTCCACGATCTGCGCCTCATAAACCGCATTCATAATATAGTCGTAAACGGAGGGGTCGATGTCGTCGCCGGCTGTTACTTCATCCGCGATCCCGTTGATTTTTTCCATCTGTGCGGAAAGCTTTGCTCTTTCCTCCTCTATTACTCTGAGTTCCATCATATACTCGTTATAGGAGAGGGATCGTCCGGCGTCCGGAACATAGCTCATGTCTGCCGTAGATTCTACCATTTCATTACTGTCAGCAATGCGGAACAGATTGGATTCGCCGTCTTTCGTCCTGTCAAGAGGGCTGGAATAGTCAGCGTCAAACGGGAAAAGGACCGAGCCGGAGGGTAGGAACTCCCTCGTTTTGTCCTGTGCAAGCGCGCGCATGAAATTGAGATAGTCCGTGCAGAAAATGGCTGAATCGTCACTCTCTTTGATGAATTTCTGTTCGAAGTCTGTCGTATCGGCAAACTCGCCATTGGAAAGATCCCGGATCATGTCATCCAGGGTTTCCCCGTTGTGGAGGCGCTTGAGCACAGTATTGATCCCGTCTCGAATGACGGAACTGTCAAAGGCGGTATAACCGTCGTCACCGCGATAGGCGGCAGTTCTGCCCTCACGGTTAGCGGCAAGTTCACCGAGATACAGGCAGGCCAGATAACCGGAGACATACTGTGCGTCATAGCTCATTTGCTCTTTATTCCCCGGAATTCCGTGTTCACCGGTCTCCAGCTCAAAATACCGCTGAGAGGCCGGCTCATTCGGATCCACCTGAAAAGAGGTGGTCGTGTACGCATTTTTCAGGATTTCTGTTGTATACCAGTCGCTGACTGTACCTGGTCCGGCATAGCTGAGCAGGTTGAAAGCTTCCATACGGAAAGTATAGTTGTTTTCAACCGAGGTTGCAAGCCCTTCCATAAACCATGTGGGGAAGCTGACTCGCTTCAAATGCTCGCCGTATGCATCGGCTACTTCCTGTGTGAATTCTCTGCCAAACCCCATAACATCCGGATCTATCACACCCGACATCCCGCTGCGGTTATAATCGTGCATAAACATATGCATCATCTCATGAACGATTGTCGCCTCGAGGCATGCAAGGTCTGCTTCCTTCGTTGCAAGGCGTGCTTTTCCGGTTTCGTCGAGAAGGAGATTCCCCTGTTGATCCGTTTCGGCAAAGCTCCGGGCATTCACATTCAGCATATATTGATAAACGACAGTCCCGTTTTCATTCTGTTCGTATGCTCCCATTACAGATGCGAGCGCACCATCCATGATAGTCTCATGCGCGCTGATGCCGTCTTTATCTCCCTTCTCGTAATAGACGTAGAGGCCGATCTGGCTGCCGAGCTGGTTGTTCTGTGCCGCTTCGCCATAAGCCGGGAAGCTGGTTCTGAGCAGTTCGGTCGCCTGTGGCTGCAGCCTGTACTTGATCAGATCGACCAGTTTGGCAAGATCTTCGGTATTCATTGCGTCCGTCGCTGTTTTCGAGCAATGGACCGTCACGACCTCTGGAGTATGGGTCTCCGTCGGAGCAGGGATCGGTGCTTCTTCCGCGGGAGCAGGCTGTATTTCCTCATCCGGCTGAGCTGGGGATACGGGTTCCTCACCTGGAGCTGGATTTACAGGTTCCTCTGCAGGTGCAGGTTTTTCGGCTTCCTCCGTCGGTGCGGGCTTTTCGGGCTCTTCCGCTGGCACAGGTTCAGGTGCTTCTTCAACAGAAGCAGGCCGCGGGGCTTCTTCCGGCTCTTCTGTTTCATCATCCGGCACAGGGCCGACATACCGGGGATTGCGGTAACCGTCTTTCGGTGCCTGGAATTTCTCCGGCAAGCCGGGCACAGGCTCGCTCGGCATGACGCTTGCTTCCCGCTGAACAACCGCGGCATTTGTTTTGCCGTTGAGAATATATGTAATTCCGCGATCCGCATCATAGACGGAAAACAGGTTATCCGTCCCAAAGAGGGCGAGCACAGACGGATCCATCGTCAGCTGAAAACTGCCAATTTTGCCGTCGCTGCCGCGCACAGCGTATTCTGCCGGGACAAAGAAGACCAGCACGGGGAAATACGGCCCTTCTCCGGCAATCCCGCTGACAGGAATCCCATTGGCGTCCGTCCAGAGGACCGGGATCTGCCAACTGACGCTCTCCGCCGACACCACCGTTGCCTCTGACGGGAACGGCTGGCCGGGCTGTGGTGCAGAGAGCCCCGTAACACGGAGATCGGTTAGAACGGTTTTGTTCTGTTCATCTGTCGTTTTTGCTGTGATCTCGACGGGGGCTTCTGCGTTTGCCCTGCCCGGCAGCCCGATTCCGA
This sequence comes from Oscillospiraceae bacterium, assembly GCA_017406005.1. GTDB lineage: Bacteria > Bacillota > Clostridia > Oscillospirales > Oscillospiraceae > Limivicinus. The sequence continues at coordinate 9,150 of JAFQZI010000070.1, read as the reverse complement.
CCGCCATCAGCAGCGCCATCATCAGGCACAGCGATCTGCGCAAATTCGTTCGTTTCTTCATGTTGTTACCTCCCTGTAATGATGCGTCAAACAGTTTTCAACGATGAGGACTCTCCTCATTTATTAATGATATAAAATGATTATATCATCCTTTACGTTGCTTTCACATCGGAACTGTTCTTTGGGAACAAAACGTGCCATTCCTTGTTATTTTGCTCTTCTTCTTGTATAATAACGATGGATTAATAGAGATAATCTTACAGCAAAAACAGGTTCAGCAGCAGAAGCAACCGGCATGGAGGGCATAATCCCGCTCATCCGCATATCCTTCTGCGGGAAACCTATTTGTTAATCATTCAGTACGGCGAGGTATTTCAATGGACTCTTTTGGTCAGCGGATTCGTGAACAACGGGCAAAAAAAGGGCTCACCCAGAATGAGCTTGCAGATCTGATGTTTGTATCCCGAAAAACCATCAGCAACTGGGAAGTCGGGCTGCGTATGCCGGATATTACTATGCTCATTCGCCTGGCAAAATGCCTTGATGTGGAAACTTATGAGCTGTTTGTCCCGTCAAGTCAGGAGAACTCACCGCCGACTGTGATTATTGTGGAAGATGAGCCCGTCCTTCTCTCGGGGTTCATGCATATCATCAACGAAGTGCTGCCGGAGGTCCAGTCATTTGGTTTTATCTCCGGAGAAGAGACGCTTCGTTTTGCCGGCACCACCCAGGTGGATGTGGCTTTTCTTGACATAGAGCTTTTTGGTGAGAGCGGAATTGATCTTGCCCGGAAGCTGATGGCTTTGAATCCCAGTGTCAACATTATTTTCCTGACCGGGCACAGCGAGTACACTGCATCTGCTTTGGAACTGCATTGCAGTGGATATATTATGAAGCCTCTCACTCCCGAAAAAATAAAAACCGAGATAGCGCACCTCCGTTTTCCGGTGAAGGGTTTGGAATAAAGATGATTCAATGGATGAAAAAACGGCTTCAGCTGATCCTCCTGATGGTGTTTTTTGGGCTGGGTCTGCTTCTCGTTGTCATGATTCATTTTAAGCCTGGGTTGAAATACTATGCCTATGCGCCGTATTCCTTCTATATTCTGCAGCCCGATGAGGTTTCTGCGGAGGTGATACCGGAATATGCAGGCATTCGGCAAACTTACAGCTTTACAATCCCGGAAGGGTCGGCAACCACCATCGGAGCACGGATTTCTTTTTATCTCCACCATACAGTTGCTGAGGTTTCCATGGAAGGAAGCACTCTTGTTTACGATTCGGGAGAAACGGAGGAACCGCATATCGGGCATACACCGGGCAACTACTGGGTGACGATTCCGGTCCGCCCGAATTATGCAGGCAAAACGGTCCGTGTCTCTCTTACTCCGGTTTTTCCGGGCGTCCGCAATGAGACACCTGTGTTCTACCTCATCGGGCATGAGCAGCTCCTTACCATGCTGCTTCTTCCGCAGGATGCACTGATGCTGTTTCTTTGTTTCCTTTCCCTTCTGTCGGGCTTTGTTCTTTTCTTGTTCGCTGCCCTGCTTCGCCTGAAGCACGAAGACAGAAAGCACATCGTTCTTATCGGTGCAATAACCATTGCAGCCTGTCTGTGGAAACTGTCCGGTCTTTCATCCGTTGCCCTGATGCTGGATTCTTACGGCTGGCACAAGCAGATCTGGTATTTTGGGGCTGTGATGTATCTCGCCACGCTCCTGTTGTCCCTGCTATTCATGAACAACATCCAGCCGGAAAATACCGGCAAGGCCGGTGTTATCTGCTATCACATTGCTCTCATAAGTTCCGTTATTCTGCTCCTGCTCCAGCTTGGAAATCGCATTGAACTGCATGATGTCCTCATCTGGTACGGGATCGGCGCTGCCATGCTGCATCTGATTGCACTTTTTGAGCATCGCCCGAGCCGGCAAAAGCTCCTTTGGGGTCTTCCGTTTCTCCTGACGCTTGGGTTGGATCTTCTTTTCCTTGCTTTTCGCAGCTCTATGCACAATGCACCGTTCTTTCTCCTGTGGGTTATTTTCATCCTGTTCATACAGGGTTTTGGTTTTGTCCGGAATGCAATTCAGCGGGAGAAAACTCTGCAGGAACAGGAGCGTGAGCTGCAGGATGCAAAAATCACATCAATGATGCAGCAGATCCGCCCGCATTTTATTTATAACACACTCTCTTCGGTCTATGTGCTCTGTAGGGATAATCCTCCGCTTGCCATGAAAGTCATTCAGGACTTTACTGCTTATCTTCAGGCGAATTTCACCGCAATTTCCTCAACCGCTCCGATCACTTTTCTGGACGAACTTCAGCACACAAAATCCTATCTTGCAGTAGAACAGATCCGCTATGGAGAGAGGTTGAAAGTAGAATTCGATACCCAGCATACCGCATTTCGCCTCCCTGCCCTGACACTGCAGCCGCTTGTGGAAAATGCCGTTAAGCACAGTATCGGCAAAGGCAGCACACCGTCGACTGTTCTTGTCCGTTCTTATTACCAGGATGGGTTCTCGATTATCACGGTTGAGGATAACGGGCCCGGATTTGATTCCGCGGCGGAAAGCAACCCCTCTGAACATATCGGGCTGAAAAATGTTGAGGAACGTCTTCGTATGATGTGTAACGGAACCCTTGAAATCCGGAGTTCTCCCGGCCATGGAACGATCGTCACGGTTTCCCTGCCGGATGATACCATCCGATCCGGTTCTCTGCCATCCGATGGCTCCGCACCTGCTCTTCACGGATACTGAAACACTGGTCATAAAAAAGTGTATAAAGAGGAACACTCCCACGTAAGCCTGTGGGAGTGTTCTGTATTTATTGATTATTCCCAACCGGAGGCATCGTCCCAACCGGAGGCATCGACCCAGCCGGAGGCATCGTCCCAGCTGCCGTCCCAGCCGCCACCGTTTCCGTAATCATCCCAGTCAGGACTCCAATCGGAGGCATCACCCCAATCGGACCCATCACTCCAGCCGACTTCGGTTTCATAATAGTCGTATGTATCGCCGCTGTCAAGCGCTGTCGGATCCCCGATATAGAGTTCTCCCTCGTACCAATCGTCAAAAACTGCGTCCCAAGCATCAAAGGGATCTGCTTCATCCTCAACGAACGCCTCGTCGAAATTCTCGCTGTCGTCGTCTCCGTCATAGTTTTTGATATCTCGCTCATAGGTCGTCTTGGTTTCTCCGTCGGGCGCCGTGACAACATATTTCAGGTCAATTGTGCCGTCACTGTTCTTATAGGTTGTTGCGCAGACATTGCCCTCTTCCTCATCATTCCGATACTCGACAGTTATGATGGAGCGCGTTCCGTCTGCTTTCTCCCGGACACCGCTTCCGGAACCGAATCCGTTTCCATCCAGAGTGTACGAGACGGATTCTTTGCCGCGGTTGCCATTTGCGTCCATGGACTCATTTGTCTGTGAGCTGAATTTTTTCCCGTTGTCCATATACGTATTGGTAGTGCTTGTTCTGTCATAACTGCCGTCGGGGTTTTGCTGAAAAGTCTTCTCATTTATGATCTGTCCGGCAGCGTTCTCCTTTACCGTCCCATTGATGACGGTACCGTCATTGAGAACGCTGTGATACTCTGTAGAGATCGTGCCGTCGGGATAGCTGTACTTTACGATATCGGTTCTTTCGTCGTCGCTGTCACGGTATTCGAACGAAAGGTCATACAATTTGTTGCCGTAGACATCGCGGCCTTCTCCGCGGCCCGTGCTCTTTCCTTCTGCATCAACAGTGATCTGCATGTAGTTAAATTCCTGCCGCATGTCGGGGTATGTAAACACGACACGGCTGTCCACGACTTCCGAGCCGTCGCTGTTGTATGTCCAGACAGATTCGTCGTCTTTCCATACGCCGCTATCCTCCAGGGTCCCAATCCTCTCGGAAACCTTCTGGCCTGCTTCGTTGTAGATACTTACTTGTTTCTCGATCAGTTGCCCTTTGCTTCCGAGCGTATCGGTCTCCTCACGGATCAGCCGACCCTCCGTATCCCGGTACTGGAAGTTATTGACGCGAACGCCGTTCACGACCTCAGTGTTGAAGGTCATCCTCAGATTGTTGTTCGCAGCAAAAGCATTGCCGCAAAACGACAGGACAAAAATCAGCGTCAGGATGATCGATAGAGCTTTTTTCATGATGGTTCCTCCTGTATTTTTTGTTTTTTGCTCTTTTTTATTTTATCATACTGCATGAAAACAGTTCAATCGATGGCACAGAACGTGCCATTTATTTAGTTTCTCCGGAAAAAGCCTGCTCAGCATCTGCCTTTTTCCCAAATACTGCCATACACAAAAAAGAACTCGGAATGAGGATAGAAGGGCAGTGCTTTCGTTCCCAGCCCCTGGTTGTCCATGTACAGGCAAAATAATGGTAACACATGATACACATACAGGCGATTCCACGCATCCCGGTCAGCGATGTAAAGATCTGTTTTTTTCTTTTCGATCATAAAAATCCTTCCAAATCCCGGTTCGTTTCATCTATAAAGAAACAAACAAACCGGTCATCTTTCTTTTCAACCTTCGGCATCTTTGTTTTCTTCTTTATATTCTTCCGTACCCCGATACCGAAGGCAGAGCATAGTCATGTCATCAAACTGCTTTGCTCCTTCCGCAAAAGCGTCAACATCCGCCTTCACGCCTTTCAGGAGTATCACCGGATTCTCATCTGAAAAACGATTCAGGGCATTTCCCAGTCGATCCAGCCCATAGAATTCCCGATTAGTCGTGCATGCCTCGGGGACGCCGTCGGTATAGACGAAAATCGCATCATCCGCCTGGAGGCAAATCTCATAATCCATGTACTCCGCTTTCTCCAAAATGCCGAGCACCGGACCGTGTTCATCCGTAAAGGCGCGAAAAACGCCGTCCCGTCCGCGAATAAACGGATATTCGTGGCCGGCGCTGCTGCACGTCAATCTACCGGTGGAGATTTCAAGGATCCCGAGCCAGACAGTTACAAACATCATTGAGGCGTTATTCTGGCATAGCAGGTTGTTTGCCGCCGCGAAGATTTCGGCCGGCGTACCGCCGAGCTGCGCACGGTAGTTGAGTATGATTTTTGCCGACATCATAAACAGGGCTGCAGGTACGCCCTTGTCGGATACGTCCGCGATGACGATTCCCAGATGATCGTCGTCGATCAGAAAGAAATCATAGAAATCACCGCCTACCTCCTTGGCGGGCGACATACTTGCAAAAAGCTCGAACTCGCTCCGCTCCGGATAAGGCGGGAAAACAGACGGCAGCATATTCGTCTGAATCCTCGCAGCGATGGCAAGTTCCGTGCTGACACGTTCCTTTTCTGCAGTCATTGCCAGGATTTCCTGAATATAGGTCTCCATCTGCTCTGAGAGCCTTTCGAAAGTCTCGGCAAGAACCTCGATTTCATCTCCCGTGCGGTAAACGTCCTCCACTTTGAACTCAAAGCGCTCTCCCGTCAGACCCTTGATTTTCCGGGTCATAATGTTGATGGGATTGAGTATCTTCCCGGAAAACGAAACAGCTGTCAGAAAAGCGTTTGCGATGAGCAGGATCACAGTGCCGATCATCAGCCGGGAGGATTTTCTGAACACTGCGCTGTATGTTTTTTCAGCTTCGGCCCCGATTTCATCCATTGCTGCCAGAAGTTCCTCTGTGGGGCGGTCCATCTCGGCCTTCGGTACAAAGGTGATCTGGGTCCAGCCGGCGGTCGGCATTCCGGCATACGCGGCAAAATAAGACTCACCGTCGATCTCTGCCTCTCCGAAGCCGCTCTCCCATGCCTGTGCTTCCGTGATCAGCGTCAAAAGGCTCATGTTTGAGGTATTTCGTATATCCGTGGACATATCGTTTACCATCCGGAGCTCGCCTGATTTCCTCGGAGAATATACGAGCTGTCCTTCATCGCTTATCATGATGGAAAAACCGCTGTCACCGATACCCACATCCGCCACGAATTCCTGGATCACATCGAGTCTTGTAGAGCCCTGCAGTACAGCTGCGAGTTTTCCGTCAAGATAGATCGGATAACCGTACTCTACCTCCGGCAGATCCAGGTAAAAGCTGTGTACTGCAAGCGTAAAGCAGAAATCTCCCTTATTCACCGCAGCGGTATACCAGGGGCGCACCCGCGGATCATAGGGGCGTACATTGCCATCCTCGTCGAGCTTTTGATCCGAAAACGGGTCCATCGCAAGCGTGGCGCCCTCCGGGAGGGAGATGTAGCAGTCCCTCGTATAGTCGTCATTTCCGCGGACGATCTCTCTCATCAGCGGCTCCAGGTTTGCAAGCCTCCCCAGACGTTCAAGCACTTCACCATCCGCTGCCGTTTTTTCGTCGGCAAAAATAAGCTGCAGGGCGTAGTCGCCGGTATTCGCTTTGTCCGGCACGTGAAGCTCCCGCTCCTTATAGTGCTCAGGGTGCTCGAGTACATCCCTGACCTGTTCCGCCAGGATACTGAAATCATGCTGCATTGTCCAAAACTCACCGTCAGCATTCTTGGCTGACAGCGAGATCGCATTGAGCATGCTCTCACGGGTCAGCTGCTCCAGCGTCTCATGAGATATTTGCTTGACTGCCGTGTTCTGTGAATTACCCGTCTCCACCGCGAGTCTTGTCACATCCCGAAGCTGAAGGATTCCGATAATTGCGAAGGCTAAGGATGCGGTGATGACCAGTACGACGCAAAGCAGGAATATTTTTCCTCTCAAGCCTTTGAGCGGAAACAGTTTCGTCTTCTCCATTTTACTTCGTCGGGATCATTGCCCGCAGGCTTTCGTTGTCGATGGTGAAGGAGTAGTTGAACTCGGAATACTCGGTTGACAGCGTCGGGTCCACCAGGAAATCTTCGTCCAGAAAAGCGCGGTAGGGATCCCAGGCAGTGATGACCAGCAGGAGGCGGTGACCCGGCGCGATGGAATAGACCGTAGGCAGCATATAGAAGGTGTAGTCATACGGCTTTCCGGCCTCCAGATCTTCCCATTTGCTGTATTCTGCGGAATCATAGCCGAGACCCGGGTTGCACAGGTCCGTCCAGCCGAAGGTGATGCACTTGCCGGGGGTGCTGCTCTGCACAAACTCCAAAAGCCTCTTCTCTCCCGCGCCACCGCCGATATCATAGCTGTCAATGGTCCTGACCGGCACCCTGGCTCTCAGCCTGTCCTTGGTCATGTAGGCCTTGAAGGACTGCGCGTCCTCCGCCACGTCCAGCAGCACCGCCGTGATCATCAGCCCGTCCTTGTCCGTGACCTCCGTGGAAATCTTCGCGCTGATCTCCGGCACGCCGTAAATCGTCGCACCGTCCGGGACGTCGATCTCATAAACGGCGGCGAAGGGCTGGTCGAGTGTAAGATAGTAATACTCCTTGCCCTTGAGGCCCTGCAGCTCTGGGTTCTCTCCGTTCAGGAACTCTATGGCATAGCTCGCGAGATTGGCCGTGCTCACCTTGGACCTGCTCGTTTCCGCGTATACGGGGTATTCTGTTTGTGCAAAGTCCCGCCAGCTGTCATAGGGTTTGAAGGAGCCGTCCAGATTGCTCTGTACCGTGACGGCTGGCATGTTTTCCGCCCCATTGTCCACACCGTAAAGCCAATGCGTCAGCCAGCGGTTGACAATGTTCTCCCATAGCTCGCCGTTAATGAGCCTGCCGTCGAGGTAGTTGTGCCCATCCTGATGCAGCACCAGTTTCACGGGTTTGTCGGCCTTCGCAAAGGCCTGCATCATAAGGTCTGCCTGCTTGGTGGTCACGTTAAAGTCGTTGAGGCCTTGGACGATGAGCGCGGAGCAGCGGATGTTTTCCCAGTCGTCAGAATAGTCGGACTCAGCCCATATAGGCGCATAGTCGCCGTTTGTGGCCTGCTGGTCCTGTGAGATCTGCCAGAGCCACGCGCCGTAGTCCTCGTTTGGAACGGTCCAGTCATCGTCCAGGAAGGTGCCGCCGCAGTTGAAGGCCGAGAGTGCGTCGGCATAGTTCACCTCAAAGATGATCGGCACGCCCTGGGAGTTGGTATAGTCATACCAGCTCGCGATACCCGCATAGGGGATGATAGTCTCGAGTCCTTTCACGCCGGTCGTGGCAACCTCGTAAGGCAGTGTGCCACCGTAGGAGCAGCCAGTCATAGCGACATGGCCGTTGGACCAGTCCGCCTTGACGGCAATGTTGTGCCTCCGGTCGGTATAGGCGACGCGGTCTCCCGTGAGCCATTCCACAACGCATTTATGGCTGTCGCGCTCGAGATCGGTGCCGCAGAGCTCAAAGCCCTCGGAACCGTAGGTCCCGATGCCGCCGGCTTCCACAACAGCGAAACCGCGCACGAGGTAGTAATCGTAATCGGTGATATAATTAAAACCGATTTCCCCCGAGTACGGGACGGTGTAGTTCCAATCCCAGGAGGGCTTTGCCGCGAGAGCCGCTTCCATGGTCTTGCACTCGCCCGCCGGGCTGCGCTTGGCACCGGGCTCATAGAGCTTTTTGTAGTCAAAGCCCTTCTTGACGTACATGCCGTAAGCGTCCTCGGTATATTCGACGCAGGTGCCGACCTGATAGGGCGTCGGATCATAGATTACGGCAGCCTGATACTGCCCCTCCGCTGCAGCGCGGGGCACCTGCACCAGCACCTTGACGAGGTCGGCCAACCCGTCGTTGTCCGTATCGTGGTCCGTCTCCACATAGACGCAATAGCGCAGGATGTCGCTGGTCTCGTTGGAGTAGTCCGCGGCGCGCGGGTCGGAGTATTGCAGCATTGGCTGAGCCATGCCGTTTTCAAACCTGAGGGGCCCTTCCGCTGAACCCGCCGGGATCAGGCTGAGCACCAGCAGCGCGCTCAGCAGCAGAGCAAAGATTCTCTTCATGTCTTTTTCTCCTGTTCTATTTCAGTTCGATATGCAATCCGCAGTTGGACTACTGCACCATTATATTAAATTATAAAGGTTCTTTTTCGTATATTCAAGGAATGGCACAATTCGTACCCTTTTTAAACAGACTTATTCCTTTGAGGGAAAGGCGGAAGATGCTATAATTAGTGTCTACTGCACAAGAAGAAAATTTTGCTGGTGCCAGTAGAAATTGAAAATAATGCGCAAAAGAAGCCGAAGCCTCTTCTGCAGATTTAATGTCAGAACAGACAGATAAATCATTACTTCACTGGTATGTTG
>JAFQZI010000069.1 GCA_017406005.1 Oscillospiraceae bacterium | reverse complement strand
TGTTTCCCTATGCGTTCGATAGCAGCCTTTGTTTTAATAAACCCCGAATTCTTATACGTCATCTTTTACCATTTTCCGGTGAAAACGCTGAAATACAGTAAAGTGAAAAAACTTATAAAAAAGTTCTCGATTTTGTCATTTTTTGGCAATTTCGAGAACTTTTGGCGCAGTAGGAGAGATTTGAACTCTCGCGTGCTTTTTACACACCTACTCCCTTAGCAGGGGAGCCCCTTCGGCCTCTTGGGTACTACTGCAGACCGCTTGAATAAAATAACATAACTGATTTCTGTTGTCAAGGAAAATATTAGTCAGTTGATTGAATAAAGAAAGGGCTTAAAATGAAAAAATTTGTTTCATGGAATGTCAACGGCCTGAGAGCCTGTATGGAAAAAGGGTTTATGGATGTTTTCCGGGAACTTGATGCGGACGTCTTCTGCCTGCAGGAGACAAAGCTGCAGCAGGGACAGATTACCCTTGACCTGCCGGGCTATCGGCAGTTCTGGAACTATGCGGAAAAGAAGGGGTATTCGGGCACTGCCGTTTTCACAAAGGAGGAGCCGCTTTCCGTGCATTATGGCCTGGGAATCGAGCAGCATGACCATGAGGGCAGAGTGATTACGCTTGAATTCACGGAGTATTATCTCATCACGGTCTATGTTCCGAACTCCCAGGATGAACTGAAGAGGCTTGATTACCGTATGACATGGGAGGATGATTTTCTCGCCTATGTGAAGAATTTGGAAGAAAAAAAGCCCGTGATTTTTTGCGGTGATCTTAATGTAGCCCATCGGGAGATTGATCTGAAGAATCCTTCTTCAAACCGCCGCAATGCGGGGTTTACCGATGAGGAGAGGGCAAAATTCGATACTGCGCTGAAAAGCGGTCTTACGGATACCTTCCGGTATTTCTATCCTGATCAGGAGAACATCTATTCCTGGTGGAGCTATCGCTTCCAGGCGAGAGCTAGAAATGCCGGGTGGCGTATTGATTACTTTGTCGTGAGTGATTGCCTGAGAGACCGGCTGAAAGATGCAAAGATCCACACGACTATTACGGGTTCCGACCACTGCCCGGTGGAACTGGATCTTCTGTAAAAGATTCAAGCAGCTTCTGCCAGGTGCGGAAGGCTGTCGGGATGGAGCAGCCAGAAGCGATTTCAGCAGTTGTGAGCCAGACCAGATTCTCGGATGTTTTTTCACATTGGAGGAGATAACCCGTTATTCTCCACTCCACATGGGTGAAGATGTGCTTTGCCTCTCCGCACAGCGAAATGTCGGATACCGTGGTGCCCAAAATTTCGGCTGCCCGCAGGGCGCCTGCAGCATCGAGCTTTCCCGCAACGTTCGGGAATTCCCAGAGCCCGGCAAGCAGACCTTTTCCCGGCCGTTTTCGGACGGCAAACCGATTCCCGCACTGCAGGAGGAGAACGGTTCTCTCCTCAACCCGCCGTTCTTTCGGGGAAGTTTTGACCGGAAATTCAGATTCCTTTCCGCTTTCATGCGCAAGACAGAGGGAGCAAAGCGGGCACTGCTCGCAGAGGGGAACACCGTTCGGCAGACAGAGCACTTCTCCCAGCTCCATCAGCCCTTCCGTGAGGAGCGAGGCGTCTTTCCCTGAGGGATAAAACCGGCGCAGCACCGAAGCCGTGTTTTTCCGTGTCTGAGGATCTGCAATATCATCGCTACAGGCGAGGAGCCGCATCAACACGCGCAGGACGTTTCCGTCTACCGCGGGTTCTGGTTCGCCAAAGGCGATGGAAGCAATAGCTGCTGACGTATAATCCCCAATGCCAGGCAGCTTTTTCAGCTCAGCCGCTTTGCCCGGCAGGGCACCGCTATACTGTTCCATAACAGTTATAGCTGCGCGTTTCAGATTTCTTGCCCGGTTGTAATAACCGAGCCCTTCCCAGAGCTTCAGGAGCCTGTCTTCCGGTACAGCTGCCAAAGCGGCGAGATCCGGCAGCTCCTGCAGAAAGCGCTTGTAATAGGGAATTACGGCTTCGATGCGCGTCTGCTGCAGCATGATTTCCGAGATCCAGATGTGGTAAGGAGTCGGGTCTTCCCGCCAGGGAAGCATACGGCGGTTTGCCGCATACCATGGAATGATAGCGGAGAGCGCATATTCGATTCTTTGGGCTTCTTTCATGACAGGTCAGCCTCCGGTCAGTTCTGTATGCATTTTATCCGAATCTTACGCAAAAAGCAACGCCGACGTATAAAAACATGAACTTGGTGTTGAAAAAACAGGCATGATCTACTATAATACATCATAATAACACAGAATGATCCGAAACGGAGGGGCATTCATGAAAATCAAAGAAAGAGCTATATATGCCTGGGGAAGGATTGTAGATCTTTTCAAACCGAAAAAGCCAGAGATTGAGGTTGAAATTGAAGAGATGGATGAGGAAGTGCCGGAAGACGTTCCGGTGGAAGTTACGGAATCCGCTACGGAAGCCGTTCCGATGACCGTTCCGGATGAAGTTTCAGATCCTACGGTTCCTGACCGGATGGGAGAAGAGGAACCCATTCCAAGCCGTATGACGGATGAATACAAAGCCTGGATGGAGGAACAGTTTGCCTCGGAGAGCGATCCCAGCCCGGACGATCTTTGATATTTTACAAAATCTGCCTATCCCCACGTCGGTTTGTACATTAGCCGGCGTGGTTTTATTTTACCCTGACAAAATTTACAAATAAATTACGAAATAGAGAAATAATAGCAATAAAACCTGGGCGATTGTTAATTAATAGTGAACGAATCGAATATTTATTGATTTTCAAAAACAAAACAGTTATTATAAAGTTGTCTTATTTTTGTACGGCAGTTTTTCCATTTTCAGAGAGAACTCTGCACAAAACCTTAGGAGGATAAGATGAATAAAATTTACAGAAAACTGGCAGTTTTCCTTGCAATCGCACAGCTCTTCTGCATCGCGGCAGCGGCTGCCGGTGCGGAATCCGGCATGGATCTCGGAATCAAAATAGGTGATACTGTTCTGGAGAATGGAGCCTGTTACTATTCCCCGGACGGGAAGACGCTCGAGAAGACGTCAGAAGGATCACCCTCTTATATCACATACCGCATTCAGGACGGAGCGGTACATGTGGTGATGAAGGACTTTTCCATCGAGCTGGAAAACAACGGAACATCGGATCAAACCTATGCCGGCTTATATGTCCCGGTTCCGGTGGTCTTTGATGTAACCGGTAAAAACATCATTACCAACAAGGGCTACATCACGGCGGATGGTGTTCAGAAGTACAGTATCGGCCTGAATCTCAACGGCAACGGTGCTTTCGTTCTCGGAGACGGCTCGTTAGCCTTCATTACGAATACGGACAGTAACTATGACGGTTATGGCTACGGCATTCTCACGGAGCAGACTATCCTCCTGAGAGGGAACGGCCTTTCCCTGGAAGCACTCGGTGCAACGAGTGCCATGCAGGCCATGCCGACGATTGATGACGGAGTACGGATCAGTGTTTCCGCCGGCAGGTCTCTGAACGAGGCATCTCCTGCCTGGTGCTTCCTTCCGGAAACCTATAACCAGAACCGTTATGTTTCCATCAAAATCGGAGAAGGCAGCACGGTGCAGGAAGCCTATCAGGCTTATATGAGCGGGGCTCAGCCCGGAGCCGGCGAAGTCCAGCCACAGGTAGTGGATCCGTTCGCACTGCAGCAGGCCGAGCTGGAAGCTGAGCAAGCGCGCAAAGCTGCCGAGGAAGCACGGAAAGCCGAAGAAGCGCGCAAAGCAGCCGAGGAAGCACAAAAAGCAGAAGAAGCCCGCAAGGCAGCCGAGGAAGCACAAAAAGCAGAAGAAGCGCGCAAAGTTGCCGAGGAAGCACAAAAAGCGGAAGAAGCGCGCAAAGCAGCCGAAGAAGCACAAAAAGCTGAAGAAGCCCGCAAGGCAGCCGAGGAAGCACAGAAAGCGGAAGAAGCGCGCAAAGCAGCCGAGGAAGCACAAAAAGCAGAAGAAGCGCGCAAAGCTGCCGAGGAAGCACAAAAAGCGGAAGAAGCGCGCAAAGCAGCTGAAGAAGCACAAAAAGTTGAAGAAGCGCGCAAAGCTGCCGAGGAAGCACAGAAAGCCGAAGAAGCGCGCAAAGCTGCCGAGGAAGCGCAAAAAGCGGAAGAAGCCCGCAAAGCAGCCGAAGAAGCACGGCAAGCGGAAGAAGCGCGTAAAGCTGCCGAAGAAGCCGAACGTCTGAAGGCAGAAGAGGAAGATAAAAAACGAGCCGAAGCCGAAGCTGAACTGACAGGCCTCTTTGAAGTCAACACAGAAGCCCTTGCGCAGCAGCAGGTTGTGCTTATGGCACCGGCAATGCTGGAGGAAATTACTGCTTTTGAAGAACAGGCGAACGAAATGGCCACTGAGGGGGCAACCGAAAATGAGTATGTCACAGTAATGGCCGGCGATCTGTTTCAGGCTCCGAGCCTGATGACAGCACCTGGTCCGGACGAACAGGTTTTGGCAGTAACCTTCAGCCCTGAGGGAGATACCAGCGGCGACCTCAGTAACCTGACAACTGATATGGAGTACCAGGTCGGATACCGAAGAAATGGTAGTGAGCTATGGCCGCTCACATGGACGCGGGTGGCATCCGGTACATCTGTGAATATTACAAATCTCAGCAACGGAGATCTGATACGTGTCAGGAAAGTGGGCACGGAAGATGCTGCATCCATTGTGTTTGAAATCGATCAGCAGCCGCAGATTTCTACAGTAGCAACCGTCAGCTCCACACCGGTTTCCGATACAGGCAAGACAGACGGAACGATTACTATCAATACGTCTTCCGGCAACTATGTATACCAGATCCGCGGCGCGGGCAGCACTCAGAATTTTGTTGATATTACCGGCAACCAGCTTGGAGGGCTCGGTGCGGGCACCTACGAGCTGCGTATCAAAGGCAGAAGCTATAAAGACGGCGACAGGAACATTGCTCTTCTCGCCTCAGGCAGGCCGTATCTGGAAGTTACGGTCGGGTCCTATTCCGCACCGATCAAACTGCCCACTCCGACAGCCGTCTTCTCCGCCACGGGAGAGAGCAGCGGAATTCTCACCGGAGTAAACGGTACCATGCAGTATTCTCTCAAAGGTATCGGCGGGCCATGGGTGCCCATTACCGGAGAGACAACAGTAATCCCGTCCGGCATCACCGGGCAGATACTTGTGAAAGCCTTCGGCAAGGAGGCAGAGCACACGGCAGATTCCGAGATCCAGGCGATTGAAATCAGGCAGTATTCTGCACCGTCCACGACAAATATTTCAATCAATAACGGCAACCTGACCGTAGCATACGGAACACAGGCACAGATCAAGCGCCACGCGGACGGCGAATCCGGCTATATGGATATTGTCAATAAGATCGTCCGCAATCTCCCTGCCGGAGATTACGATATCCGTTTCAAGGCGGATGGGCAGATTCTTGCATCCAGGCCGGTTACGATTTCGGTTTCCTACATCGAAGCGAAGTCGCTCCTGATGAATCCGACTACCGTAACCCTTACCTCTACCGATTCCAGTGCAAAGCTGGCAGTAGCCTTCAATCCGCTCAATACCACCAATCAGACTGTCACATGGACGTCTTCCAACGAAAATGTGGTACGGATCCACGAGAGCTACCGCACAACCGTAGGCACGAACGGGGTTGCAATGGCAAGTGTGATCGCGGTGGGAGCCGGCACGGCGACCGTTACAGCGCGTACTGCTAACGGTATAACCGCATATTGCACGGTTACCGTTCAGGCCAACTACTACTTCACGTATCACAAGAACGGCAGCTGGTACTATGATGTGGGCGGCGCGTATACCGTCCAGGCGACAGGTCCTGCCAGCAGGCTGGTAGGCAACGGCGCAGCAGTGAAAATCAACGGCAGGACCATCAATCCGTATTACTATACGGTATCTGCCGCAAATGACGGCTCTTCCATCGTTACCATCTCCGAAACAGCGATGAAGGCTTTGGAACACAGGGCTTATCAGCAGCTCCAGTTCGTTTATTCGGACGGCGGTGTTGCAACCTGCTACCTGCATGTTCTCTCCGTGAGAGACAGGCCGATCACCGGCGATGACAGCATACTCGCCCTCTGGGCATGCCTGATGGTTATGAGCGCAGCTGCCTTTACCGTGACGGTTCGCAGGAAGAAAGAACAATGAATTAAGTTTACAAAAAAGTAAAAAACTGTTTGCATATAGTTCTTGCACTTTTTTGAAGAGTATGGTATTCTTTGGCGCGTCGGGATGAAAGAGAAATGCACTCATAAGCTGCCTCTCTCCGGCTGTGTTCAGCTCCGTCTTAGTAAGAAGATCGGACCTCGAAAGTTCCGGCCTTACTAAGCGCGCAGCTGTAAAACAAATGCTTGACTGTTGAACAATACTTTGAGATAATATCCATATCTGCAAAAGATATGGATATTATCTTTTGTTTACACAAGAAGCGTAAAAAAGGAGGATCTTCCAATGAACAAAGAAACGCCTGATATGCCTGTTGCGGAAGAAGCAGTAGACCTTTCACTGCCGCCCTTCCATCTTGGCACGGATTACGAGTCGTATAAATACTTCGGTGCACACCCTGCGGAAGAGGGCGGTGTCCGGGGCACATATTTCCGTGTCTGGGCACCGAATGCAAAAAATGTCTCGGTGATTACCGAGGTTACAGGGTGGGATAACTTCTGCCCTCTGCAGCGTACTAAAGAGGATCATTCCGTCTGGGAGTGTTTTCTCCCCGGTGTGGATGACGGTGATATGTACCGCTATGTGGTCGATGGGGCTGACGGAATCCTGCGCTATAAGTCTGACCCTTATGGTTTCCGCTCGGAAAAGCGTCCGGCCAATGCCTCTATTGTCAGTGCGCTTGACAGGTATGTATGGCACGACGAGGTGCATCAGCAGCAGCGCAGCAACGTCACCGTTGTGGAGAGGCCGATGGCAATCTATGAAGTGCATCTCGGCTCCTGGAAGAAGCATTTTGCGGATGCGCAGGATAAGGACGGTTTTCTCAATTACAGAGTCGTTGCAGACCAGCTGGTCGATTACGTTCTTTGGATGGGATACACCCATGTTGAACTGATTGGCATCTGCGAGCACCCGTTTGACGGATCCTGGGGTTACCAGGTTACGGGTTTCTTCTGCCCGACGGCGCGATACGGTTCTCCAGATGACTTCCGTTATTTTGTGGACAGGCTCCATCAGGCCGGGATCGGCGTGATTCTGGACTGGGTCCCGGCCCACTTCCCGAAGGACAGCTTCGGCCTTGAGTGCTTCGACGGCACCCCGCTTTATGAGTCTGCCGATCCGCTGCGTGCGGAATATCCGGAATGGGGAACTAAAGCCTTTGACCACGGCAAGCCGGAGGTCTGTTCTTTCCTGATCTCCAGCGCATTCTACTGGATCCAGGAATTCCATATCGACGCACTGCGTGTCGATGCTGTGGCGGCCATGATTTATGCCAGCTTCAGCCGAGCGGAATGGCGGCCGAACAAATTCGGTGGGAATATCAATCTGGAGAGCGAAGCTTTCCTGAAGCAGGTCAATGATGCAGTCTGCTCCGGAACAACCGGGTACCTCATCGCGGAGGACTCTTCCATCCAGCCGGGAATTACGACTCCGGTGAAGGATGGCGGATTGGGCTTCAAGTTCAAGTGGAATATGGGCTGGATGAACGAAATGATGCGCTACATTGCACATGATCCCGTTTTCCGCAGATGGCATCACGATGAACTGACGCACACCACGGACTATGCCTTTTTTGAAAACTATGTGCTGGTCCTCAGCCACGATGAAGTAGTGCATCTCAAGCACTCTCTGGTAGAAAAAGCTCCCGGCAAGGCGGAAGACCGCTTCGGCGGACTGAAAACGCTTTATACCTTTATGTTCACACACCCCGGCAAGAAGCTGCTCTTTATGGGGCAGGAATTTGCGCAGGACAGAGAGTGGTCGGAAGCCCGTGAGCTCGACTGGTGGCTGACCGAAGATCTCGGCCACCGTGACGTGATGCTCTGCGTGCGCAACCTGCTGAAACTGTACAAGCGCTATCCGGTGCTGTACTCCGATTCCAGAAATCCGACAACTTTCGAATGGGTCAAACGCGGAGATTGCGACCGCAACACCATCAGCTTCATCCGCCGGAATCCGTGGGATTATAACAATGCCTTGCTTGTAATCTGCAACTTCTCACCCTGCTATTACAAGAATTATACCGTAGGCGTCCCGCTGCAAGGCTATTACAGCCGTGCCTTCAGCACATTTGACAATCTCCCGGGCGGCGGAAGTAAAAAGGAAATGGGCGGAGATATCCCGCCTCTCACTTCTGTCAAACAAAAGTGTGACGGATATGATTATATGCTCACCTATGACCTCCGTCCCTTTGAATCGCTGATTTTTGAATTCCCGATCGTCCCGAAGACGCAGGGGAAAAAGAAAACAACATCGCTCAAGCCTAAAGCCGCAGCTAAGACAACAGCAGCGACAAAAACAGCCAAAACAACTGATAAAGCCCCTGCAAAACCCAGAAAAACCAAAGCAAAAACCACGGAAGAATAATTCAGATAGTTGACTTAGCGCGGGAGCAGGCACTGAAACTGACATACAACAGTGTGCTCTCGCGCAATATGCTATGCACTAAAAACGAGGAGTTCAAAAATGCGTTTTATTGGCCGCCTGATCCGGCGCATCATCAGCCTTGTGCTGCTGATTGCCTGTATCTTTGCCATATTGTATCTTGTCCCTTTGACGGAGCGGGTCGACACCAACGGCTTGGAAGCAGACTCCTGCTGGATGAGCCGCATTCCGGATTCTGTCAGGCTGAATGAGATTACCCTGCCCGGAACACATCAGAGTGCCTCGCAGTTTACACAGTTTCCGTTTTTCTTCAAATGCCAGGGCTGCAGTGTCAAAGACCAGCTCGCCTCCGGATTTCGCTTTCTGGATCTTCGCCTCGCAGTGGATGCAGCGGAGGGCGGAGGGCGGCTGAAGTGCATGAACAGCTTCGGCGACTGCCTGACGGCCGCCATGCCGAATTCCCCAATATTATATGTGGAAGACGTGTTCTCCCAGTGTTATGCTTTTCTGGATGAACACCCAACCGAGACTGTACTTGTTTCAGTGAAGCAGGAGCGCGGTTCTGAAGCGGTTTCCGATTTTGAACGGCTCCTTTTCAACGCAATTCTCCTGCAGGCAGACAAATGGCTTTTAACATCTGCCATTCCTACGCTTGGTGAAGCCCGGGGCAGGGTAGTTCTCCTGCGACGTTTTCAGGATGCATCAGGGCTTGGGGCATCTTCCGGTATTCCGTTTCTCTGGGATGATCAGGGCAGCAGTTCCAACACGGCACTTCACGCAGCCACAGCTCCCAACGGTTCCTATACCCTCATTGTGCAGGACCGTTATGATTACAGCAACGACGAGAAGTGGGTGGCATTTACCAACGGTATGGCTGCGGGAGCACGGGAAATGGCAAACGGAAACGTCAGCCTGAACTTCCTCAACACCAAAGGTACGTTCTACTTCAGCCATCCGCATAACCACGCCTCAACACTCAATAGTGCCCTGCGAAACCGGGGAGAGAATCTGAAGGGGTGGATTGTGCTCGACTTCGGCGAGCCCTATCTCGCCCGAATGATCTATTCAAACAACAACTTTCTGCCGGAAGGGCAGCCGTTTTCTCCTGCTGATCCGGGCTTTGTTTTTTAAAAGCATGGGTATTCAGAATAATCAATACAGTATTTCAACAAAAGAGTGCTCTCAATGATGGGAGTGCTCTTTTGTTTTGCAGTTATTCGTTTAAAAAAAACCGGATTACTCAAATAAACCGTTGAAGAATGGAATACACTCCATAAAAATCCAAATAAAAACGACATAAGAATGTTGACATAAAGCGATTTCAGCAGTATACTTTTACTGATTTTTAATACAATGGAAATAAAAACATTTTCAGTTAATAAACAAAAAAACTAATATATTGCCGATTGTCGATCTTAAAGAAAAACCGTAAGGAGTGTTTTTGAAGTGAAGAGGCGAAAAGACAATAAGCTGATTGTTGTGCTCGAGTGGATTTGCGGGATTGCGCTTGTTTTTGCGCTCATAACAACAACCTGGGCTATGTTTGAATACAAAGATCGCAACGGAAGCTTTTTGCCTAAGATGGATAAACCCTCAGAATCACCAGCAGTGTCTGACGGTGTTCTTCCTGCCGCTATTACCCCTCCACCGGATGCAAGTAAGTTGGAAATGGATCCTGGTGCAACCTCCGAGACCCCTGCTCCACAGCAGATAGAGGAAGAGGAAAATGGTGTTTGTGTTGCAGGTTTTAAAACAATGAGGATCGCAGCAAACAAGACAGAGATAGCAGTTGATTTTGAAAATCCACCTGAAAACGAAGGGGAGTATCTGATGACATTCGAACTGCTGTTTCCAATATCTGACGGATCTTATGAGACTTTATATTCAAGCGGACTTGTTGAAGCAGGACAGCATATCAGAAATATCAACCTGTTACATCCGATCGCGGCAGGGACATATGAAAACTGTATTCTCCGAATTCAGCCTTATTATGTCTCTGACAGAAGCCCTGCGAGCACTGCACAGGTAAATTTCACATTATATGCGGGATGAATAATACTTGTATACTCAATACAATAATCTTTAGAGGAGAAGTAAAATGAAAAAAGTAATTGTAATGACCCTTGTAACGATACTGGTTTTGACCTTGGCGCTTGATGCGTTTGGAACCACACAATCAACAGAGGTAACATTTGAGGTTGGGGATGGTTATAAAATATATATTCCGCCAACTGCAACTATTGTTAAAGATGAAAATACTGGCGCCGGAATCGGAGCAATGAATATATATTTTACGGAATGTCATGTGAATGGTGTGAATATAGCATTAGAAACAAATAGTAACTTTACAACATGCTGGAATCTTAGAGGAATAAACACAGGAAATTTGGTCCCGTATACTATTTCCATCTCGCCTAGTCAAAATCTTCTTCCTGAAACTGATGTTTATGTGAGCAAAGATACAGGATTAGAATTGTCACTTAATGTAAGTGAACAATACCTTAGAAAAGCATTAGCTGATACCTATAAAGACACATTGATATTTTCAATCAAGTAATGAATTACAATCTCAGCCTGTGGTGAAACAGTTACAGACTGAGATCATTTTAAGGACGGGCATGCTCCACCGTCTGTAATACGAAAAAAACTGGATTTCCCGCTTCTGGAATGGAGGCGGGAGATTATTATGAAGTATACATAATATTATTGACAATAAATATAAAGCGGCGCTCAGATTTTATCAGATAACAGCACAGACTTTTTTTATATAGGCTATTGTTCAGAGTCCGTTTTTATGATATATTTTCAATAGAAAAACTCTGCGTTATGACTGTTCCCGGAATGGAGGGGTATATGATTTGACGAAAAATGTGTTTCTGGCGGTCTTTGTGATTTCTACTGCTGTCCATCTGGTTGCTTCACTCCGGCAAGACAAAAAGACGAGAGATATTACCAAACCGTTTATCCTGTTGTCCCTGCTTGGCTTTTATCTGTCAGCGGCCCGATCCGTTTCTGCAGCCATTGTTCTGGCGCTGATTTTCAGCTGGATCGGGGACATCCTGCTGATCCCGAACGGAGTAAAGTGGTTTACGGCCGGCGGGATATCCTTTATGATCAGCCATGCTTTCTTTATTGCCGGATACTGGAAAGATGTGGCTTTTTCAAAGATCCCCGAGTGGATGATCGTCCTGCTTGCAGTGTTCTTTGCAGCAGCTGTTTTCCATATTTTTTCCAGGCTGAAGCCGTATCTGCCGAAAGCCCTGTTTTACCCGATGTTCCTCTATCTGCTGATCAACGGGGCCATGAACTGCTTTGCGATTTTCCGCTGTGTAAGTCTCCCTACAACGGCAACCATCACGACAGCGGTCGGTGCGGCATTGTTTTTCATTTCGGATACGTCTCTGTTTTTTGTACGTTTCAAAAAAGACGGTCGTTTGAAAACGCATTTTTTAGTAATGCTCACATACTCAGTCGGCGAGTTTCTGATTGTTTTGGGATTATTATAAGAGTGGAGGAGAAAACATGAAATACTATCTTTACAATTCTCTGGCAAATAACGGCATAAAGCCGAACGTAAAACCGGGAACGGAGCTGGTGGATGCAGTTGGTCTGGATTATGCGGGATATCTGAAGAATCTGGCGCCGGAGGATGAAGTTGTTCTGGTCGGGGGAGACGGCACCCTGAATTACTTTATCAATGCGGTAAAGGGTACAGAGATCAGAAATAATATTTACCTTCTTGGTTGCGGGACCGGGAACGATTTCCTGAAAGATATCGACAGACAGGTGGGAGAAGAGGTCCTGATCAATCCGTATCTCGCCAACCTTCCCACAGTGTATGTAAACGGGCTTGAAAAGCTCTTTATCAACAATTTGGGGTTTGGAATTGACGGATACTGCTGTGAAGTGGCGGATCAGATCAAGGAGAAGAACCCGCAGGAGAAAATCGATTATTCCGGAATTGCCATCAAAGGGCTGCTGTTCCATTTCAAACCCTGTCATGCAGAGATCACGGTCGACGGGGTGAAGCATGAATTTGACCATGTCTGGATCGCACCGACCATGAAAGGAAAGTATTACGGCGGCGGTATGGATATGGCCCCGGAACAGGATCGTTTTTCCGACAAGCTTACCGTGGTGGTTTACCACTGCCGTTCGAAACTGAAAGCATTGATTGCATTTCCTTCCATCTTCAAGGGGGAACACATAAAGAAAACCGATATTGTCCAGAGCTTTACGGGAAATGAGATCAGGGTGCGCTTCTCACGCCCCTGTGCAGCCCAGATTGACGGAGAGACTGTGCTGAATGTGACGGAATACACTGCAGTTCTGGCTAAATGAATGGCTTGAAAAAGTATACTGGAAAGAAAAGTACACTGGAAAGATGAGGAGCTCCACAGATGCACAACAGCAATGATCTGTTTCGTTCCGCCAACACCAAAAGACTGATCCTTATCGCGGACGACGAGAGAATCAACCGGGAGATACTCGGCGAGATCCTGAAAAGTGAATATGACCTCCTTTTTGCCGCTGACGGGGAGGAAACGCTGGAAAAGATCCGCCAGCACAAAGACACGCTTTCCCTGGTGCTGCTGGATGTCCTGATGCCGGTTATGTCCGGGCTGGAAGTGCTGAAAGCCATGAAAGCGGACGAATCTCTCTCCCGCATTCCCGTGGTTGTGACGACCTCGGAGAAGAACACGGAGGTCGAAAGCCTTCGGCTGGGGGCTATAGATTTTATCCCGAAGCCATACCCGGCTGTCGATGTGATCCATGCCAGGATCTTTCGGACTATTGAGCTTTCGGAAGACCGGGAGACCATACAGTCCACGGAGCATGATCCCCTTACGGGGCTGTATAACAAAGAGTATTTTTACCGCTATGCGGAGCAGTTCGACCAGCACCAC
This sequence comes from Oscillospiraceae bacterium, assembly GCA_017406005.1. GTDB lineage: Bacteria > Bacillota > Clostridia > Oscillospirales > Oscillospiraceae > Limivicinus. Next base: position 136,705 of record JAFQZI010000069.1, on the reverse strand, counting down.
TCGGAAACGGAAATGGATGCCGTTATTGCGGATGTCAGCCATTTTCATCTGATCAACGAGCGTTACGGGAAAGCCTTCGGAGATGAGGTGCTTCGCAGGATCGGAGAAGCGCTTCAGGAAATGGCCGGGTCTTCCGGCGGGATCGCGTGCCGGCGGGAAGCGGACACCTTCATGCTTTACTGTCCCCACAGGGAAGATTATGAGACCGTCCTGGCTGATGCGTCTGCCCGTCTGAACGATGAAGCCTCCTCCGGAAACCGCATACGCCTGCGGATGGGCGTCTACTCCCGTGTGGATAAATCGATCGATCTGGAAAGACGCTTTGACCGGGCCAAGCTGGCCGCGGACACCGTAAGAGACACCTTTACAAAAACCATCGGCGTTTATGATGACAGCCTGCACAAACGCCAGCTGTATGCGGAACAGCTGATTGAAGATTTTCCGACAGCAATCCGGGAACGGCAGTTTACGGTTTTTTACCAGCCGAAATTCGACGTACGTCCGGACACCCCGCTCCTGACCAGCGCGGAAGCACTGGTGCGCTGGAATCATCCCACACTGGGTATGATCAGCCCGGGAGTTTTTATTCCGCTGTTTGAGGAGAACGGCCTGATCCAGAAGCTGGATCTGTATGTCTGGCAGGAAACCGCACGTCAGATCCGGGACTGGAAGGACCGGCTGCAATATTCCATACCGGTATCCGTCAACGTCTCCCGGATCGACATGTACGATCCGGATATTGCGAGGACGCTGCAGACGATCATACGGGATCAGGGCCTGACAGGGAAAGATCTGCTGCTGGAAGTGACGGAGTCCGCCTATACACAGGATTCCACGCAGATCATCGAGGCGGCAGAAAAGCTGCGTGAACTGGGCTTTCAGATCGAACTGGATGATTTCGGCACCGGATACTCTTCGCTGAACATGATCTCCAGCCTGCCGATCGATGCGCTGAAGCTGGATATGCAGTTTACTCGAAACGCTTTCAAAGCGGGCGGAAATACCCACATGCTGGAAGTGATCATCGGGATCGCGGACTATCTCTCCGTGCCTGTGATCGCAGAGGGCGTGGAGACTGCGGACCAGCTCCGCGCGCTGAAGGCTCTCGGCTGCGACATCGTGCAGGGATACTTCTTCTCCAAGCCGGTACCCGCTGCGGATTTTGAACCGTTCATCCTGCAAAAGAAGGAAGCGGATGCAGTTGCGGCTTCGGAAAAAGCGAAAAAAGAGCTGACGGAAGGCGAGGAGCTGGTCCGGCAGGAAAAGCTGGAGCTGCTCAGAAGCCAGACGGAACCTTCGGCGGAAGAAAACGCGGAGGAAGAACTTCCCGCCGAGGCAGACACTGAACAGAGCGGGGTACAGCTGAAAACCGCTTCGATCTTCTTTGTTGTTCTGGCCGCTATCGCAGCTGCCGCGCTGCTGATTTCTAACATCGCCGTCACCAGAGGCTACAAACGCATGGAAGCCGCCAGTGACCGGTATATCACCGCACAGCTTGCCGCCTCCGACATGGAATCCGGGTCGGACTACCTGACCGACCGCGTCCGCTGCTTTGTCGTGACCGGGGAGCTGGATTACCTGAAAGACTTCACGGAAGAAGTGGAAGTGACAAGAAGAAGGGACAAAGCCGTAGAAAACCTCGAAGCACTGCTGGGCGAGAACGAAAGCAGCGCGATCGGCAACCTGAACACGGCGCTTGCCCTTTCCAACGAGCTGGTCGGGCGGGAGAACAGGGCGATGCGCCTGATCCTGGAAACCGGAAACTATGATACTTCGGAAGTTCCGGACGAAATCGCCGGAATCGAACTGACCCCGGCGGAACAGGCAATGACGGTGGAACAGCTGAAGGAAACGGCACAGATGCTGGTCTTCGACAACAACTACATGCACTACAAAGACCGGATCCGGGAAAACGTCGGCCTTTGCACGCAGGCACTGATCCGCTCTGCCAGCCAGGAACTGGAACAGGCCTCCGCAAGGCTTGCCCTCCTTGTGAACCTGCAGACCCTGATGACGATCCTGTTTCTCCTGATCGTGCTGGCTGTTGTCGCGGTTATCACGCAGATGATCCGGAAGCCGCTCACCAACATGGTTCACAAGATGCAGGCGCAGGAGATCATTCCTCCGACAGGCGTCGAAGAGCTGCGCATTGTCACCCGTATCTACAACCAGATCCTGAAGGAAAACCGGGAGATTCGGGAACGGCTCAGCCGCGAAGCCTCCCATGATGCACTGACCGGACTTTTCAACCGCGGCGCCTATGACCTGCTGATGGAGAGCGCCGACACGAAGCACATGGCACTGCTCCTGATCGATGTCGACTATTTTAAATCGGTGAATGATACCTACGGGCACGCCGTCGGCGACCGGGTCCTGAAAAAAGTGGCGGAACTCCTGAAAACCAGCTTCCGTTCCGTCGATATCCTCTGCCGCATCGGCGGCGATGAATTCGCAGTCGTGATGACCCGTGTCGACAGTTCCCTGAGCGGATTGGTCTTCAGCAAGATCGCCCGCATGAATGAAATCCTGCAGCATCCGAAGGATGACCTTCCACCGGTCTCCTTAAGCGTCGGGGTAGCCTTTTCCGACCGGGAGAACCCGCAGGGGGATATCTTCCGGGATGCAGACAGCGCACTGTACCGTGTGAAGGATGCCGGACGCAAAGGCTGCGCGGTGTACGGCGGCGAGCTGCAAAAGCAAGGAGGCCGACGGGATGTTTAGAAAAATTATTGGATTTATAAGAGTCACAAAAAAGATTGCCGCCGTCCTGTGTCTTCTGTGTATGGCAGGCGTGCTCCTGCCTGCCCCGGCTTATGCCGGGGATGTCAGGGCCGTCCGCGTCGGTTATTATGAGAACGAGGTGTTTCAGGAGGGGGCGGAGGACGGCGCCGTCAAGACAGGCTATGCTTACGAATATTACCGCAAGCTCTCCGAATACACCGGCTGGAAATATGAGTATGTGTACGACAGCTTCGGAGAACTGTATGAGATGCTCGTCAACGGCGAGATCGATCTGCTGGCGGGCCTAGCCTGGCGGGAGGAGCGCACGGAACTGTTCCTTTATCCCGACGCCATTATGGGCAGGGAGTCGTACTATCTGGTCAAGCAGGATACGGAGACGGGGATCACCGCCGATCCTTCCACGCTGAACGGAAAGAGGATCGGTGTTCTGGACAGCGCGATGGTGAGCGTGCTGGAGCGCTATCTGGAAGATCACGATGTGGCGGCAGAGGTCATTGCTTTTCCGGATCACGAGCAGCTTTTTGCCGCGTTCGACTCCCGGGAGCTGGACGTTTTTGTGGCGGAAAGCGACGGCTCTTACATGCGAGAGCATGCGGAGGTGCTCTGTGCCTTCGGCGCTTCGGATTATTATCTCTGCGTCAACCGCGAGCGGCCCGACCTGCTTGCAGAGCTGAACGAGGCACAGACGCTTCTGGCGGCAGAAGAGCCGAATTATCTCAGCTCGCTCAGTGCAAAATATTACTCCGTGAGTGTGAGGGCGCTCGCATTTTCCGCCGCCGAGAGGGAGTGGATGGAAAATCATGACTCGCTTCACGTCGCGTACCTGGAAAACTATCTCCCCTACAGCGGCACCGATGAGCAGGGGCAGGTGACCGGCCTCGTCACGGACGTGGTTCCGGAGATCCTGAATGTGCTCGGGATTTTGGACGTTTCCGTCATCTACAGCGGCTACAGGAGCTATGACAGCATGCTCGCAGATATGGCGACCGGCTCCATCGACGTGGCTTTCCCGGTCGGCGGCGGACTGTATTATTCCGAAGAAAACGGGATCTACCAGTCCAACCCCGTCGCCTCGGCTTCGACCGAGATCGTGTTCAAGGGCACCTACAGCGAGGATACCGTTTCGCACTTCGCCGTCAACGAAAACAACCGGATGCAGTATTATTATGTAAGGACGAACTTCCCGGAGGCGGAGGTCACTTTCTATCCGTCCATTGACGACTGCCTGAGTGCCGTCCTTTCGGGCGAGGTAAGCTGCACAACCCTGAACGGGCTGCGTGCCAACGATATTCTGAAGAACACCAGATACAAGGGGCTCTCCCTCCACCAGAGCGGCAAGAACGACGACCGCTGCTTCGGCGTGGAAATCGGCAACGAAGGGCTTCTGAAGCTGCTGAACCGCGGGATCAACGTGATCGGCAGCGATTATGCCCAGAATCTTTCTTACCGCTATACCGGCGGACTGTATTCCTATAGCTTTATCGACCTGATCCGGGATAATATGCCACTGTTCGGGTCGCTGCTGCTTGCCGTCGCAGCGCTGGTGATCTTCTTCCTGGTTCATGATTCCAGAAGAACGCGGAAGGAGGCCCGGGAAAAGGAATCGGCCCGGGTCGCACTGGAGGAGAAAAACCGGGAACTGGAAGAGAGCAAGGACGCTCTCTCGGACGCCCTGGCCGCAGCGGAACACGCCAACCGTGCCAAGACGACTTTTTTGAACAACATGTCGCACGACATCCGGACGCCGATGAACGCCATCGTCGGCTTCACCGCGCTGGCTGCCTCGCATATCGACAACAGGGAACAGGTGCAGGATTACCTCGGAAAGATTTCCGTGTCCAGCCAGCATCTGCTTTCCCTGATCAACGATGTGCTGGACATGAGCCGCATCGAGAGCGGAAAGGTCAACATTGAAGAGAGCGACACCCACCTCCCCGAAGTCATCCACGACCTCAGAACCATCATCCTGCCCAGCATCGAGGCCAAGCAGATGGAACTGTTCATCGACACGCAGGATGTGCTGCATGAAGACATCGTCACGGATAAGCTGCGGCTGAACCAGGTGCTGCTCAATATCCTGTCCAACGCGATCAAATTCACCCCGAACGGAGGGACGATCAGCTTCCGCGTGATCGAAAAGCCGTCTTCCTCTGCGGATAAGGCCGTTTTTGAGTTCCGGATCAAGGACAACGGCATCGGCATGAGCGAGGAATTCCAGAAGACGATTTTCGAAGCGTTTACCCGCGAAAAGACCAGCACCGTCAGCGGCATCCAGGGGACCGGACTCGGCATGGCGATCACGAAAAACATCGTGGATATGATGGGCGGAACGATCGCGGTACGGTCCGAAGAGAACAAGGGCAGCGAATTTGTTGTAACGCTCCCCTGCAGGATCAGCGGAAACGTCACAAAATCAGAACCGATCCCCGAACTGCAGGGGCTGCGGGCGCTGGTGGCCGATGACGACACCGACACCTGCCTGTCGGTATGCGGAATGCTCCGCGAGATCGGGATGCGCCCGGACTGGACGAATTACGGAAAAGAGGCCGTCGTCCGGGCAAAGGAAGCACTGGACAGTGCGGACGAGTTCAGGGCATACATCATCGACTGGCTGATGCCGGATCTCAACGGGATCGAAACCGTCCGCAGAATCCGTAAGGTGATCGGCGACAGCGCGCCAATCATCATTCTGACGGCGTATGACTGGGCGGACATTGAAGAGGAGGCCCGGGCCGCGGGGGTCACGGCCTTCTGCTCCAAACCGCTGTTCCTGTCCGAGCTGAAAAACGTGCTGGCTCAGCCTTTCCGTGCTTCCGGCGAGACGAAGAAGGAAAAAGACGCCGCTCCCGACTTCACGGGAAGAAAGATCCTGCTGGCCGAGGACAACGAAATGAACCAGATGATCGCCCTCGCGATCCTGGGGGAAGTGGGCTTTGCCGTTGAGGTCGCAAAAGACGGCGTGGAGGCCGTTGAAAAGATGGCGGAGGCGCCCGCCGGCTATTACGATGTGGTTCTGATGGATGTTCAGATGCCGCGGATGGACGGATACACGGCGGCAAGGCAGATCCGTGCGCTGGACGACCCGCAGAAAGCCAGCATCCCCATCATTGCCGTAACCGCGAACGCTTTTGAGGAGGATCGGAAAATAGCGCAGGAAGCCGGAATGAACGGACATCTGGCAAAGCCGTATGATATCCCGAGCATGATGGAAACTCTGAAAAGACTGCTACTATGAGGCTCACCGAAAACGTGGAGGACAGTAAGTATGGAGCATGTGATGGAATAATAAAAACTCTCCGGCTTTGCCGCAATGGCATTAAGATAAGATGACAGGAAAGATACCTTGTACCATGAAAAGGTAAAAGGTATTTTTCTTGTTAAAAACAAGAATCCTCTTATTCGTAACGGACGTTCTTGTTGGCTCTCTGCACGATAACAATCGTTATCTTGCTTTTCAGGCAGAGTGAAGAATGAAAGAGATGATATTTGCAGAACCATACAGAAAGCTGAGTAAATAATGAATAATTATGCAAGACGCTTGATGTTATTATAAAATAATGTGATATAATAAAAAACACAAATAAAAACGCAAATGACAGGAAAACTGTTTCTAAGGTTTTTCTTGATTCCCGAAATAAAAAAGGAGATAAAAAAAGAAGAAACTACTTGCAATTCTTATGGTTCTGGCAATGCTTTTTGCTCTTTCGGTCTCGGCAGCTGCCGCACCAGCCACAACAGCGGAAAATGCTCTGACCTGGGAGGACTTTGAAGCGGATGTAAAAGCAGCGGGGATTGATGCGGACTTTGTCCAGATTGGGGACCTGAATCTGATGATGTGGCTGCCCTCTGTTTTCTCGGAAGCCGAACTGACGGAAGAAGATATTCAGAACGGTTATGTTTCCTATCTTGTTACAGACGATGAATCGGCAGTGATTGCCATTATGAGGAAGGATCTTGGAATGTCCCTGGAGGAATGGGAACAGGAACTGCCCGATTACGGCGTAACGGATGCGGAGATGGGCATCGTCAACGGATTTCAGGCTTTGATGTACAGCGTTCCCGAGGACGACACCATGTGCCTCGACTTTGAAACAGAGAGCGGAGAGGTTCTTGAGTTTACGTTCTACCCGATGTCTGATGAAGGGTATCAGGCGGTTGCGGCAATCATTATGGCTTCGATTCAGCCGGCTGCTGAGGTGCTTAGCTGGTCTGACATTGAAGCGGATGTGGAAGCCTCAGGGATTGATGCAAACTTTGTCCAGGTTGGGGATATGAACCTGATGATGTGGCTGCCGTCTGTTTTCTCTGAAGCGGAATTAACAGAAGAGGACATTCAAAACGGTTATCTCGCCTACCTTACAACAGACGATGAATCGGCAGTTATCGCCATTATGAGTGTGGATTTAGGCGAGTCTTTTGAGGAATGGGGACAGGAACTGGCCGATTACGGCGTAACGGATGCGGAGATGGGCATCGTCAACGGATACAGAGCTTTGGTATACAGCAATCCTGAAGACGACACGATGTGCATCGATTTTGAAGTGGAAAGCGGAGAGATTCTCGAGTTTACGTTCTATCCCATGTCTGATGAAGATTATCAGGCGGTTGCGGCAATCATTATGACGTCCCTCCAGCCAATCGAGTAAAACGATATATAAACACTGACATTGGTAATCCTGCTCTCTTCACAGGGCAGGATATATGGAAATGATGTAGTTACTGGCTTGAAAATCTGTTAACCTGTAAGCAGTATAAAAAATACGAAGAAAGAAGAAAAACAGACCTCCAGGAATGTTGAGCTGATAGATACAGCAATCCGGGAGGTCTGAACTGTTATCGAAAAATCGAAAAAGATAACATAATATAATTAAAATAATAAATTAAACATAATACAAAAATCACCTGGCGCGGAGAGTGAGGTAGGCGATGGTGATCACGAGGCCGATGCCGAAGAGGATGAGGCCGTAGGAAAAGCTGCCGAGAGTGTTAGTGGTCTCTTCCGGGAGATGGATATCGAAGGCGAGGTCAGCCGGGGCTCGGTCTGCAGGATCCGGCTCGGGGATCGGGATTTTGCGGAGAACGGTTTTGCGCAGTGCTGTGACGATCCAGTCTGGCAGGGAGGCAGCGATATTACTGATCAGCAGCGCAAGGAAGGTGGCGGTTTTCGGAATGATCTTGTCCCCGGTGATGGCAGCGGCCGTGCTGAAGAGCAATGCAAAAGAGGTGGCAACTTTCGGGATGGCGACATCTCCCAACCAGGCGACGGCACTGCTGAAAGCAACGGAAACCTTAGCCAGTAGCGCGCAGAGCGGGCGATAGATGGCATCCTCAATATCAAGCTTAGACGGCCAGAGGTTGACATAATAATGAGCACCGCCAGGTTGCTTCCGGAGGAGGACGGTTCGGATGAAACCGAAGTAGACAGCCGCACCGATAGCAAGGGAAATAGCGGCGCCTTTGAGGTTTGTCAGGGAAAACCAGTGAATCGCATGTGCCGGGGATTCCCCATGCATGAATTCCTGACCGAATTCCGCCATGCCCTGCATAAAGACGGAGGGAAAACTGCCTATAACGGGGAGAAAGAGGGCGGGGAAGCCAAGTGCAAGAGCGCTCTTAAGGTTCATATATTTGCCGTTAAGCGAATCAAACTTTGCCTGCATGGCGCTGTCGGCGTTCTTTTCCACAAAGACGGAGATGAACAGCTTCGTCATATAAGCGACCGTCAGCCCGCCGCTGAAGAGGAAGATCCATTCCACAGCCTTCATGACGGCAATGCTTTTTCCGGCCTCTTCCAGAAGCTCGATATATTCTACGATGCCCTCATGCAGCAGGGTTTTGCTGATATAGCCGTTGAAGAGCGGTACCCCGGCAATGCCGAGATAGCCGGAGAGGAAGATAGCGGTGAGCAGCGGTTTGCCGCGCCCGAAACCGCGGATATCGTTGAGGTCAAGCATATGCAGGTTCATGTAGACGGCGCCTGCCGTCATGAAGAGCACCAGCTTGAGCAGCGAGTGGTTGATCATGTGCAGCTCCGTGCCCCAGACAGCAAGGGTATTCTCTTCCCCGAGGAGGCATTGCATGCCGACGCCGACAAGGATAAACCCAATCTGTGAGACGGAGGAACAGGCGAGCGTGCGCTTGAGATTGATGGAAAAGACCGCGATGACGGCACCCGTGAACATAGTGAGCACGCCGAGTGTCAGAATAGCAATACCCCAGGCTTTGTCATGCAGAAAGACCTGGCACGAGAGCACGAGTACGCCAAAGATGCCGGCTTTCGTCAGGATGCCGGAGAGCAGCGCTGAGGCCGGAGCGGGAGCAACCGGATGGGCCTTGGGCAGCCAGATGTGCAGGGGATACATGCCGGCTTTTGCCCCAAAGCCGAAGAGCATGAGCGCACCGGCGAGATAGAGCGTCGGGCGTTTTTCTTTCGGCAGAGCGGCGCAGGCATCTTTCAGCTGAGAGATGGCCAGTGTGCCGGTGAGCGTACGCAGGAGGAAAAGCCCCATGAGCATGACCATCCCTCCGAGTACCGCCACGGCCAGATACGTCTGCCCTGCGCGCATGGCGGAGGGGTTTTCGTCATGGATGACCATCACGTAGGACGTGAAGGACATGATTTCAAAAAAGATGAAAGTAGTGAGCAGTTCGGCGGAGAGGAAAACGCCAACCGTTGCTCCGCAGGTAAGCAGGGTAAATAGATAGTAACGGTTGCGGTTGCGGTAGTGGCCGAGATATTCCTCCGAAAACGCAGTGGTGCAGAACCACATGAAGGCGGCGATGAGTGCATAGAGGGCACGGAAGCCGTCCGCCTCAAAGGAGAGGCCGCCGAGCAGGTGCGGCAGCGTGCAGACAAGAGACTGACCGCGGCTCACAAGAAAAGCGTTAAAGACCAAAAGGAGAAATTCAACGGCCATGGCAGCCTGCGCAAAACGGTTGCGCGCCGGTTTGCTTTTCCGCCCGATGCCATAAGCGATCAGCGCGGCGCACATAGGCCAGAAGGCCATCAGAGGCAGGAGAAAGGAATGATGAGTCATATCGTTGCCTCCTTTCAAAGACTGCCTGTGATCAGGCGCTCCAGAGCGTCCATCACCGGCTCACCATGGATACCGAGCATCAGCATGGCAGCGACAAGAACGGCAAACGGTACAAGCATTCTCAGCCCGGGATCTTTATCCTGATCAGAAAAAGAGGGGGATGCCTCTGTATTAACGAGGAAGGAACGCACCGTCATGGGGATGAGATAGGCAGCCGTCAGAACGGCGGAGAGCAGCAGAGCTGCAATACCCGCCATGGCAAAAGGATTCTCCAGATCTGCGGCGGCATGCAGAAGATTTATTTTACTGACGAAGCCCGGGAGGAGCGGCGTACCTGTCAGGGCGAGGCCTGCAATGCCGAAGGTCAGGAAGGTAAGGGGCATTTTTCTGCCGAGGCCGACCGTCTGCGGCACATATTCCCGCCCGGTTTTGCAGAGGACTGTGCCGGCACAGAAGAAAAGCGTGATCTTCATAATGCCGTGGAAGAGCATGTGGCTGAGCCCGGCTGTCAGGCCATTGACCGTCATGAGGGACATGCCGAAGAGGATATAGCTCAGATTGCTGACAGTGGAATAGGCAAGGCGGCGTTTGAGGTGCTGCTCACGCAGGGCCATGCAAGAACCGAACAGGATGGTAAAAGCGGCGACGGCCATTGCGGTTTTCTGAGCCCAGGTGCCCGCCAGAAGGGCAGGGCCAAAGGCATAAAAGGTGCTGCGGATGGAGGCGAAGACTCCGCTTTTGACCACTGCTACCGCGTGAAGGAGTGCGGTAACGGGCGTCGGAGCGACGCTTGCTGCGGGCAACCAGGCGTGCAGCGGGAAGATGGCAGATTTCACACCAAACCCGATAAAGGTGAGCAGGTAGGCAATCAAAAGGAAGCTGTCCCCCTGAAAAGCGGATGCCGACCCGCCGAAGATATATTCCGTACATCCTGTCCGGCTGTAGAGCATGAGAATGCCGGCAAAGGAGAGCGCCGCGCCGCCGATGGAATAGATGATGTATTTGCGTGCAGCCGACATGGAGCGCCGGTCACCGTCATGGGCGACGAGCGGGATCGTCACAAGAGTCAGCAATTCATAGAAAAAGTACATCGTGATGAGGTTTGCGCTCAGGGCAACACCGGCCGTGACCCCGTAGCTCATGGTGTAAAAGCCGAAGAAGCGGGGCAGGTTCTCCTCATGTTCCATATACTCAAACGAATAGAAGATGGCAATCGGCCAGAGGAAGCCGATCAGCGCGAGAAAAACGACACTCAGCCCATCGAGCCTGAGGGCGAGGGATAGTGCCCCGGTGAGGCGGAGCAGCGTCAGCGTGCCGGAAGGGCGGGAGAGCAGAAAAGCGAGAATGACGGCGGAGTTGAGCAAAACAACCCCGGTGGTAAAGTGATCCCGCGTTTTTCCGGACCGGAAAGGGAGCAGCGCAGTGCAGATGCCCCCCAGAAGGGGGATCAGCACCGGCAGAATCAGCAGCTTGACATTCATAGGCCGTTCTTACATCAGAGAGGCGGTGACGCCCTCAACCAGAGAAAGGAATGGCTGCGGGAAGATGGTGAATGCGGCGAGTGCGGCGAGAATCACCAGCGGAACGAGCATCCATGCATTCGGTTCCTTTTTCGTCAGGGAGGAATAGTCATAATCCTCACCGGGGAAGAAGCCCTTGATGGTGATCGGAAGCAGATAGGCTGCCGTGAGCAGGGCGGAAATCAGCAGAATAGCCGGTCCAAGCCAGCTGATGACGGGGATGCCGCTTGCCAGCGAACCCAGCGCAAGATACCACTTGCTCATGAAGCCGCACATCGGGGGGATACCGACCAGTGCAAGGGAGCAAAGCGTGAAGCACCAGATGGTAACCGGCATTTCCTTGCCGATGCCGGTGAGCTCGGTGACGTCGGTTTTATGGGTCTTATAAATGATAGCGCCTGCACATAGGAAGAGCCCGTCTTTTGCCACGCTGTGGCACAGCACATGCAGGAGAGCGCCCGTCATGGCGGTAGGATGCATCAGAAAGAGGCCGAAAAGAATATAGCTGACCTGGCTGACAGTGGAATACGCAAGCCGCTTTTTCAAAAGCTTTTCCCGGAAAGCCATCGAGGAACCCATGAATACCGTGAGCAGGGCAATGGAGAGCAGGACCGTCTGCACCCAGGTGCCGCTGAGGAAGGCTGTGCCGAACTGGTAATAGATCACGCGGATAATGGCGATAACGCCCGCCTTCGTGATTACTCCAGAGAGGACGGCAGAGGCCGGTGCCGGGGCAACCGGATGGGCAGTCGGAAGCCAGGCATGGAGCGGGAAAAGACCCGCTTTCGCACCGAACCCGAGGATTACGGCAAAAGCTACGCCCAGCAGCAGGGCTTCATGCCCTTCGACAAGCGCCATATCCAGCGTTCCGCCGGGAACGAAGTTCAAAGTGTTGCCGTAGCGGGCCAGGAAGGGGATGCCCATCAGCCCGGCAAAGGCACCAGCGAAGGAGTAGAGCAGATACTTCATTCCGGCTTTGATAGCTTCCTCCGTCTGGCTGTGGAGCACCATGGGCAGGGTGAGCAGCGTCATCCATTCAAAGCAGAGGTACATCGTCACATAGTTGGAAGCAAAAGCCACGCCAAGCATGGCGCCTTCTCCGAGAAGGAAGAAGCAGTAATACCGGTTGTGGTTCTTTTCATGCTTCATATACTCGAAGGAGAATATTCCGCTCATCAGCCACATGAAGACGATCAGGCTGGCAAAGAGACGTGTAACGGAGTCGACCGAAAAAGCAATATCCGCTTTCGGGGCGAGGGTAAAGAGATACAGCGAAGCATCCTTCAGCAGAAGCTGCCAGAGCGTGAACAGAAAGGTCAGAATGAGGGAGGAGAGGACAAAGGTCCTTCGCTTCGATTCATCTTTCAGAGCGGGAAGCAGACCGACCAGGATCCCGCAAAGCATCGGGAAGAGAATCGGCAGAAGAAGAGAAACGGTATTTTTCATGGAACCACCTCAGCTTAAAACGGATAAACCGGTTTCAATGATACGGGTTACAGGCTCGGAGCAGGTGCCAAGCAGCAGATTGAGCGCGATAAAAACGAGGATAGCGAAGAGGTAAGCGGCATCCGGGTGAGCCTTTACGCCGGCAAACTGCTCGTCACGTCGTTTACCAAAGAGGAGAGACACAGCGGGGATATAATAAAGCGCGTTTAGTATCGTGCTCAGCACAAGTGCGAAGATTCCGGCCCAAAGCTTCCAGGAAGCGCGGCCGAGAAACGCGCGCGTCAGCCAGAGCTTTGTGACAAACCCTGCAAACAGCGGAATCCCGATCATGGACAGGGCACCGACGCAGAAAGCACTACCGGAGAGCAGATCCCGCCGCCCGGCTCCGCGCAGATCGTCAAACTTTCGGCTCCCGCCGGAAACGGACATCAAACCTCCGGATGTGCAGAAAAGTATCGGTTTGGTAATTGCATGCACCAGAATCTGTATGCAGGCTGCAGCCATGCCAAGCTTTGTGCCGAGGCCGATGCCGGCATAGATATAGCCGACCTGCGCCACGGAGGAATAGGCGAGCATACGCTTGATATCTTTTTCTTTCAGCGCGTAGAACGAGCCGAAAACCATGGCGCCGATGCCGAAGACAAAGAGCACATCGGGCACACCGGAGGAGAGGATCTCCTCCGAACCGAGGATCCGGTAGAAAATCTTGATCAACAGGACGATATAGCTTTTAACCACAAGGCCTGAGAGGATGCCGCTCGATGCCGCCGTAGCGCTGCTGTGGGCATCCGGCAGCCATGCGCTGAACGGCCAGAGAGCGCTTTTCAGCGCCATGCCGACCGAGAAGAGGCCGATCGTCACTGTAAGCGGGAAGGCATAGTCCCCGGAGGTGAACAGTTCCTGAATTTTGGCGGCCATCGGCTGCATCAGAAGATGGCCTGTGATGCTGTAGAGGATAACGATGCCGAGCAGGAAAAGCCCCGACCCGAGCAGGCTCATGATCATATATCGGGTAGTGGCGACAAGTGCCCTGCCGCTTTTATATTTGAGCATAACGAGCGCACACGAGGCGATGGTGTTGATCTCCACAAAAACGTAGGCCGTGAAAAGGTCGTTGGTGAAGATCAGTGCCAGCATGGAGACCATCAGCAGGTTTACAACCGTGAAGTAAAGGTTGATTTTATCCGGCTCCACGTCTTCAAAAATGTGCTCCATGCCGCCGAGCAACGTGAGCATCATAACAAGGGGAAAGGCCGTGCCCATCAGGGCCTCCAGAGGCCCGATGCGGATTTCATTGCCCCAGGGAGCGGGAAAATGCCCCATCCAGTAGACGTAGCTCTCTCCGGCGCGAACCGTAAAAACAAGCACGGAGAACATCAGCGCGGTGACAATTGCGTTGAGTGCAAGGCAGACCCATTTGGAGGCCTTCGGCCGGAGGACACAGCAGGTGACGCCGCCGGCCAGATACAGCATAATCGCTGCAAACGGAAAATTCTGTACAACAGCCATCATGCATCCTCCGTCTGCGAAAGCCGCATCATCTCATCAAGCTCCAGCGTGTGGTAACGGAGATAGAGGCGCGTTGTCAGGGCGAGGAGAAACGCCGTCACGCTGACGGATACCACAATGCCTGTCAGCACAAGCCCGGCCGGTATCGGGTTGATATAGTTCTCCGCAGAGACAGATCCGTTGCTGATGATCGGGCTGATGCGCCCCGTGATGTAACCGTTGGAGGCGAGAAAAAGGAAAATGGAGCTGTCCATAAAGTTGAAGCCGATGACCTTTTTGATCAGGTTTTTGTTCAGAAAGAGCATAGTAAAGCCGATCCCGAAGCAGATCGCGGCGGTCAACTCGAAGTAGTTGGAAATGAGGTTACTTCCCATTGCCGAAACCTCCTCTGCTGAAAAGACAATAAAAAGCGTACATCGTGCAGGAAACAACAAGGCCGACGCAGATGTTGAGCGGGAGGATCAGCCCCGCCGAGAGGATGGCACCGGGTTTGCCGAGCGGGATGCCACTTTCCAGACCATTGGCTCCTGTGTAGAAGGACCAGGTTTTCAGCAGCGTGTAGGTGATCAGCCCGGCAAAGGTTACCCATTTGTAGGTGTTGAAGGTGAAAACCTTTTCCAGCCTCTCAGCCCCGTAGGCACGCACATAAAGAATCAAAGTGGCACCGAGAATCGCTCCGCCGGAAAAGCCTCCGCCCGCGGAGAGATGCCCGTTGAGCACTACATAGATGCCGAAGAGCAGGCCGATCGGAACAAGAAGCTTTGCCCCGCAGCGGAGAATGATATCGTCAGGGGTTGCTTCGGTTTCGGTTTCCAGTTCCGGGATATTCAGAGAATTGTCCTTTTGCTTCCGGTCAGCGCGAAGAAGAATAATCACGCTGCAGACGGCGATAAAGAGCACGTTGGATTCCCCAAGTGTATCGAAAGCACGGTAATCGAGGATCATGCCTGCAACCGTGTTGACTGCTCCGGTCTCCTCCAGCTCGTTTTCGACGTAACGGGTATATACTTCATTTTCGGGCGGGTTTTGGTCACCGCCGAAACGTGGCAGCCAGGAAACCGTTACCAGCAGGGTGACAATAACGGTGAGGCAGACGATAACCGCCAGTGCATCATACAGCAGGGAGAGCGCTTTGCTGTGATCTCTCTGCTTTGCCGGGCTGCGCACTGCTTTTTTCGCGGGGGATTTTTTCGCAGAACCGGAACGGGTGGGAGCAGCCTTCTCAGCGGGAACGGGAACAACCTCTTCCCCCTCCACCCAGTTGAGAAAGACGGCGAGAAAACGGGGCAGCTTCATTTCTTCTTCCCTGCCTTTCCGCCGATCAGCCCGATACGGCGCAGCGTAAGGAAGAAGAGAATACCCGTTACACCTGCACCGACGGCGGCCTCCGTAATGGCGAGGTCAGGCGATTCGAGGATCAGCCAGATCACCGCCATGACCGTGCTGAAGCCCATCTGGATCAGGACGGCCTTCAAAGGATCTTTTGTCAGTGCAACCGAGGCGGCGCAGACAATCAGAAAGGTAAGAAGAAAGGCAACGGCAAGATTCATTTTGTTTTGCCCTCCTTTTGACCGTCGGCACTGAAACCATTTTCAATCTGCATGCGCATGATCAGATGGGTGACGACCGGGCTTGTGATCCACAGCAGAAGAAGGATCACGGCGAGCTTCAGTGTGAAAACAGAGAAGCCGCATAGAACAAGGAGCCCGAGAAAGAGCAGCAGAATGCCGAGCGTATCACCGAGGCCGGCGGCGTGCATGCGGCAGGGAGCGTTGCGGAAGCGGTAATTGCCGATCACGGCCGTGACCATAAGGAAGCTTCCGCACAGCATGCATACTGCGCCGAAGAGAAAACGGATCCATTCCGCAGCTGTCACTTTTTCTGCCCCCTTCCGGATAAAATTCTCGTCAGCACCGCCACGGCGAGGAAGCTGAGCATTGCATAAATCACGGCAACATCGGCAAACCCGTATTCACCGGAGCGGGCGGCCAGAATACAGATCAGGCAGATCACCTGCGTGCCGGTCATATTTACGGCGATGAGCCGGTCGGCTGTTGACGGGCCGAGGATCGCACGGATAAGACAGGCCAGCGCTCCGATAGAAAGGATGCCGATCACAACCGTAAAGAGGGAATGCGTCAGGGAGGTATAGGTCATGGCTGCACCTCCCCGCCATCCTCAAACTTTATCAGCTGGCCGGTAAAAATACGTTTCTCCGGTTCCAGGCCATCCAGCATTTCCTGGTTCAGGCAGTGAATGATGTAATGGCTTCCGTCCAGGGTGCCGGTGATGGTCCCCGGTGTGAGGGTAATGCAATCGGCCAGGGCGACGCGCGTACCGGTTTTTTTGAGTGTTGTTTCAAATTCGGTATAATGCGGCTGCGGCTGCTGCCGGCTGTATACGGCTTTAATAACACCGAGGTTGGATTTGACGATTTCTCTCAGCAGCACGAAGAACAGAAGGATTACGTCCGGGAGCTTTTTGGCAAGCGCCAGATCCTTTTGGACACTGTAACCGAGCAGCGCGCAGCTCACGGCATAGACTGCCGCCGAAACAGCAATGCCGAACAGCAGGATTTCAAGCGTGATTCTGCCGTTGAAAAGAATCCACAGGAGGAGGCAGAGCAGGAACATTTCACATCCATCCTTTGCGTAAAAAACTGATTTAACAACTGAAGTATATACCTTATAATATAAAAAATCAATTGAATAAAACTGTTTACATAATTTAAAAATAGTGGTACAATACAATTGGAATTATGTCTTCGGAAATCTGGAGGAGACTTCGATGGTTGTGAAAATCAGGAAGGGAATAGCGCTTGTTCTGATTGCCGCCCTGTTTACGGCATCTTTGCCTGCCTTTGCATGGGGGCAGAGTGGGTATGACCTGAACGGATACACCATCGGAGGGGGAGCAGTTTCCGCCGGGCAGACGAGTACAGACAGTGCAACGCTCTCGGGCAGCAATATTTTCGCAGCGAATCAAACAACACAGCAAAACGACCTGCAGACTGTTCCGCAGTCCGTGCCGCATGACGATTTAACACAATCCTTTGCCGTCACGCAGAGTGTGCCGAATCTGGCTGTACAGCAGCCGATGCTGAGAACTGATGCAACAGAAACGCAAGTTGCCCATCTGACATGGAGCGATTCGACTGGGCAGTTTATTCAGGCTGTCTGGATTAATGGAGAAGCGGCTGCAAAAGGAAGCACTGTAAAAAACGGAGATTATGTGCGTTTGGTACTGAATTTGCCGGATGGAGTTATACCAGACAGATGTGATTACAAATATAAATACATGGAGTATAGCAGCGCTCATCCGGAAGGGTTTCTGACTGAAAGCCCCCAGAGTCTGAAAGATAGTGAAGGTAACTATTCTATCCCTATTTTTGCGGAGCCTTTATCTGATGTGGAAATAACGATTACGATCCCAACACTGTATCCGATCTGGGTCGGGGGAATACAGGTGTCGAGTTCCAATATGGATAACATCCTGGAACAACAGTATGCTATCTCCTATCTTCCTGACCGTAATACACTTTTCCTGAAAAACGCCACAATTAACGGTAATATTACAATAAAAACAACGTCGCCGTTCACGATTCTTTTTGCGGGAGACAATACAGTTTACGGGAGTACCGGGATAAATATCGGTATTTCCAGTGAAACAGACCTGACGATTTCTTCCTATTCTTCCGGAGATACTCTCACGGTTTCAGTTCCACCGGTTAACGAATCCTGTGCAATAGCGGTAAACGGAAATCTGAGAATCGGAAGCGATACGAATGTTGCCGCTTACTCCCAGGGTGGAACAGCGTCGAGTACAGGTGTGTATGTCTCCGGGCTGCTTGAGGTGGATGGCTTGCTCGCCGCAGCGGGAGGAAGCGCAGCTGAATCCTGCGGAATCCGCTGCAATTCTCTGACAGTAAAAACAATCAATTCTGCCGCCGGCGGTGCCGTCACCGCTCGCGGAGGGGACTGTTATTCCGGCGGAAGCAGCGTGGGTGTTTTGTCAACCGGAACTGTCACGGTGGAATACCAGGCAAAGCTCGCTGCCGAGGGGAAAAGCGCTTCGGATAAGAGTCGGGGCGTCTGGGCAGGCGGATTCACAAATAACGGCACGGCCGACTGTTCCGCGGGCAGCAGCGGCAATGACAGCACAGGCCTCTATGCAGAGAACTCCGTTTCCAACGGAGGAACGCTGAGCGCGAAAGGCGGCGCGTCGTCCGGAGGGGCCAGCTGTGGAATCGCTTCAAAGGCTCTTATGATGACGGGCGGTGCGCTGGATGCCCATGCGGTTTACGGTGCAAAAGGATCCGTGGGGATTTTTGCCCCGACGACGATCTCCGGCGGGGAAGTGCTTGCGGAAGGTGCGGGCGGAGCATTTTCCGCCATGCCTGCCTTTTCGGGGTATACACCGCTGATCCGGGTTTCGGATCTCACTTCAGATGCCTTCGAGGCGGACAGCGCCGATGCGGGGAATTACCTGAGAAAATATGTCTATATCACGTCGCGGGTGCTTTCCGCATCGCCTTCCGACATTACAATAAATGTAGGGGAAACACGCACGCTTTCAGCATCCGTCCCGGCAGGGTATTCCCTCCGCTGGTACTGCAGCAACAGCATGGTAGCCTGGGTAGACGAGCTGATGGGTACGGTGACGGGCAAAACACCGGGAACTGCAATGGTTACGGCAAAAGCCTATAATCCGTACGGAGCGCAGGTATCGGAAGCAAGCTGCAGGCTGACAGTAAAGGCGGAAGAAAAAATCCCGGTGACGGCTATTCAGCTTGACCAGGAAAATGTGACCCTGACATCGATCCCCGGCCTGCGCACAGTGAAATACTGGTTTTATCCGACCAATGCCACGGATAAAGAAGTGACGATAGAATCTTCAGACCCTGTGCGAAACATCATCCGCGTCGACCTCTCACCGGAAGATCAGAGCTTCCAGATCACCCCGATCGGGAACGGCTCAGCAATGATTACCCTGGCGGCGAAGAGCGGTGCAAAGGCGTACTGCAAGATAACGGTAAACGGCATCGGGACGAGCAGCACCGGACAGAGGATTTCCTATGCCATCAGCTATATGGATAACAACGGTGTCTGGTATTACGACTGGTCGGATACCTTCCTCGTGAAGACGACCGCACCTTCCACGGAATACCCGACCATAGAGATCGACGGAGTGGTAATCCCGCAGGCTTCCGGTGCGCAGCGAAACTGGTCGTACGGAGCATCAGACGGGGGAACGGCCTTTGTTTTTACGCGCCAGCTTATGGCCTCACTCTATCAGGGTAAGCACACGCTGTCTGTTTCCTACGCCTCTGTGGGAAGAATATCGAGACCCTTCTATGTGCAGTCCATGCGGGACAGACCGCGCACGGGGGATCAGCCGCTTGAACCGTTGCTGGCGGCATTTCTGCTCTCCGGCATATCGGGGGCTGCAGCCTTTGCTGTGCTCCGGAGGAAAAGAAAGATGTTTAAATAATGACCGAATAAGCGAAAATCAGGAGTGAATGATATGGAATACAACAAACAGCTTGCTTATATGGAAAAAGGGGACGAAGTAGAGGGGTTTTACATTCTGAGTGCGGCGACTCTGCGCACGTCAACAACAGGAAAACTCTACCTGAGTGCCTCTCTTTCAGATGCGTCCGGGAAAATCGATGCCAAGATGTGGGACTATAACGGAAAAGTCACCCCGGCGGAAGAAGGAAAAATCGTGAAGATCCGCGGAGAGGTGACGGAATTCAAGGGTAGCCTGCAGCTCAACATCCGGAAGATCCGCCTTGCGGAGGAGAAAGACAGCTATGCGCTGGAAGATCTCGTCCCGACGGCGCCGATCGACTCCGTAAAAGAGATGGAATATGTGCAGGATCTGATCGCATCCATGGAGGACGAAGACTACCGGAACCTCTGCAGTGTGATGCTGGACCGGCATATCGCCTCCTTCGGGAAAATCCCTGCAGCAAAAAATGTGCACCACAGCTTCCTTTCGGGACTGCTGATGCACACATCATCGATGCTCCGTATTGCTGATTTTCTTGCAACGGAGTGCTATCCTGCCATTATCAACAGAAGCCTGCTTCTTGCAGGCACCCTCCTGCATGACTTCGGCAAGGAGCGGGAATATGATTTTTCCGATTTCGGTCTGGTAACCGATAAATCAACGGAGGGCATGCTGATCGGGCATCTGGTCCTGGGAGCGGAAGAAGTCGGAGAGGTCGGGCGGCAGCTGGAAATCCCGGAAGAGAAGCTGCTCCTTCTGCGCCATATGCTGCTCTCACACCACGGCACGCCGGAGTTCGGTGCAGCTGTAATCCCGAGTATCGCGGAGGCGGAACTTCTCTCCTATATCGACCTGCTCGACAGCCGCATGGAAATCTATGCCGAGACCTTTGAAAACCTTCCTGCAGGCAAATTCAGTGAAAAAGTGTTTTCTCTCGAGAAGCGCATCTACAACCACGGCCTGAAAGACGGGGAGTAAGCGGTTCCCTATCAAGAATAATACCTTATATAACCTTCCCCTAGCGGGGAAGGGGGACCGTTGCGAAGCAACGGGGGATGAGGTTGGGAACCGGCTCTTATTATGAATTGTATAGCGTATGCCTGATAAGCATATCTCCCCGATATTCCAGCTTCAGCGAGAAAAACGGCGCATCCTTCGCAAGAAGGCGCAGGAAGATCCTGTCTCCCTCCCAGATGGGGAGTGATTCCACTTTTTCGACGGGCACCCATTCCAGGGTGCCCTCTTCATTTTCCCTGCCGCATAGCTGAAGGAGCCTTCTGTGATCTGCAGAGGCAGTGAACAGGTGCATATATTCCGTGCCCCACTCGTCGGAAACAAACGTCACCACGGCGCGGTAACGCATCTCTTCCGGGGAAAAGACCATGCCTGTCTCTTCCTCGATCTCCCGCACGGCACAGTCTTCCGGGCTTTCGCCTTCTTCGAACTTGCCTCCGATGCCGATCCATTTGTCTTTGTTTTCATCCACTTCTTTTTTGACACGGTGCAGCATCAGATACCTTCCGCTGTTTTCCAGATAGCAAAGGGAAGTATTTCTCATTTTTATCACCCGAAAACATTATATCCGCAACGTTCACAAAAAATCAACATTTTAGTGCTTGCATTTTTTTGAAATTGTGGTATGATACATTAGCACTCGAGAGATATGAGTGCTAACCTGAAAAATCAGGCATTAATTGTTAATATTTTTTGGAGGTATAGAAAAAATGAAGCTGAATCCTTTGGCTGACAGAGTTATTCTGAAGCAGAACAAGGCAGAAGAGAAGACTGCCGGCGGCATCCTGCTCACCCAGAGCGCACAGGAGAAGCCGGAAGTTTACGAAGTTGTTGAAGTCGGCCCCGGCGGCGTTGTGGATGGCAATGAAGTCGTCATGACGGTCAAAGTCGGCCAGAATGTTCTTGTCGGCAAATACAGCGGCAGCAAAGTGAAGCTTGAGGATGTGGAGTACACCATCGTCCGCCAGAGCGATATCCTTGCTGTGATTGAATAATTTAGGAGGCGTTTGAGTTATGGCAAAACAGATTATTTACGGGGAAGAAGCCCGCAAGGCAATTGAACGCGGCGTAAATCAGCTCGCGGATACTGTTAAGATTACCCTTGGCCCGAAAGGCCGCAACGTTGTTCTGGACAAGAAGTTCGGCACTCCGCTGATCACCAATGACGGCGTTACCATCGCGAAGGAAATTGAACTGGAAGATGCTTTTGAGAACATGGGCGCACAGCTCATCAAGGAAGTCTCCACCAAGACGAATGACGTCGCAGGTGATGGTACCACAACGGCAACCGTTCTCGCTCAGGCGATGATCGCCGAAGGCCTCAAGAACCTCGCTGCCGGTGCAAACCCGATGGTCATGAAGAAGGGCATCCAGAAGGCAGCTGCCGAAGCTGTTGAAGCTGTGAAGAAGATCTCCCAGCCGGTTTCCGGCACCGGTGACATCTCCCGTGTCGGCACGATTTCCTCCGGCGACGAGGAGATCGGCAAGCTGATTGCCGACGCTATGGAAAAGGTCTCCCACAACGGTGTTATCACCATTGAAGAGAGCAAGACCGCTGAGACGTACAGCGATGTCGTGGAAGGCATGCAGTTTGACCGCGGCTACCTCAGCCCGTACATGGCAACCGATACCGAGAAGATGGAAGCCGTCCTCGATGACGCAGTCATCCTGATCACCGACAAGAAGATCTCCAACATTCAGGAGATCCTGCCCCTGCTCGAAGAGGTCGTCAAGGCCGGCCGCAAGCTCCTCATTATTGCTGAGGATGTCGAAGGCGAAGCTCTTGCAACGATCGTTCTCAACAAGCTGCGCGGCACCTTCACCTGTGTCTGCGTGAAGGCTCCCGGCTTCGGTGACAGACGGAAAGAGATGCTGCAGGATATCGCAGTTCTCACCGGCGGCCAGGTTATCTCCACGGAGCTCGGCATGGAACTCAAGGATGCAACCCTTGCTATGCTCGGCCAGGCACACCAGGTCAAGGTTACCAAGGAGAACACCGTTATTGTTGACGGCGCAGGTTCCTCTGCTGAAATCAAAGCCCGTGCAGGCCAGATCGAGCGCCAGATCTCTACCACTACTTCCGACTATGACAAGGAGAAGCTCCAGGAGCGTCTTGCAAAGCTCAGCGGCGGGGTAGCAGTGATTAAGGTCGGTGCAGCAACCGAGACCGAGATGAAGGAGAAGAAGCTCCGCATTGAGGACGCTCTGAACGCAACGCGTGCAGCAGTGGAAGAGGGCATCGTTCCGGGCGGCGGCAGCGCATATGTTGTCGCTTCCAAGGCAGCCGATAAGTTCACCGCTACGCTCGAAGGCGATGAGAAGACCGGCGCAGCTATCGTTGCAAAAGCTCTCAAGGCTCCGATTATGCAGATCGCTGCCAACGCAGGCGTAGAAGGCGCTGTTGTTCTCAACAACGTTTACGGAAATGATGATCCCGACTATGGCTATGACGCAACAGCCGATGCTTACGGCGATATGATCAAGCTCGGCATTGTCGACCCGACGAAGGTCTGCCGCAGTGCTCTTGAGAACGCAGCATCTGTTGCTTCTATGATCCTCACCACCGAGTGCCTCGTTGCCGAGATTCCTGAGAAGAATCCTCCGATGCCCGCAGGCAACCCGGACATGGGCATGTATTGATCCCCAAACGGAAAACTCCATAAAAATCGACAGCACCCGTAAGGGTGCTGTTTTTTAATCAAAAAAGGTTACTCCATCCGGAACAATGAGGTTCAGTGCCCCGGGTATTAGCTTTATATTGGCTTTCTTTGCGAAGATCGCTTCTCCGTCGGCATTGATCACTTCTTCTTCCGCAAATTCAATGGTAACGCTGTCGCCTTTCAGATGAGTGATATACTGCGGGAAAAGATCCGCCTGGCCTTTGGCATATTTCCCGATCGCGGTGGCAACCTGGAGGAGATTCATATCCCGCACAAAATAGATATCCAGAATCCCGTCATCCGGCATCGCGTCAGGAGAAGGATTGAAGCCGCCGCCGTAGTGGCGGCCGTTGCATACGCAGCAGAGGGTTGCCTTCCCGTCATAAGAGAAATCTCCGCAGGTGAGCTTCATCGGGCGGGTAATGCCTTTGAGCAGCTCCACAACGGCTGAAACCACATATGCCCCGCCTCCGCGGCAGAAGGGAAGTGAGGTATATTTGTGCACGTTGGTGCCGACTCTCGCGTCGATCCCGACAGAGCAGATGCAGGCGGAATACCTGCCGTTAACGGATATCAGATCGATTTTATGGGTTGAGCCCTGCAGCAGCGCCGGGAGATCCAGATAGAACCTGCCCTCTTCACCGAACATCCGGCAGAAGTCATTTCCCGTCCCGATCGGAATCGGCGCGAGGGCTATATTGTCATAGCCGGCAGCACCGTTCACACATTCACTGAAAGTGCCGTCACCCCCGCAGGCATAAATACGGGCCTGCTCCCCGCTCTCGGCGATACGCCTGACGGTTTCTTCCGCATCATGCGGGCCTGTTGTACAGATCAGCTCAAAGGACTCGTCACTCTGGGAGAAGGCAGAGAGTGCCATGGCGCGGATGACTTCCGTGCTGTCTTTCCCCCCGGCAACAGGATTGACGATGAAAAAATGTTTCATAATTAAAAATTCTCCTTCCTTATTGCCTTCCCTCACTTAAAATACATAAACAGATCGCATTTGATCATGCCGTTGTATAGCTTGCGTTTTTTATCGGCCTGTCTACCGAAAGTGCGTTCAAATTCCGTGTGGGAAGAGAGCAGGTAGAGCTTCCAGTTTTCCGTGGCTGCCCATGCCTTTCCGAACCCCCGGTAGAGGGATTCCGCTTCCTGCTTTTCCATGATCCGCTCTCCGTACGGGGGATTGGTCACAAGAATGCCGTTTTCCGTTTTGCGGGAAAACTGCATGGCATCGGCTACGTCAAATTGCACAATGTCAGCAACACCGGCACGTTCGGCGTTTTCCTTTGCGATTCGGATGGCAGCAGGGTCAATATCACTGCCGAAAATGTGATAATTGCCGTGGAATTCCCGGGAACGCGCTTCCTCCCGCACCTCCTGCCAGACGCCTTTGTCCGCTTCCCGCCACTGTTCTGCCGAGAAAGAACGGTGAAGGCCCGGTGCGATATTTCTTGCAATCAGGGCAGCTTCAATGGGGATGGTTCCGCTCCCGCAGAAAGGATCACCGAAGTCCTCCCGGCCGCGATACCGTGAGAAAGTAACCATGGCGGCAGCCATTGTCTCTTTCAGCGGAGCAGCGTTATGGGCAGGGCGGTAACCGCGTTTGTGAAGGCCGTCTCCCGAGGTGTCGATACAGACGGAAACATTGTCCTTCATGACGCAAAACTGGATCTGGTGGATGGGGCCGCTCTCTTCGAACCAGCTGACATGGTACTTCTGCTTCAAGCGCTCAACAATTGCCTTTTTGATGATCTTCTGGCAGTCCGGCACAGACATCAGGGTGGAGTTGAGGCAATAGCCCTTTACGGGAAAGGCGGCATCCTTCGGCAGATAGTTTTCCCAGGGAAGGGCTTTTACGCTCTCAAAAAGCTGGTCAAATGTAACGGCGGAAAACCTGCCAACCTCGATCAGAACACGTTCTCCGATGCGCAGGCAGATATTGGCAGCTGCGATCGCACGCTCGTCGCCGTCAAAATAAACCCTGCCGTTTTCAGCGGCAATGCCGGTCAGGTCAAGCCTTTTCAGTTCATCACTGATCGGGCCCTCCAGGCCGAGAAGACAGGGTACACAGTTTCTGTTTTGCATAAAAATCTCCATATGTTGATTATTTATTCTGGATTCTACTACATTTTCAGTTATCATGCAATGGAAAATCAAAGAAATAGTTAACATAAAATAGAAAAAAATAAAAAAATTGTTGTTTTTTGTAGAAATTACTATTGAATTTTATCTGGATTAGGGGTATTATGTCTTTCGAAATAATTTGTTCATAATTTCCCCCTGGAGTTGTTTATGGCTTTTGACCGTCTGGCTTTCCTCGGTGTCCTTGAGGATTCTTACGCAGCCTATTATAATATCATCAGAGAGAATCTGCCGGAGGAATTCCCTATCTCGTTCCGTGCCGATTTTTATAAGCGTGATGAGCGGTACTGGCTGACCAAAAGCGTCAAATACTACGGGAATGAGACAAATGAATTCGTCTATGTTTTCTCTGCGGACACCTTTGACAAAGCGAGTGCGGATGCCTGTATCCAGTATGCGCTGGAGGAAGGGCTCCCGAGGGTGAAACCGCATAAAGAACACCAGTACACCAACATCAAGGTAATCTTCATCGCAAACGAATTTGAGCAGGACGCTCTGAAAGCTATTGTTTCCCGCAAATTTCAGAAATCCTATCACTGGTCCCTCTGGGGCTATACGTGTCTGCTTACCACGGCCGTCGATGTGAATGACGAAAAGGTCTGGACGAACCCGGCAGGGCGTGAGATGAAGAAGTATTTTTCCAAGCTATTTGCAGCTCAGAAAAAATGAGCTGTTAATAGATATATATTTTTATACCACACATTTTTAAAAAGGAGTGAAAAGTGTGAGCGCATTATTAATCCTCATTATCGCGGTTGTTCTGCTTGCTCTCGGCTACGTATTTTACGGCAGCTGGCTGGCAAAGCAGTGGGGCGTAGATCCCAGCCGTGAAACCCCGGCACACACCAGCTACGACGGGAAGGACTTTGTTCCTGCCAACCCCGCAGTGCTGATGGGCCACCATTTCTCATCCATCGCCGGCGCAGGCCCGATTAACGGACCGATCCAGGCAGCAGTCTTCGGCTGGGTGCCTGTATTCCTCTGGTGCGTATTCGGCGGTATCTTCATCGGTGCCATGCATGACTTTGGTGCTCTGTTTGCTTCCATCCGTCACAACGGCGGTTCCGTCGGTGAGATCATGGAAGACTCCATGGGCGAGAAGTCCAAGAAGCTGTTCATCATCTTCGCACTGGCAGTGCTGATCCTCGTTATCGCTTCCTTCACGGCAGTTGTGGCAGGCACGTTTGTTTCTGTTGATCCTTCTGCAGCCACTTATGCAGCCAACGGCTCCACCGCAATGACCTCTATCCTCTTCATTGTCATTGCTTCAATCTTCGGTTTCTTTGTGTACCGCAAGAATGCTCCTGTTGGCCCCGCAACGATCGCCGGTATTGTTGGCATTATCGCCATCGTCATTATCGGCCAGGCTGCCGGCCTTCACTTCAGCCGTACCTTCTGGGTTGTCTTCATTGCAGTTTATGTCACGGTTGCTTCCCTGCTTCCTGTATGGATTCTGCTCCAGCCGCGTGACTATCTGAGCTCCTTCCTGCTCTACGGCATGATGGCCATTGCTGTCATCGCCATCGTCGGCGGCACGTTCACTGGCGCTGCCACGGTTGAAGCTCCTGCATTCTACGGATGGAAGAATCCGGCTGGCCAGCCGCTCTTCCCGTTCCTGTTCATCACGGTCGCCTGCGGCGCATGCTCCGGCTTCCACTCCCTGATCTCCTCCGGTACGTCCTCCAAGCAGATCAACAACGAGAAAGACGCTCAGATCATCGGCTACGGCTCCATGATCATCGAGTCCGCTCTCGGCGTTATCTCTCTCATCGCTATCGGCGTTGTGTGGAGCCAGTCCTCTGCCGGCGGCGGAGAGAAGTTCCTGCTCTCTGCTCCTCCGACGATCTTTGCCGGTGGTATTGCAACCATGTTCTCCTCCTTTGCAGGCGAGAAGAGCTACGGCCTGATCTACAACCTGTTCACGCTGGCTGTTTCCGTCTTCGCTCTGACCTCCCTTGACTCTGCAACCCGTCTCTGCCGTTACCTCTTCGCTGAGCTCCTCACCCCGATCGGCAAGACTCGTGAAGACCTCACCGGCGCAGCGGCATTCTTTGCCAACCCGATCGTCTCCACCCTGATCATGGTCGTCATCGGCTGCGGCATGGGCTTCATGGGCCTGAGCCAGATCTGGAGCGTGTTCGGTTCCGCCAACCAGCTGCTTGCCGGCGTTGCAATGCTCGCTGTCTGCACCTGGCTCGGCAAGATCGGCCGCAACAACAAGATGTTCTTCTTCCCGATGTGCTTCATGCTTGTTGCTACGCTCTGCGCACTCTGCATCACCATCTTCGGCAATATTCCGAAGCTTGCTGCAGGTGCACCTTGGGGCACCTGGTTCCAGACCATCTGGTCCGTCATCCTGGTTGTCCTCGCTGTTGTCCTTGCTGTCACTGCTTTCAAGACCCTGTCTGCACAGGCAAAGCAGCCGAAAGGCAAGAAAGCATAATTCAGCTTTAGCTGGATAAAAAACTGAATAGTTTACCGCCCGGTTTCCCGGGCGGTTTTTTACAAAAAGGAGATTCAAATGGGTTTGTTTGATTCCTTCAAGGCTAAACAGGAGGAACAGAGAAAAAGGAATCCCGATAATCTGCCCACACAGGGGCAGCTTACGCTTCGCATTCTGGTCGGGGGTTATCTCTTTTATCTGATTTATCAGCTCTATACCGGCGGTGCGCTGGAGAACACCGGCTGGAGGCTTGCCATTATCATTGTATCCATGATCCTTTTTGCCGGGTTTGGGGCATACTTTCTTTACAACGGGATACACGCGATCATGAACCGCGATTATTTTGATCCGAATGCGGTTCCTTCCGATCCGGAAAAGGCTGATACGGCGGAAGAACCTGCTGAGCCGGAAAAAGAGGAAGAAGATTAGGTTTTATAACTGTTTAGTCGCTTCGTAACAAGTGCATTCTATGGCTCGCGAAGACAATGTAATACCTCGATTCGAGTGCTCCGTCGCGAGCTTTGTATAGTGGGAAAGATAGGACTGAATAGTATAAATTTTTTTCTTGACTTTTCACCGGGTATCCTGTATACTTTCTTTGAAAATATGAACAATTGATCAACTAAAAGAGAGGATTACGGATATGAAGAAAACCTATAAAATTGATGTGGACTGTGCGAACTGCGCCAACCTGATGGAGCATGCCGCAAAGAAGGCGCCCGGAGTAAAGGATGCTGTGGTGAATTTCATGGCGCTGAAGATGACGGTTGAATTTGAAGAGGGAGCAGACGTCAAAGCTGTTATGGCAGATGTGGTGAAGAACTGCAAAATTGTGGAAGACGACTGTGAAATCTATCTGTAAACAGAAGAAAAGGAATTGCTATGCCGGAAGAGAAATATTCTGACCTTGCAGAGCTCTTTAAAGTTTTTGGTGATGTGACAAGAATAAAGATCCTGTCTCTGCTTCTCAACGGGGAGCTGAGTGTGGGGGATATTGCCGAAGGGCTCGAGATGACGCAGTCGGCGATCTCCCATCAGCTGAATCTCCTGCGGCGAAGCAAGCTCGTGAAAGCCCGGAGGGAAGGGAAGTCGGTTTATTATTCCCTGGATGACGACCACGTATCCGAAATACTGTCCTGCGGCATCGAGCACATCAGTGAAGGAGATGCATAACATGCTGCCGAAGCTCTATATTATTGTACCCTGCTATAATGAAGAAGAGGTCCTCCCTGTAACGGCTCCGCTTTTTCTCGGAAAGATCAGGGAGCTGGCAGAGAGAGGGAAAATAGCAGAGGGCAGCCGGGTGCTTTTCGTCAATGACGGCAGCAGCGATTCTACCTGGGAAATCATCAAAGACCTCTCCCGGCAGAATGAAGTCTTCCTCGGCATCTCCCAGAGCCGCAACCGCGGGCATCAGAATGCCGTGCTTGCCGGGCTGATGGAGGCGAAGGATCTCTGTGATATCACCATATCCATTGACGCGGACGGCCAGGATGATATCAATGCCATGGATGCGATGGTGGATGCCTACCTTGACGGCTGTGAAGTGGTCTATGGCGTCAGATCTTCCCGGGAGACGGATACCTTTTTCAAGCGTTTCACGGCACAGAGCTTTTATAAGTTCCTGGCTTTTCTCGGAGCCGAAGTGGTTTATAACCATGCCGACTATCGCCTGATCAGTGCGAGAGTGCTCCGGGAGTTTGCAAATTTCGGGGAAGTGAACCTGTTCCTGCGGGGGCTGGTGCCTCTTGTCGGATTCAAAAGCACCACGGTGGAATATGTCCGCCATGAGCGTTTGGCGGGAAGCAGCCACTATCCTTTGAAAAAAATGGTCGGCCTTGCGGTTGACGGCGTTACCAGCCTTTCAATCAAACCGCTTCAGCTTATCATGTCTTTCGGGATTTTTGTTGCGGCAGTCAGCTTTATCGGCTGCATCTGGGCACTTGTGACAGCGCTGTGCGGAAAAGCCGTGGCAGGCTGGGCGAGCATGACGTGTATTATCTGTTTTGTCAGCGGGGTTCAGCTGATCAGTCTCGGGATTATCGGCGAATACATCGGCAAGATTTATCTGGAGTCAAAACACCGCCCGCGCTATATTATCTCGGAAAGAACCTATCAGCCGGAGAATGAAAAAAACGAGAGGGCTTAGCCCTCTCGCCGTAAAAACTGTATTCAGAGCTGCTGCCGCCCTGCGAGGCGGCGGTTTTTATATTCCGGATCCCCTGTGACGTCTTTGAGCACCTTTATGCCGTCCGGGATGACGGATGTGCTGTCCTCTTGCTCACCGTAAATAAACAGAATGGCTTTCTCCGAGGAGAACGGATAGACATCGATTTCCATCCGATGGCCGTTGGCTGTGAAGCGGAACTTCTTTTTCCGGACGGGGTGGAGCGCGGCATCACATTCCATCAGGTAGCGGATATATTCCTTTTCGGAAATCGGCTGCTCGGTTACCCAGCGTGTCCCATCCTCTCCGATCCGTTTCTCCGTATAGAAATACAGATAATCCTGCCCGTTTTCCTGCTGGCGAATACGTCTTTCAATGTTGGGGTTGGTGTTCAGCAGATACGTCTGCATCATTTCCAGATGGTTGCCGCCGTATTTTTCCGCCAGCAAAGAAGCGTCCGGCATGGAAATCAGATATTTCCGCTTGCTTACCTCAGGCACGTTTTCTCCGATGAGCTCATAGATCTTGGCAACAGCGCGGTTGATTTTGTCTTCAAAATCCACCGAATTGTCGATTACGCAGATTCTCGGGTGGCTGCTCCAGGCTTCCAGCGTCAGGTCATCCATTTTCCGTGCGACGTCGATATCCTCATATCTTGCCGCATTGTCGAAGTTGTAGGCAAACTCCGCCCCTTTTGCGCAGGTGACCAGATGCAGGACAGCATCATAACCGTTCATGACCTCTTCCGGCGTTTTGCCGTAATAGGCAAGCGTTTTTTCAAACTGTTTCTGGGAGACATAGGCACGGTCATCAAAGATCGCGCGGTCGTATATGATGAGAACTTTTTCTTCCGGCACCGTTTCAGCGCCTTTCAGGGCGAGCTGCTCTTTGTGAAGCTGGTCGGCAATCACAAAATACTGAAAGTCTTCCATGCTCATGCATCCGGGAAACGGGCCCAGCCCGAAACCGGAAATCAGGTCGGTTGCGGTTTCCGGGATCGTGATGACTTTCCAGCCGTCTTCCTGTTTGAATTCTTTCAGAATGCGGGAGATCAGGGTTGTTTTTCCTGCTGCAGGTCCTCCGGTGAGAACAATACGCATGATTTTTTTCGCCATGATTGGTACCCTCCGAATGAATAAGACGATAAAGTATCTTTATTGTATAGCTCATCCACGGGTCATGTCAAGAGGTTTGTCAGGATTCTTTTCCGGCGCATCCAGACGAACAGTTCAGCGGAAAAACAGGGAAAAACGTTGAAATTGCCGGTTTTTTCCCGGAAAGTGGGGAATCGATACCGTGTTCGACCCAGTTCCGGGCGGGTTTGCATACGGAATACTTGACGAAAACCAAAATAAGTAGTATTATCCATACATACCCCGATAGGATGAATAGAGTATCCCTGCATGATAAAGAAGAACGATTAATGGAGGAATTCATATGCCGCTTATTCCCCAGGTGAAATGCCGCAGATGCGGTGCGAGCTTTTCTTCTCTGAGAAGCCGGTGCCCGAATTGCGGAACACGCGTGGTGGCTCAGAGTTCCCGCACACCGGGGACGACCCCGGGAACGGTTCACGGCACGGCGGCGAACAGCCGTGCAGAGGCGAACGTCAGATGGCAGCTGGCTTTCGGGCTGATCCTTGTTGTGTCAGTTATTCTTTCGGTAATCGTAATGGTTACGACTTCACTTGACAAGATAGACACGGCAGCCATCAAACCGACCGCGACCCCCGCCCTGATTTCCAATCAAATGCCTGAGATCGAAGCAGCACCGACCCCGCCCCCGACCCCGGAACCGAAAGTGGAACAAATCAAGATCCTGTATATGAACACCAAGGATCTGACGCCTGAAAATGCCTGGCCGACGATGCGCGTGGGCGAATCCATCAATGTCAATGCGGTTGTCTACCCGATGGATATTGTCAATCCTGTAGTAGAGTGGTCCTGCAACGATACGGATGGGACTTCGCTTCAGTACAAGCTGAACAGTGACGACACCGTTACGCTTACCTGTGTCAGCACAGAGATGAAAAACGTGGATCTGACAGCATCCTGCTACGGCACATCCGTTACCATCAAAATCTATCTGCGTGAGGCATCCTGAAAAAACTTCCCGGCTGTTCAGAGCCGGGAAGTTTTTTACTGGCACGATGCATGAAAAAAGCTTTCCGACGAACGTTCCGGAAAGCTTTTTCAACTTATTTTTTTCTAAGCTTTTCAAGCCCGTCTTTCACCATGCCGGGAATGCTCTGGGCATAGTTCGGGACGTATCCGAGAAAATCTTTAACGGTTCTCCCGGCAGATTTTATCTCATCCATTTTAGGGCTGTCGATAAAATCTCTGACCTGCTGCTTTTTGCCTTCAATGTCGAGAGAGGAAATCACATCCTCCATCTTGGTGTATGCCACACCCATATCGAGCTCGCTGAGAGACTTACCAGCCTTGTTTACGACTGTGCCGACTTTTTCTTTCAGTTTTTCCAAATCAGCCACCAGCGTCACCTCCTGATTCTATACTCTGTGTTTGTGCTGACTGATGATAAGCCTATTGTACCTAAAACATTGCCAAATTGCAAGAGGCATTTCGCAAGATAACAGGAGAGATTTTTTTTAAACGGGGAGTTTGCATTTCCGGTCCGTGATCAGTCAAAAACGTAAACGCGGGTTTCATACGGCATCGCCGTGAAACCGTTTTTCCGGAGGGCCGTTCCGTAGTTGCAGAGAACGAGCCTGCCCTTTGTGAGGTCATAATCCTTTGGAGAGCGGAAGTATTCTGCTTCATGGGAGAAGGAGCAGATGACCAGCACGCGCTGAGTGTTGCTCTCCATGGCATACACATAGAATTTGCCGGAGAAACGGAAGTATTCCTTATACTTACCGTACCGGACGGCAGAGAGCTCCTTCCGGAGACGAATGGCTTTCCGGTAGAAGTGCAGCAGGGAATCGGGGTCTGCTTCCGCTGCGGCGACGTTGATCTCCCGGTAGTTCGGGTTCACCGTGAACCAGGGCTTTCCGGTGGTGAAGCCGGCATTCTCCGAGGCATCCCATTGCACGGGGGTTCTTGCGTTGTCCCGGGAGGCGCGGTGATACAACCGTAGCCGCTTGTCCTCCGGCCAGTGCGGGCAGTGGTTGACTGTCTGCACATCCTCATACTGGCTGACGCTCTCCGCACGCCAGTTGATCATGCCGATTTCCTGCCCCTGGTAGATAAACGGAGTGCCTTTCTGGAAAAGGTACATGGCACACAGCATTTTACCGCTCTGCACGCGGAACTGTTCGCTGCCGTAGCGGGAGATAATACGGGGATGGTCGTGGTTTTCAAGATACAGCATGTTCCAGGCTTTGCCTTCCAGCTTTTCCTGCCAGGAGGAGAAAGCGTTTTTCAGCCGATAGAGGCTGAATTTCATCGGCACAAAGTCGGTAAACAGGCAGTCAGCGCACATGCACTGGAACTGGATGACCATGTCCAGTTCATTGTCATCGCTCTCGGTGATAAATTCCAGGGCTTTTTCCGGTGTGATCAGTGCAGATTCCGCTATGGTGACGCAGTCATAGTCGGAAAAGGCTTCCCTGCGGAACTGGGTGAGGAACTCGTGCAGCCGCGGCCCGAGATTATAGTGGAGGATGCCCCGCATAGCGGGGATGCTTGCGTCCGGCAGCCCTTCCCGCTTGGAGATAAAGGTGATCACATCTTCCCGGAAGCCGTCAATTCCCATGTCGAGCCAGTAGCGAAGAATCCTGACAACCTCCTCCCGTACGAGCGGGTTGTCCATATTCAGGTCCGGCTGTTTGATGGCAAACAGATGCAGATAATATTCCTGCCGAACTTCATCCCACTGCCAGGCTTTGCCCTCGAACATGCTGTCCCAGTTGTTCGGCAGCTTTCCGTCCGGGCGTTTCGGACGCCAGATATAGTAGTCGGTATAGGGCTCGATTCTCCTGCGGGACTTCTGGAACCACTCATGCTCATCACTTGTGTGGTTGACGACGAGATCCATGATAACTTTCATGCCGCGCTCGTGCGCACCGTGAAGCACCTTTTTAAAAGCATCCATTCCACCGAACTCTTCAGCGATATCGTAGTAGTCAGAGATGTCGTATCCGCAGTCAGCTCCGGGGGAGGGATAAAGCGGGGAGAACCAGATCCCGTCCACCCCGAGGCTTTTGAGATAATCAAGCTTTTCGTAGACGCCGTAGAGGTCTCCCATCCCGTCTCCGTTCCCGTCTTTAAAGCTGCGGGGCCAGATCTGATAAAATACGCCGTCTTTATACCATCTTGTACGTTTCATGATGATGCCTCCGTAAAATGCTCTTCTGTTATGGAAAGATTTTCCATGAATCTTCTTTTCATTATACCACTTCTGTGGTACAATAAAAACCCTGAAATTTGAAAACACGGGAGGCTTTCCATGATCAGAGCGTATTCTGTCGGCAATGATCCGGCATTCTTTCTCGGGAATGATACTCTCTCCTGTATCATCCGAATTCACTTTTCTCAGGCAGAGCTGCTGCACTTCGGCGCACCGCTTTTACCGGAAGATGCTGAGGCCCTTTCTTATAAACTCGGAACGGGGTGGGGATGCAGTCTTCTGTATGACAACGATGACCAAACTTCTTCCCTCGATGCGCTGCCGCTGGCCTGGAGCGCTTCCGGTACGGGGGATTACCGCGAATCTCCGATCGAGCTCCTGACGGAAGGAACACCGATTGCGCCGGATTTCGTCTACCGTTCCTTTGCGGTTTTAGATGAGCCGCCTGCCTATGCCTGTGCCCTCCCGTCGGCAAAAGGAACATGCGAGACGCTGGAGCTGACCTTTACATCAGCTTCCTCCCTGCTTGGCGGGGAGACGACTCTTTCGCTCTATTTCTCCCTGTATGAAACAGCGCTCGTCCGCCGAACGGTTTTTCGGAACAACAGCGGCAGACCGGTACAGGTGAGAAAGCTGATGAGTTCGATGCTCGACCTCAAAGGCTGCTTTGACATGACAGCCTTCAGCGGAGCATGGATTGATGAAATGCATCCGCACCGTGTACAGGTGACGCGCTCACGTGTGGTGAATGAGAGCACAACGGGCTTTTCCTCTAACTTCACCAACCCCGGTTTTCTGCTTTCGCGGGCGGATACCAATGAGGATGCCGGTGAAGCATACGGCTTTAATCTGATCTGGTCCGGTAACCACTATTCCTCTGCTCAGCTCAGTGAACAGGGGCTGACGAGGGTCATGCAGGGTATTTCCGACAACCAGCTGCTCCTGCAGGTGGAAGACGGAACCTGTCTGGAAACCCCCGAGGCAGTACTCTGCTATTCTGACCGAGGCTTTAATGGTCTGAGCGAGAAAATGCACCGGTTTATCAACAGCCATATTATACCGGAATGCTGGCGTTACAGGGAGCGCCCCGTTATTTATAACGACTGGGAAGGCTGCATGTTCGATTTCAATGAAGCCAAGCTGCTTTCCCTTGCAAAAAAGGCGAAGAAGCTGGGATGCGAGCTTTTTGTGCTGGATGACGGCTGGTTCGGAGCGCGGAATGACGATCACGCCGGGCTGGGGGATTATACCGTGAACCGCACAAAGCTCCCCAACGGGCTTGACGGGCTTTCCCAGAAGATCCATGCGCTGGGGCTTGATTTCGGTTTGTGGTTCGAGCCGGAGGCAATCAATGAAGATTCCGATCTCTACCGTGCACATCCGGAGTGGGTTTTGCACATGCCCGGCGTGAGGAACCTTCAGGGAAGATTCGAGTACCTGCTGGATCTCACGAACCCGGATGTGCGGGATTATATCGTATCTTCCGTCACTGGGATTCTCGACAGCACGGAAATCAACTATGTGAAGTGGGATATGAACCGCCATTCCAGTGCACTGGGGGCTAAGGCGTATTCTTATGTACTCGGGCTGTATGATGTGCTTCGCCGTATCTTTGAACCGCGGCCGTCCATCCTGCTGGAGGGGTGCGCCTCCGGCGGAAACCGCTTTGACCTCGGCATGCTCTGCTTTGCTCCGCAGATCTGGGCTTCCGATGATACGGATCCCATTGAACGCATCGGCATCCAGACCGGGTTGAGTTATCTCTATCCGCAGTCCACGGTGGGAGCGCATATTTCTGCCGACCCCCATGCGCAGACACTTCGGTTTACGCCGATGTCCACAAGAGCCAATGTGGCCTTTTTCGGATGCTTTGGCCTGGAATTTGATCTGGCGCATCTCCTGCCGGTCGAGGAGGCGGAACTGAAAAAGACCATTGCTTATTTCACTGCCCACAGGAAGACCCTGCAGTTCGGTACTTTCCGCCGTAACCGCGCGGAGGAGGGGGCTGTATCCTGGCAGGTGACGGGGGAAAAGGAAAGCCTGGTGGCGCTGTTCCATAAGCTGATTCCGGCATCTCCCGGGCATGAATGGCTGTACGCCGCTTCCCTTGCACCGAATCGGCTGTATACGGTCGAAAGCAGGCAGCAGGGGCTGCGCATCGGCCGCTTCGGCGGGCTGATCAAGCACATTACACCCGTTGAGCTCGACCCGAACGGGCTGGTCCTCCGGGCAGCCGACCACCACCGCCGGATGGATGACGGATCGGACGCCTTCCGCTGTTCCGGGGCTGCGCTCGCTGCCGGTGTTCCGCTCGCCCAGCGGTTCTGCGGTGCCGGTTATCGGGAATCCCTCCGCGTCCAGGGAGACTTTCTTTCCAATCTCTACCTGATCCGCCCGGCAGAAGAAGAGAAAAAGAAAGTTTCCGCACTTGTAAGGAAAACGAAAAAATAAGAGTCACGGGGCCAGGTTCCGATCTGCCTGTCCCCGTGATTTTCAGAGTTTTCCCGCCATGCGTGCAGAAAGTGCAGGTTTTTGGTGATACCCTGTAAGAGCATGCCCGGTCTGTTTCCTGTTTTTTCCATGCCTGCTTTTCTTTCCGCAAAGGAGTTGAAATTCACGCCACTTTCTGCACGAAGGGGCCATCCCGGGAGTCAGGATGACGCAGCGCCGCGTGTAGTGCGGCGTGAATTTCAGCCTCAAAAAGTGAATTAAATTCACATATCGGGCAAAAAATCAGGTCCGGTAATAAGCTTCCCGGCCCTCCCGCGTCAGGGTGTAATCGATATAGACAATGCCGTTGTTCCGGCGCGTCGTCAGGTCTTTGGGGGTGCAGCAGAGGATCTCCGCGAGGTCCAGATCAAATTCCTTGCGCGTTTTGGCATAGCCGTTGTTGTTGATCCTGCAGTATTCCTTGTAGGTTTTGTAGATCTCCGTGACGGTAAAATCCTCGTTGATATCGTAGCGGTCGCTTTTCCGGCACATGCAGTCATAGAAGAAGCTGTAAACCGTGTTGTTTCCGTCCCGGTAAGTCCTGCGGCAGCGGATGACGGAGGCGGGCTCCGTAAAGGCATACCCGTTTCGGATGACGTTCCCCAGTGCGGCAACGGCCTGCTGCACGATCCCCTCGCGCTCGGCATAGAGCTTTTCGTCCAGATCCTTGTCCTGCTTTTCCGGCGGGATGACATTGGTGCATTCCACGGTGAGGATCCTGTCGTATACCCATTTCCCGTTGTCCCCGCCGAACCGGGGAAGCTTGTTCATGCAGAACCACAGAAGCCCGGAGAAGGTGAATTCAAAGCCTTGCTTTCCCTTGTCCTCGGCGAAGATGCTGTCCCCGCCGGTCAGCTTTTTGAAGGTGGACAGCTCATCGAGCGTCATGAAGCTGAGGTCGGCAGAGCCCGCGAGGCGCTTGTCGTAGATCCTGCCGGTGCCGAAGCGGTTTTCCAGTTCCCGAAGGTCGATGCCCATGTAGTTGCCGTCCCCGAGCAGCTTTTCGGCAAGGCGCTTCAGCCGGGATTTGCCCGTATTCCCGTCCCCGACGAGGGAAAGGGCCTTTTTCATCTTGTAGCCGGGGATGTTGGAGAGCACGGCGCCCATGTATTCGAGCAGCAGCCGGCGGACTTCCGCGTCTCCGCTGCAGAGCGTTTCCATAAAGCCGTCAAACACCGGCGTCGGGACGGGCTCCTCCCGCCACCGGCAGGGGATGCGGATGGTGGAATAGACCTCCGGGCTGTGCGGGAGAAGAACGGGCTTGCCGCTGCCGATCTGCAGGAGCCCGTTTTCAAAATTGATCAGGTCCCAGCGGCTGTTGAGCCTGACCATGCTGACGGTGTTGAGGTCGGTCTGGAGAAGGTCGTAGACTTCCTTCAGGGTGCTCACCCTGACGAGCGTCATATCATAGTCCTCGATGAAGCAGCGGATGATGCCCCTGAACATTTTTTCATCCGCGAGGCGGTATACGCCGTCCCGATAGACGTACATCAGCAGCTCCTCCCTCGCGCTGGAGCGCACCATGATGTATTGCAGGTTCTCCCGCACATACTGGGCCAGCAGGGGAGGGCTGACCTTTTCGTCCCCCTGGTCGTTTTCGGTGATGAAATACGGCCGGACAATGCTGGTTTTGCGAAACTGCCCGTTGCAGCTGCCGATCGCAAGGCGGATGGTGCTCTCCCGGTAATCCTCACGCTCCCATTTGTCCCGGTACAGCGCGGAGAGGCGGAAGATCCGGTCGATCGATCCCGGGTCGTCACCGGTGCGGAAGGCGATCATGCCGCAGAGCGCCAGGTCCGCTTCCGACTGGGAGCCGTAGGCCGAGATGTCCCCCTCTTCAAACAGCCTTCGGAATTTCTCGCCGTTTTTCTGGCTGTAGAGCTTGTTGAGGAAGCGGATGGTGTCGGCATCGCAGGTTTCCGAAAGGTGCTTGCGGAATTCTCCGGTTTCACTGCCGAAAGCGGGCTGCTTTTTTGCTGCAGCCGGCTTCGCGGCGTCCCTGCGCATCTCCTTCTCCAGCGTGGTGAGCAGGGCTCCGGTGCAGTCCTTCAGCGGGGCATCGTACACACAGTCACCGGTGAAGACGGCGAAGCGGTTGGTCAGGTCCCCGAAATAGAGCTCGATGCCGTTGTGCGGGTTCTTGAGATAATACTCTTTTGCCAGTTTGACTTTGCCGTCCTTCCCCTCTTCCGCGGGGATCGCTTTCAGGTCATACCGGCCGTAGATGTGGTAGCCGTTGCCGCTGCACGATCTCTCCGCATAGGAGCCGAAGCGCTCCAGCAGCGTCTTCACGAGCGGATCCCCGAGGTCACGGTGGTCGATGTCCAGAAAGAAGACACCGTCCGGGATCTTGAAGCCGATCCCCGCGCAGGTGACCCCTCCGGAAGCCGAGACAGCTTCGTCGAAGGTCATCCAGTCCCCCGCATGGGCCGGATCCGTCCCTGTCCGTACCCCGTGGGCATTGATCGGAACCTTGGTCGGGCTCACCTCGCCCTTGCTGTTTTTTCTTGTCTCCTTGCGCCACAGCAGCCAGATTTTCTGCTGCTTCAGTTCGGCGAGATGCCTTTCATTCACATTTATCATATGCAAACCTCCTTATTATATTTTCCTGATGTGAACGATGCGTGAATAAAAATCACCTAATAGGGCATAAATAATTTTGCGAATCAAATATGTGATTTTAATTCACACTCGTATCCTACCACAATTCAAATTATTTGTCAAGAGAGTGACATCAGTTTTATTTTTTGTTGATTTTAATTCACTATTGTGTTATACTGTTTTTACCAACAGAAGGAGGGGCCGGAGAATGGAAGACCTTTACCGCAATATCCGAGAATACCGCATCAAACGGGGCATGTCCCAGGAGGAGCTGGCCGAGAAGACAGGCTATACGAGCAGGACATCTATAGCCAAAATCGAGGCCGGAAAGGTGAATCTCCCGGCCGACAAGATCCTCAAATTCGCCAACGCGCTGAACGTCATGTACTCCGAGCTCACGGGCTGGACGTATGATGAAAACGGCGTCCCGTCGTACGCCCGCAATTCCCGCACGGCGGATGAAATGGTTGCCCTGATCGAGAAGGGGGACTATACGGCGGAGGACCTCGTGCGCATCATCTCTGCCGCCTCCGCCCGCCTCATGTCGGAAAGCCGGTCATCGTGACTCATCTTTTTCCCTTGCAGAAAAGCGCATTTTATGCTATTTTTACTATGTATAACTGTATCAATTACCGAAAGAAATAACCGCGAATTCATCCTGATTTCAAAAGGAGGATTGCAATATGAAAAATACCCGCTTCCCGGCCAGATTTCTGGCCCTCGTCCTCGCCGTCTGCATGGCAGCCTCCCTCACGGCTCTCCCCGTTTGGGCAGAGGGCTCGGCTACAATTACGACCGGGGTTGAGATTACAGCTGGAGGTGTTCCGGAGGTCGTACCAGAAGAATTGGTGGGCGATGGTGGGCCTATCACCGTTACCCCGGCAGATGGTGATACACCTGCAAGTGTAAGCATAAACGCGGATATAGTTAGCGATGGTGGGAACGGCCTCGAGATCATATCCGGTAACGGGGAATCCATTACTGTCGAGGCAAATGATATTACAACCAATTTATCCGGTATAGGTGGTATAAACATTACCGTTGATTCCGGTGAAACCGGGCGGAACACCATTGAATTAACAGCCGGTGATGTTACGGCGGGCGATAAAGGTGTTAAGATTGACGCATCTGAAGGGCATGATCAAATAACCGTAACAGTAGAGAGCGTAACGGCTGGGACTGAAAACAGTAAACCCGGGGTTCAAGTCAGTACATCCAATGGAGGCTTAGATAATACACCCCCGAGCATGGCAACCGTCAACGTAAACGGCGATATCAATGCAACCGGCGCTGGTGTGTTGGCTTCCTCTGAAGGCGGCGGCACAACAATCATCAATGCCGAAAACGTTGGTTCATCTGACAACCCCGTGGGCGGCACGGGTGTGGAAGCATCTGCGACCGGCGAAGGAAGCACCACAACCGTCAACGTCGGCACCGGAACCGGCGACAGTTTCCAGGGCGGCGATATCTACGCCACCGGCACTGGCGTGGAGGCCTCTGCGACCGGCGGCGGGCAGACGGAAGTCAATGCCGGCAATGTCAGCGCCGGCAATGTCAGCGAATCCGGTGGTGAATCAAGAGGTGTATCCGCAATTGCCGAAGGCAGCGGTGAAGCAACTGTCAATGCTGACGCTGTCAGTGTAGAAGGCAATTGGTCAGTCGGTGCAGATGCAAAAGCTGAAGGCGGCGGCGAAGCAACCGTCAATGCCGACAGCGTCAGCGCATCCGGTAAAGAATCAACAGGTGCCTCTGCATCGGCACAAGGCGGCGGCGAAGCAACCGTCAATGCCGACAGCGTCAGCGCATCCGGGGAAGGATCGACCGGTATCCACGTATCTGTGAGCGAGGGTGGAACGGCGAACGTGACCGTCGGCCAGGATAATGCATCCGGGGCAGACGCGGCCGCAGAAGGGGAAGCTACCGTCGCGGGAGAAACAGCCGCAGGCTCCGGCGTCCAGACAGAAAATGTAGCGTCTGCAGCCGAATCCACCGGCGGCGATGCTTCCGGCACGGAAGGCAGCGCGGAGACCCCTGCCGTCAAAGCCGAGGGCACCGGCATTGCTATAGAAAACAACGGCGGCACGGCAACCGTGACCGTTAACGGTGATGTGGAAGCTGCGAAAGGCATTGAACTGAACCCTGTTATAGAAGAGGCCGTCTTCGGGGAGGTCACGGAAGGCACTGATGCCGCATCCGGGCAGGGCGACGCCGCATCCAGCCAGGCAGAAAACGTAAGTCAGACAAATGTCACCGTCGACGGTGATGTGAACGCCAGCGATACGGCTATTGTCGTCAATAATAATACCAATTCAGAAGATAAAACAGAGATCGCGGTCTACGGCGATGTTACGGCAAAAGATACTGGTATTTCCGTCAGTGGCAGCGGAATAACCGACATCCTGATTGAGGGAACCCTCTCCGCCGGGCAGCAGGCCGTGGTGGTGG
Source organism: Oscillospiraceae bacterium (assembly GCA_017406005.1). GTDB lineage: Bacteria > Bacillota > Clostridia > Oscillospirales > Oscillospiraceae > Limivicinus. Next base: position 94,664 of record JAFQZI010000069.1, on the reverse strand, counting down.
ATCAGTACGTCACGGAAGACAACCTGAACCTGACCGTCTGGAAGATCGAAGTTGACGGCAATGCGCCGACAGAGAACTATAAGCTTGTGCAGCCCGCAGGTGGAGACAACGGCAATGAAGCCGGAACATCCGGGACCGTCGAAAACACTTATAATACGGGCGGTGTCATTGAAAGCGGCTCATCCGGTACTGTTGAAAACGCTTATAACACAGGCGCTGTCAGTACTTCCGAAAGTTCCACCAGCATTGCTGCGGATACTTCCATTGCTGCCGAACCGTCTGCCGGCGAGTCGAAGACGTTTACGGATGCCTCCATCCAGTACATCATCAGAGTGGACACCAATGTCCATAACAGTGACGGAACAAATGCAGGTACCCTTTCCGCAAAACAGGATGCAACCTTGGAAAAGGATCTTGCAACAGGGACTGCTGGCGGAGAGACTTATCAGTATGCCCATGAAAACGACAAAGTATATCTGAAAATAGACGTCACTGATGACAGCTTTGAAGTTGATAAAGCCTACGGAGATGAAGGCGTTGAGCTGGAACTCATTCAGGATGAAGGTAGCGGGTCTTACTATGTCGTCGTTCCGAAGGGCGGCGGGGTTTACCTCTCCGTGACGCTGAAAGATAAACCTCAGGATAATAACGAGAACGAGAATAATAGCCAGAACAACCAGACTCAGAATCAGGAACAGAACAACCAGAATCAGGAACAGAACAACCAGAATCAGAATCAGGAACAGAACAACCAGAACCAGGAACAGAACAACCAGAACCAGGAACAGAACAATCAGAATCAGGAACAGAATAACCAGAACCAGGAACAGAACAACCAGAACCAGAATCAGGAACAGAACAACCAGAATCAGAATCAGGAACAGAACAACCAGAACCAGCAGCAGAACCAGAATCAGGAACAGAACAACAACCCGATTCCCGCGAATGCCGAAAAAGCCGAAAGCCTCATCAAGGTGTCAGTGGTCAGTTATAGCGGAGGCGTTGGCGGAGGCAGCAATGGCAACGGAAACGGCAACGGCAACGTTCAGCCTCCAAAGAATAAAGAATCCGACCTGGTGGTCGAGGGCACCGTCGGCGGCGAGAAACGCACCGAGAAAGTGAACGATGTGGTCGATGCCCTGCCGACAGGTGAAGCACTCACCGCCATGAAGAAGGGTAATGCCATCTTCGCTGCCGCGTTTGACAGCGAGAACGCCCAGACGCTGGACAGCGGCGTGGTGAACTTCAAAGGCGCGTTTGCCAACGCGAAGGAGGATAAGATCCTCGTCCCGTCGAAACATGACTTATACTGGGCGAACAATTACTACACCGTCGTCTTCAGCGACGGCACGGTGCTGCGGGTTTTGTGCGCCGAATACGGCGTGCTCAAAATCCCTGTCCCGAAGGACGCCGCCGGCCTGGGCTTTGTAGTCCTCCTCGGCACCCTCGAGAGCAACAAGGCAGTGAGGGAGGCAATCCGGCAAGCTGCTTATGACAAGAATAAAATCAAAGGTGAAGAATTTGCCGAAGCTTATGCCGATGCCTATACCAAGCAGATAGCCAACGGTAAAAGCGATGTTTATGCCAAAGCTTATGCCAATGTTTATGCCAAGAAGATATCTGCCGCTTGGCTCATGGATAGAGCCGAAAATTATGCCAATGCTTTTGCCACGCAGATAGCAGAAGGTAAGGATGAAAATTATGCCGATTATTATGCTTTTGCCAAAGCAGAAGAGGGAAGAAACGAAGAAAATGCCAAAAAATATGCTGATATGAGAGCAGATGGTAAGTCTCATGAATATTGCGTTGATTATATAAATTGGTATGGGATTCTTATATCTAGAGGTAAGGAAAAAGATTATGCAGCAGCTTGGGCCAAAGCATATGCCGAGAAGCATAATGTAGACAATAAGGGCATTGATTATGCCCAAGCATATGCCGATAAGATAGCTGACGGTAAGGGCGATGTATATGCCAATGCATATGCCGAGAAGATAGACGCCGGTAAGGGCGATGTATATGCCAATGCTTATGCCACACAGATAGCTGCCGGTCTGGACGATGATCATGCCAAAGCTTATGCCGAAACTTATGCCGAAACTTATGACAAGGAGATAGCTGCCGGCGCGAAAGAAGCGGCTGCAGCCGCTGCTGCAGCCGCTGCAGCAGCTGCCACCCTCGGGACAGCCGCTAAAACTGCCAGGCCGGGTGCCGCCGCGGGTGCCCAGGCGGATTCAGTTGACCAGCCGGATGACACCATACAGCAGGTTGGCGGGAATAAACCCGACTATACGTTTGGTTTTTCTGGCACCCATCCGGTGTCCATCGACTTAAGCCCAGAGAACGGCGGTTCGAAAGCCACAGGTGCCCAGGCGGGTGCCGACGCGGCGGTTGCCCAGGCGGATGCCGCAGCAGAGCAGATTCAGACAGGGACGCCTGGAGATAACTCTGTGGCCATATATAATAACGGCTTTACACTTGGAACAGACCATACACTTACTGTTAATGGCACCATTTTAGGATAATATGTCAAACGGACGGTTCTCCTGACAAAAAAGCAGAGCGGGAGCTGTGTTCAGTGCACAGTTCCCGCTTTTATGAGTCACAGGGACAGGTACCTTGACTCAAGATCGGAGCCGGGAGATCGGTAAAATCTCCCGGCTCTGAATTCAAATTCGGATACAGCTCGGTATTGATTATATTTTCCTTCTGTGCTATATTAGTTCCGATTAAAAATACATTCGAATGCTGTTTTCATCGTAAATTTAGAGTGGAGGATGAAGATGTATATTAACAGGCTTTCAGAAAAAATGATCCTTCAGGTCGCACAATCGTTCCCGTGTATCGTAATATATGGCCCTCGCCAGGTCGGGAAATCCACTACGGTAGACTATCTGTTCGGTGACCGATACCGCAAGGTGACATTGGATGACCTGGATGATCGAAATCTTGCACTTGAAAATCCTAAGCTCTTCCTTGAAACATATGGATGGCCACTCGTTATTGATGAAATCCAGAAAGTGCCAAATCTGCTGGATGAAATAAAAAAGAAAATCGATGAACAGCGGCTTCTTTGGATGAAAAACGGGGAAAAACGTGAGTTGATGTATATTCTGACCGGATCCAACCGTTTTGAGCTTCAGCAGGGCATATCAGAGTCGCTGGCGGGCCGCTGTGGAGTCATAGAAATGGCGTCCCTGTCACAGGCAGAAAAGTACAAAGCGCGGGGTGAACTCTTTGATCCCGATATTTCCGTATTATTGGAAAGAGAACGTAACCTGGAAGGAGCCTATCGAACAAGGCAGGAGGTTTTCCACGACATTTTTCAGGGTGGAATGCCCGACATTGTGACGGGTGTTTCCGAGAGGGAGATCTATTTCAGATCCTATGTCAGCACCTATATAGAAAAGGATGTTCGAAAACTGATCTCGGCAGGCAGCGAGCTACAGTTTCGTAATTTTCTGTCTATTGTCGCTTTGAGAACTTCTCAGGAGCTGCGCTATGATACAATTGCAAACATCGTCGGGATTGATGTGCGAACCTGCAAAAGATGGATTTCTATCCTGGAGACTTCCGGACTCCTGTTTCTGTTGTATCCGTATATGGCAAATCTTTCAAACAGAATTATCAAGACACCAAAGTTGTATTTCATGGACACCGGCCTCTGTGCCTATCTGTGCAAGTGGCCGGATTCGGAAATGCTCCGGAACGGTGTAATGAGCGGTGCTTTTTTTGAAACCTATGTTGTCAGTGAACTGGTAAAAAACTTCTATGTGCACAACAGGGATCCGAAAGAAACCCTGTTCTATTACAGGGACATTGATCAAAAAGAAATCGACGTTTTGTTCATCATGAGAGAGAGGCTTTATCCAATTGAGATCAAGACGAGTGAGTCTACGAAAAATCCTACGAAAAACTTTTCCGTATTAAAAAAATACAATATGGAGATTCAGAGAGGCCTTATCATTGATACCTGCGACAGAATTCGTCCCGTAAATGAAGAAGCATACACCTATCCCGTCAGTATCCTCGGTATGTGACTCCCTTTATGCCGCAGGACGGTTTTCCTGACATAAAAACAGGGCGGGAGCTGTGTTCAGTACACAGTTCCCGCTTTTATGAAAATGCGAGTCACAGGGACAGGTTCCTTGCCTCAAAATCAGAGCCGTGAGATCGGAAAATCTCCCGGCTTCTGTTGTTACCGGCATAATAGTAATGTAGATGTAACAAGTGCAATGTGGTAGTATTCTTCTGAGAAAGAATTATAATCCTTCGTGTTCCCTGATCCATTGCAGCAGCTCATCATAGCCCATGCTTCCATCCGCAACGGAGAGCCCGGCATAAACCAGCTCCTCATCTGTGCATTTGATGCGGATACCGTTCATTTCAAGAAATGAGAGCATCACATACATCCCAATTCGTTTGTTCCCGTCGACAAAAGCATGGTTAGAAATCAGTGTATAGCCCAGCCGGGCACCCTTTTCTTCCTTCGTAGGATAAAACTCTTTGTCTCCGTATCCGGCAAAAGCACTTTCCAAAGCAGAATCTAAAAGATCTTCATCTCTTAGCCCGACGCTTCCTCCAGTTGCTTCAGCCATAATTTTATGCAGCAGGAGCACTTTTTCCTTTGAGAATATAATCATTTTGCAAGTTCCTCAAAAGCTGCTCTATGCTCCCGGAGAATACGTTCTGCAACGAACCGGATTTTTTCATCCTCTGTCATTTCAATCTGGGGTTCTGTATCAAGATCTATTACGAGTAATTTCGGCCGGTTGTTTTTGAATACAACAACATGGCCTTTTCTCTCGGCTGTCTTTGCTACCTTGGAAAAATTCTGGTTTGCCTCTGTTGCTGTAACAATAGCGTTGCTATCGATCATCAACTTCAATCACCTCCACTATATAGTATATCATATTATAGGTGATTTTCAACCTATTTTTAAGATATTTAATCAGAGAGAGATTATATACCATAAATGTCAAGGGGCGGTTTTCCAGATAGCGGGGAAGTATGCCACAGGGGTGGTTCTCCTGACATAAACCATTCCTCACCTTGTCTCTATCGAGGCGGGGTTTTCAGATTCGGATATAGCGCTGGTTCCTGCTGGAGGGAGTATCCGGGTGTTTCATCCGGATCAGGCCGGCATTGATTGCGGGATGGAGATAGTGGTTCCGCAGTGTATCTCTTGATTTGAGATGAAGCAGCCTCATGAGTTCTGTCGAGGAGTATTCTGTCTCGTATCCCATCACGTCCAGCAGGCACTGTACGCAGGCAGTGACGGCATCCTGCTTTCCGGACAATTCCAGAAGACCGGCCAGCGCATCATCTGTCATTTCAAGGATAAATTCTATAAACTCCGTGATCGTTTCCGCATGGTTGCAGCGGTCAATGACATCGTAATAGTCCTGCTGGTGCTGCTGAATGCTGTTTTCGATCGGCACATACCGGAAAAGCGGTTTCCATGAAGAAAGAATTGCCATCTGCCATAACCGTGCAAGCCTTCCGTTTCCATCCGAAAAGGGGTGGATAAACACGAGCTCATAATGCGCTGCACAGGCAATCACGGCCGGATGTACCGATCCTCTGGCCATGTTCATCCATTCAAGAAGATCTCTCATCAGACCAGGCACAGCGTCCGGCTCCGGCGCCATATAAATGCAGGTATCTCCCGAGAAAACACCCTCCCGGCCTTTCCGGAATGTTCCGGCATCCGAGCAAAGGCCGTCCATAAGCACGGCATGCATCTGCAAAAGATCCTGCAGCCGGAACGGATCAAAACCTGCAATCCTGTCATATGCCCGAAATGCATTTTCGGCTTCCCGGATCTCTTCCGCAGGGCCGATTACTTCCCTGCCGTTCAGTATGGCTGTGATCGTGTCGATCGGCAGGGAATTTGCTTCAATTTTCAGGGAAGAGTATACCGACTGAATCCTGGTGATCTTTCTCAGCCGGGGTTTTGTGCTGCAGTTTGTAACATCCAGGCGGCCGAGCTTTTCCGAGACAGAAGAGATAAGGTTGAGGCATTTTTCTGTGATTTCATAAGGCGGGCGATAATTTGTCATTTCATTCCCTTCTTTCTTCCGGCTACGATCATAGCACAGATTGGTGCCGGTTGCAAGTTCCTGCGTATGTTCCTGCGCACGTTCCTGCATATTGTATGTCAAGGGAACGGTTTTCCTGACACAGAAAGCAGAGCGGGAGCTGTGTTCAGTGCAAAGTTCCCGCTTATATGAAAATGTGGGTTACGGGGACAGGTCCCTTAGATTCTTGATTCAGATAACGCAATCCTCACCCCCTGCAGCCCTCCGCTGTAGGGGTTTTTCTGCGCCTTGGCCTGTTTGCTTTCAACATGCAAAAACTTACGATATTCTTGCAGAGGCCCGCTTTTTATGGTAGAGTTACTATGACTCATAGGAGGAACTAACATGGATCTGAGCTTTCTGAATGAAACGGAAACTATCCTGGATGCGTGGGCAAAACACGTATCAGACAATCCAGCCGCCCTGGCGCTGACGGACGAACGCCACCCGCGCGGCCTGAGCAGACGGCAGGTGGACGAACTGTCCGGGCGGGTCTATGCCTGGCTGAAGGCAAAGAAGATCGGCCGGGAGGACTTTGTTTTTCTGTGCCTGCCCCGCGGCGCTGTCCCGCTGATCGCGCTGCTGGGCGTGTGGAAGGCCGGCGCTGCCTTCACCATGGTGGAGGACAATTATCCGCCGGAGCGGATTGCCTATATCCGGAGGGACTGCAGCTGCAAAGCTGTGATAGACGGGGAGGCCTGGGAGGAGATCCTGAAGACGGAACCGGAATCCGGTTATGAGAAGCCCGGTATCCGGGACGCGGCCTTTGCGGTCTATACCTCCGGCACCACGGGGAATCCGAAAGGCGCGCTGCATGAATACGGCAGCATCAGGCTGATCCAGGCCGCTTCCCTCGACCCTAGGACCGGGAAGCCCCGGCTCACGGAATCCGACAGGCTAGCCCTGATCCCGCCGCTGAATTTCGTCGCGGCCATCCGGCGCTTCATCTATGCCGTGTATGACGGCTGCCACGCCTTCGTCGTACCGTACAGCATCATCAAGAATCCGGTGCTGCTCCGCCGGTATTATCTGGAAAACCGCATCACCGTTACTTACTGCTCGCCCTCCCTGATCCGCCTGATCGGGGATCCGGGGCCGACGATCCGCCAGATCCAGATCGGCGGGGAACCGGCGAACGGCATCTACGTCGAAGGGAAGGAGCTGGTGAACGGCTATTCCATGAGCGAATGCGGGTTCCCCGTTGCAGAGTTCATCATTGACAGGCCTTATGAGACCTGCCCCGTCGGGAAGCCGGATATCGAGCAGATCGTCCTTCGGATCCTGGATGAAGACGGAAGGGAAGTCCCGGACGGCACGGAGGGCGAGATCTGCGTGGAGGATCCTTTCTTCCGCGGATACATCAACCTGCCGGACAGGACCGCAGAGGCGCTGCGCGGAGGCCTCTACCATACAGGAGATATCGGCAAAAAGCTGCCGGACGGCAACCTCGTGCTGCTCGGCCGCAGCACCGACATGATCAAGATCAACGGCAACCGGATCGAACCTGCGGAAATCGAGGCAGTCGGAAAGAAAATCCTGGGCGTGAAATGGTGCGCGGCCAGGGGGTTTGAAGATCCGCTCCATGCCTTCGTCTGTCTGTACTATACGGAAGATATCACCTTCGACGAGCTGGACGTCCGCCGGAAGATGGAGCAGTACCTGCCGTATTATATGATTCCGTCCTTCTTCATAAAAGTGGACGAAGTGCCTTTGCTCCCCAACGGCAAGATGAACCGGAGAGCCCTTCCGAAGCCGGAGCCGAAAGCGGAAACGGCGGATTACGTGCCTCCCCGCACGGAAACGGAGCAGGTGCTGTGCCTGGCCTTTGCAAAAGCCCTTCAGGTGGATGTTGTCGGCATCCGGGATAACTTCTATCATCTGGGAGGGGACTCGCTCGGGACGATGCGCGTGCTGGCTGCGGCGAATCTGCCGGGCCTTCTCGCCGCGGATATCTTTGAAGGCTGCACGCCGGAACGCATTGCGGCCATCTATGAGAACCGGGAAGCCGGGGTGACGCAGGAAGACCCGGCCGTCACAGAAAAGCGGGAGCGGGAGAAGGCACATCCCCTGACGCCCAACCAGATCTCGATTTTTGATTACTGCATCTTTTCCCCTTATACCATCATGTGGAACCTGCCGCGGCTGTACCGCTTTCCCGCGGATACCGATGCGGAGCGTCTGTGCGATGCGGTGAATAAGGCGCTGGCGAACCGGACGGCTCTGTATACTGTTTTTGAATTCAATGAGGAATGCTCCCTTGTCCAGAGAATTGCGCCGGAAAAGATCCTGAAGCTCTCCGTGGAAGAAACCACCGAGGCGGAATTTGCGCGAAAAAAAGAGAACCTGCTCCGTCCGTTCCGCCTTACCGGGGAACCGCTGGTCCATGCCGGGCTTTACCGGACAGAGGAAGCCGTCTATCTGTTTTTTGATGTTCATCATATTATGACAGACGGGACCGGGATGCAGCTTCTGAACGAAGATATCTTCCGCGCCTGGAAAGGTGAGACGCTGCCGACGGATACCTACTATGCCTATCTGTATCAGCAGGAGCAGATGCGGGCGGGCAAAAAGTACCGGGAAGACCGGGAATTCTTTGAGGCAGCCTATGAGAAGGACGACTGGTGCATCAACCTGGTGCCGGATGTCCGGGCGCGGCCGGCCGGAAGGACTTTTCTGTCGCTGAAGCGCACGGTGTCGCCGGAAGAGATGAAAGTCTGGGAGGAGAAAAACCGCATTTCCAGAAATATCCTGTTCACCGCGGTCGGGCTCCTGGGGATTTTTGCAACGGAAAAGAAAAACAAGGTGATGCTGGACTGGGTCTTCCATGACAGAACGGACGACGTGCGCCGGAACGCCTTCGGCTGCCTCTTCCGTTACGTCACCGTCGGCCTGGAAATCAGCGGGGAGATGACGCTGCAGGAGTTCCTGAAAGAGGTTTCCGGCAGATCGAACGACAGCCTTGCACACTGCTCCTATGAGTGGAGCGTGATGCGGGACAATGTCTTTGAGCATGACATGATGATCGTCTGTTATGAGACGGCGGAGATCATGAGCGGCAACAGCATCGCTTCCATCGGCGGGACAAGGCTGAACGTGGAGAGCCACGCCCCGATCAATTCCAGAAGCCTGGCCGTGCAGATCATCGAAAATCCGGACGGGATCGTTCCGTACCTCATGTTTAACAGGGCGATTTACTCGGAGGAGAAGATCAGCCGCACGGTGGACCTCTTCTCGGAGCTGCTGGACCGGATCCTGAAGACGGATGCCCCGGAGCAGGTCAGAATCTCGCAGCTTGTGTCAGAAGAACCGTTCGTATGAACAAAAAGAGCGGGAGCTGTGTTTCAATGCACAGTTCCCGCTTTTAGAATGTCTTATTATGTCAGAAGAACCGTCCCCCTGACATAATGGTCGAGGTCGGCAAGGACGGGATAGAAGGGTGAGTTCACTGCCTGGTAGAGCGCCTGATAGGTCTCGCTGTGCTGCCCGGTGCTGTCGGATACCGTGTAGAGGGAAGAGGGGATTTCCCGGGAGGAATCCAGCTCGGCGCGGGCTGTATACTGCTTGCCGCGGTAGGTAAAGCGGTTGACGGCAGTTTTTTTATCCCCCTCGGAAGAAACCTCCTTTGCACTTGTGATCTCGCTGAGGATGTTGGTGCCGTAGACCAGGTTGCAGGCATTCATGGCTTTCTGCAATGCGAGAAAGATGCCGGAAAAACGGGAGTACACGCAGTCCTCCAGGCGGAGGTAGCTTTCAATGACGGTACCGTCTTCCTCGGTTACGCGATAAAAGTTTTCCGCATAGGGGTTATATTCCACATGGTAAATATACCGGCTGTCTGAGACCTCAGCAGCAGCGTAGTCAAACTTTGCGGTCAGGACTCTGAGCATCAGCATGGTTATTCTCCTTCTTTACCGGGGCACCTGCAGAAAAGCACCTTCCCCGATGTCGGTCACACTTTGCGGAATCGTCAGGTCGTTGAGTTTGCGGCAGCCGAGAAAAGCATACCGGCCGATCTCTGTTACACTGTCAGCGAGCTTCACGCTCAGCAGCCGTTCACAGAGATGGAAAGCATAGTCGCCGATTTTCGTCACACCGCCGAGAATGTTTACTTTTTCCAGATAGGAACACACGGAAAACGCACTTTCACCAATGAGCTTTACACTTTCGGGAATCGTAATACTGACCAGATGCTCACTGTTGAAGAAAGCGCGGCTGCCGATTTCCCGGACCCAGCCCGGGACGGTATAGTAGTTTGTGAAGAGTTCAACCGGGAAACAGACCAGCCGGCTGTCCGGTTTGCTGAAGAGAACGCCTTCCTCCACAACCAGTGTGGGATGGGCGGGGGAGACAAAGATCTCTTTCAGCCTGCTGCAGGAAGAAAACGGATTGATGCCCAGATCGACAACGCTGTCGGGAATCGTGATGCTCTCAATGCTGCCGGCGTTTTGAAACGCGCCGTCCCCCAGGGCGGTCACGGTATAGCCGTCCAGAACGGAGGGGATGCCAAGCTCTTTTTCTCCGCCGCTGTGGCGGAGGATCTTCGCTGTGCCGTCTTCCAGAAGAATATAGTCATAGCCGCCGAATGAACGGATCTCCTCTGAAGGCGTTTCCGCCGATACGGGAGAGGGCAGCAGCAGAAGCAGGAGACAGGCGAAAATGCCGGCCAGGCAGGCCCTGAGACGGACGGATCTCATTTCTTCCTCTCTTCCAGCACAGTGCAGATGCGTTTATACTCGTCCTCATCGAGCTTATAATGCTTGCAGTAGAGCACGTAGGTGAGCACCATGCATAAAAACGGCAGGACGGTCAGCACAAGGAGGAGCCCCGTGCGCTGGGAACCGGTGACTTTAGCAATCACATCGTTGATGCTGGAAAGTTTTTCCGCCTCCGTGATGGCGCCGAGAGAGGTCTGCTGTTCGAAGTCGGAAATCTGCTGGGTATAGCCGGTGACGCCGCAGATCAGATAGGTGATATAGTTGATGGCGATCACGACGGCGCTGCCCATTTTTGTGATGAACGGACGGACGGATGCAACCAGCGCCTCCTCGCGCTCGCCGTGCAGATACTCGTTGTATTCCACCGTGTTGATGATGGAGATCATCAGGATGAGATAGTAGGCATAGTTGCCGAAATTTGCTGCCATATAGCCGAAGGTGAGGAGCCAGCATTTCAGGGTGGGGTTGGTGGATGGCATCAGCATTCCGATCAGCAGCATTCCGCCATAGCCCGCCGCGGAGACAAACAGCATCTTCTTCATGAATTCCTTGCGGGTGGTCTTGCTGGCAAGCATCGGATAGATCACCATCAGCACGGCCGTCGCAGCCAGGCCGAAGGTGGAGAAATTGGAATAAAACCCGCCTTCATAACCGAGATCAAAATAAATGAAGGTAGAGGCCATGCCGCCGATCGCGAGGTCATTTCCGATCTGCTGGAAGAGGAAGATGATGGCGATCCAGATCAGCTGGTCGTTGCCTTTGAAAACGTCAATGATTTTTTTGAAGCTGAACGGGGCAGGCGGCTGGGTGCTGATTTCACGCCTCTCCCGGACGCCGAAGATCGTGAAGCAGAGGAAAGCAGGGGCAAGAATACAGATCACCAGAGCAACGCGGCCGTAGGCGTAAGCTGTATTTCCGCCGAGCGTCGAACTGCCCGTCGTGAGCATGGGGATGAAAAACCCGGCGAGCGTTCCGCCGATCCCGGCGAAAAGGTTGGTGCGGGCTGTAAACTGGTTGCGAACATGGGCATCCGTCCCAAGGGCGGGTACCATACCCCAGTAGGAGATGTCGTGCATTGTGTAGGTAATGCTGTAGAGGAAGTAGATCACGGCGAAGAACCAGACAAAGTTCCAGCCGGTGAGCCTGGTATTGAAAGCGGCGTAGACGACAAGGGAAGTGGACAGGATGCCGATCACGAGCCACGGTTTGTATTTGCCCCAGCGCGTTCTGGTCCGCTCGATGATATTGCCCATGATCGGGTCATTCAAAGCATCGAACACACGGGCGCCGATCATAATGGCGGATACCGCACCGAGCTGGGCGGCATTCAGCCCGCGGGTGAAGAGAATGAAGGTAAAGATAAAGTTTGTAAAGAGGTTATAAATCATGTCGCGCCCGACTGTGCCGAGAGGGAACATGATCAGATTCCGTTTGAGCGTTTTTTTGCTTTCCATTGCAGAGAGATCCTTTCCAAGAGCGTAATTCTGTGGTATGCTGTATCTGGTAAATTACTATACCATAGTTTGCCGGGCGCAACAAGGCGAAAATACAGGAATTCCCGTTATTTTCGCCGAATCCGGTCTGGATTGTTTTCAATATACAGAAGTTGAGGTTATTCTATGTTTTCTTTACCCGGTATCCCCGGCAATCCCGAGCGGGAAGGCCGTGTCTTTCCGCATCTCGGAAGGCGCATTGTAAAAACCGCAATAGCCGTCTTTCTGTGCCTGATGATCTACCATGTGAGGGGCTATGAAACCGGTTCCATGCCGACGGAGGCGGCAATCACCGCCATCATCTGTATGCAGCCATATGTGAGGGACGCGGGGAAATACGCACTGGACAGGCTCACGGGATCCCTGATCGGAACGGTCTGGGCACTGCTGTTTCTGCTCGTGCTGATGAATTTTCCGATTCTCAGCATAACCAAGGTATCCCTGTATGCTTTCATGTCTCTCGGGGTGCTCCTGGCGATCTACACCGCGGTGGTTTTGCGTATCACCGAGGTGGCGGGGCTGGCAGCTATCATTTATATCTGTATTATTGCCGGCTATCCGGATATCGAAGATCCGCTGCGGGCAGCGGCGGTCCGTGTTTTTGACATTAATGTCGGGGCGATCGTTGCCATCCTGGTCAATATCACACATCTCCCCCGCCGCAAGGACAACAATCATGTTTTCTTCGTGCGGACGATGGATCTGGTGCCGGACCGGTTTTCCCGTATCCCGCCGGCAGTTCTGGTACGGCTGAACTATCTTTTCAATGACGGGGCAAAGATCTCGCTGATCTCCGAGCATGCGCCGGCCTTTTTCCTCCTTCAGATGCGTGAGGCGAGGCTCACCGTGCCGATGATCGTGATGGACGGCGCGGGAGTTTATGATGTGAACAACAACGAGTTCCTCTATGCGGAAACTATCCCGGCGGAGGAGAGCGAACGCATCAAAACCCGGCTTGCGGCACTCGGATGCAGCTATTTTATCTATACGATCCATCACAACAAAACCTGTATTTTCCACCAGGGGAAAATAACCGAACAGGAAAAAGTGATCTATGACAATATGAAACGCTCTCCTTACCGCAACTACCTGGAGGGAGAGGTTTATGAACCGGATGAGGTGGTCTATTACAAAGTCATTGCCACGGACGGGATGATCACCGGAATGGAAGCCGCCCTTCGCAATCTGATGTCGGACGGGAAGCTGCGCAGCGTGATCAGGCCACAGGCCGGCGCACCCGGCATCAGCGGGTTATACATCTATTCTGCCGAGGCGACGGTCAAGCATGCGGAAAATGTTGTGATGTGGATGCTGCGCGAAGAAAATCCGGCGCTTCTGCCGATGGAGGTTTTTGCACAGGGACCTTACCGGAGCGAGCAGGATGCGATACGGCTGCTGCACAGGATCGCGAACGAATACGAACCGATTGCCTTGCTCCCGAAGAGAAAGAAAAAGGAGGCGGAACAGCACTGATGCGGCGGAGATATCTCTTTTTCGATATAGACGGTACGCTGATCACCGGCGGGTATGACAAATCCTGCGTGCCGGCCTCCGCAAGGCTTGCCATTGAGAAGCTGAAAGAATCCGGGCATTTCCTTGCAATCGCTACGGGCAGGGCACAGGCGATGGCGGTAGATCTGATGCACGATCTCGGGTTCCGGAATATGGTCAGCGACGGGGGATACGGCATCACGATCGATGACAGGCTCCTCGGCATCACACCGCTTCCAAAGGAAAAAATCGTTGCCCTCGTGCGGGAATGCGAAGAAAAAGGCCTTCCCTGGGGGCTGCAGGTGGACAATTCCGATACACGCCTGGTTCCGGATGAACGGTTTGACGCTTATACACACGATTTTTACCTGAAGAACAGGATTGTGCCCGGGCTGGATCCGGAAGACTATAAGGATCTTTATAAAATGTATATCGCATGTCCCTATCCGCAGGAATTTTCCCTCGATGCCCTGAAAGGCATGCCGTGGTGCCGCTACCACCGGGAGTATTTTTTTGTGGAACCGGCAGACAAGGCTTTCGGGATCCGGAAAATACTGGATCATTTTCATGCCCCGTATGAAGATGCCATCGTTTTCGGGGACGCACTGAACGACCTTTCCATGTTCACGCCCGACGGGTGGACAAAGGTTGCCATGGGCAATGCCGCGGAGGAAGTGAAGCAGAAAGCAGACTTTGTTACGACTGCCGTAGACAAGGACGGGATCTATAATGCCTGCCTTGCACTCGGCCTGTTTGATAAATAATAACTTCACGATTTCTCCTAAAAATATCTTCATGATTTCTCCTAAAAGTCGTTGCGAAAACAGCGAGATCATGATATTATTAATATAATAACCATAAGTTTGCTAAAAGGTACCGGTATGGACAGAAACACAAAAATCATTGCGGTTGCGGGAAAGGGCGGCGTCGGGAAGACGAGCATTTCCGCGGCTTTTGTGCGTCTTCTGACAGAGAAATATCCTGAATCCCGCATCCTTGCCATCGATGCCGACCCTGCTGTCGGCCTTTCCACGGCACTCGGTGTGGAAGTGAAAGCGACCCTGGATGACATCCGCAAGGGTATCGTTCAGTCCGTGGAGATGGGAGCCCAGCGGGAGGCCATTGAACTTCTCAGTGAGGCGCGCTTTCGGATTTTTGATACGATGGTGGAGCAGCAGAAGTTTTCTTTCCTCGCAATCGGGAGGCCGGAAACTGCCGGCTGCTACTGCAAGGTAAATGCCTACCTGAAGGAGGTTATCAACCTTCTCAGCCATGATTTTGATTATGTTGTGATCGACGGGGAAGCCGGGATCGAGCAGATCAATCGCCGCGTGATGGAAAAGGTGACGCATCTGATCCTGATCACGGATCCAAGCCGGAAGGGAACACAGGTGGTGGACACCATCCGAAAGGTGGCGGATGATCTCGTGATGTATGACCGCTGCGGGGTAATTGTCAACCGCATTACGGATCCTTCCCTGATCCCGTATATCCATGTGGAAAATACGGAGATCCTTTCCTATATCCCGGCGGACAACGCCCATGCTTCCAACGATATCCAGGGAAAAACGGTATTTGATCTGCCGGATGATTCCCCTGTGATGAAAGGTGCGAGAGAAGCTCTTACGAAGATGGAAGTATTATAACCCGGCAAATCTTTTGCGGAGCCGGAAACGGCTCCCGATCTTCAGATAAAAAACATACAAAAGGAGAGGGGTGTATTATTTGAGAGATCTGAAGCATCTGATTTTCTTTGAAAATCTTCTCGACAATGCCGATAACGAGCTTGTCGAGAAGGCAAAAGCGGATGGAGGCCTTGCCATCGGGTATACGTGCTTCCATATCCCCGAAGTGCTGCTGAATCTGGGGCAGTGCTTCTCCGTCAGGCTGCGCGCACCGCGCACCGGGTCGGTGGACATTGCAACGTACTACATGTCCAACTATACCTGCGAGTTTGCGCGTGCTCTGGTGGAGAGAGGCATCGAGGGCGGCTTCAACTTCCTGGACGGGCTTGCAGGTGTTGACGCTTGTTCTATGATGAACCGCTTCTATGAGCATTTCGAACTGCTCAAAATGAACGATAAGCCCAACATGTTTGTGACGCACTGCGATATGCCTTATAAAATTGAGGATTACACAGTCCGTTCCTACGTCAAGCAGATGAAGATCCGCCTTCTGGATATCATGAACGCCAACTATGGGGTGGATATTTCGGATGCCGCGATCCGCAAGGCAGTGGAAGAGCACAACGAAGTCTGCCGGATCATCACGGAAATCGGCGACATGCGCAAAGCGGAAAACCCGGTCATCACGGGTTACGAGTTCCATGTGATCTGCCTGGTTTCGTATACCTGCCCGAAGGCGCTGATCCTGCCCTACCTGCGAGAGACGCTGGAAGAGCTGAAGACGCGTGAACCGGATCCGAAGCCGTGGTACCGCGCAAGGGTTGCCGTCGTCGGCAGCGAGATCGACGATCCGGGCCTCATCCAGATGATCGAGGAAGCCGGCGCGATGGTCGTGGCAGACAGATTCTGCTACGGATCCTTCCCGGGGCGCGAAGTCATCGAGCTGAAAGACGATGAACCGGCGCTGGAGCAGATCTGCCGCCATTACATGGAAGTGTCGGAGTGCGCCCGTTACATCAGCGATGAAAAGGTCCAGCAGCGCCGTGACACGGCGGACAGGCTTGCCAGAGAATTCAACGCGGACGGCATAATCTACGAGCAGATGAAATACTGTGATTTCTGGGGCTTCGAGCGTGCGCTGGTCAGCCACATCATGGCAGAAGAGAGAGGGTGGCCTGTCCTGAGTATCGACCGCCTTTACAACAACAAGACCTCCGGCCAGCTGCGCACACGCTTCCAGGCGTTTGTCGAGTCGCTGGAGATTAAACGCATTCAGAAGAAGGGAGGCAGGAACTGATGGCAAAGAATAAAGTAAAATTTCCGAATCCCGCATTCTTCCGGGCGAAAGACAATATGGACTGGAAAAAGCAGGGAGAAAACCTGCTGGAAGTCGGCAGCATTATTGTCGATATGTTCAAGGAGACGGACTGGAAAAAGTTCGGAAATGACCGCCTGAACGATATTAAAGACGACGGCCGGAGAATTTCGGAAGAGTTCAGGGCTATAATGGCGATGTCTCCCGAGGAGAGGATGGATCTTCTGCTGAACGGAGAAAAACGCCTCGGCAAGCTCTACCGCAAGGGCGCCATGGCAACGGTCCGCCGCGAGTGGCGCGGTGTGAAGGACACGGCGTATGACTATAAGGAATGGCTGCGGATGTGGGGCATGCTCCTCGCAACCTTCTCCAAGGATCTGATCCCCGCCCTGAATACCACCTTCTGGTACCGCTGGATGATCTCCTACATGTGTTGTGTGGGGTTCATGGATAAGAATATCATGGGCCAACGCGGCAGCGCACTGCAGATGAGCCATCTGATGATCTATGATATCTTTCGCTATGTCGCCGAGAACCTTGTCCTTCTTGCAAAGGGCGATAAGAAGAACGGCAACAGCGCCGAGCTGAACAAGAAGATCGTCCTGTTCGACGAGATGACGATGGGCCAGATCATGGCAGGCTTCCCTGACCTGATCGGCATTCCGTATCAGCTGATGCCGGTTTTCCTGGTTTCCGAGATTGACCAGCTCACCTGCGTACCGTATATCGACGCGGTAGAATCCTTCGGCCTTCCGGCGGATACCTGCCCGGTGCCGTCTTCCGAATGCGGCGCCCTGGTTATCGATGCGCTCCCGCATCTCGGCTCCTGCTTCATTTCTTCCTCCATGCCGTGCGACGGTTCGACGATGGCCTCGTCCTACATGTCCCGCCGGTTCCCGGATCTGCCGGTGTTCCATCTGACGTTCCCTGTCCGTTATGAATATGAGGAGACGGTGGAGGATGCGGCGGAAGACATCAAGGCCTGCATCCGCTTTGTGGAGAATGTGACAGGCGCCAAGTGGAACTGGGATGCCTACTTCACCACTATGAAGCGCTTCAACGAAGAGACGAAGTATGAGCTGGAGAAGTGGGAAGTCAACAAGACGCCGTACCCGCAGATCCTTGGCCCGTGCTACGAGCTGTTCCGCAAGTGGAACTATGAGATGGACGGCGGCATGGATCCCCGCGTGATGAAGACCTTCCGCAAAGTCAATGACATTATGATGAAGGCATACGAGCGCAGGGAAGAGCCGTGGCGCGGCAAGATGAAGTACCGCGGCATCGTATGGTCCTGCCCGGCCCACTATTATGCCAACTTCAGCAACTGGCTTGCAAACTGCTGGGGCGTCGACATCCTCGTGGAGATGGAATCCCTCAACTTCACCAAGCCTCTGGAGACGGAAGATAAAGAGCTCGCTCTTCAGGATCTTGCCCGTCTGTACGAGCGCATGGTCATGCGCCGCCACACAAACGGCGGCTACCACAATGTTGTGGATGAGCTGTGGCGTCAGTGTGAAGCCTGGAATGTTGAAATCATTATCATGTATCAAAACGTCGCCTGCAAGAACATGGCAACCCTGCAGGGTATCCTGGATGAACAGGCACGCGATAAAGGCTACCATATGATCTGGATCGAGCACGATCTGATGGATCCGCGCACGGTTTCCCGCAAGGATATGCGTGCGAAGGTCAACGAGTATATGCGCACGGTCATGAAGGCCGAGCCCGTTGACCCGACCCTGTGCGACTTCGACGACGAAGCCTGCATGTAACCTCTTAACCTCATTACCTTCCCACATGGGGAAGGGGGATCGCGCAGCGGTGGATGAGGTGTTTATCAAAAATAAAAAATATTTATTTAGTTTAAGGAGAAAAACATGAAATATTTCGGAGGCTGTGACGTAGGTTCCACTTACACAAAAGCGGTTATTCTTGACGAGGATGGCAAAATCTGTGCGGATACCACCATCAAAAGCAAAATCAATGCAGAAGTAAGCGCAAAGCTTGCCATGGAAGAAGTCCTCAACAAGGTTGGGCTGAAATCTTCCAAGGAGCTGGCTTACCTCATCGGTACCGGTTACGGCCGCAACAAGGTTCCTTTTGCAGATGAAAACATCTCTGAGATTTCCTGCCACGCCATGGGCGTTCATATCACGGATCCCAGTGTAAAGGCTATCATTGACATCGGCGGCCAGGACGTCAAGGGCATCCAGGTTGACACGGACGGTACCGTAAAGAACTTCGCCATGAACGATAAATGCGCCGCAGGCACCGGCCGTTTCTACGAAGCGATGGCCAGGTCCTTTGAAATGAGCCTGCCCGAGTTTTCCAACCTGTCCCTCACGGCAAAGAATGTCATCCCCATTACGGCACAGTGCACGGTTTTTGCCGAGTCTGAAGTCATTACGCTCGTCGGTGAGAACAAGCCGATGGACGAGATTGCGGCAGGCATCCAGATGGCTGTTGCAAAGCGCTGCTTTGTTATGGCAAAGAAGGCCGGCGCAACCGATTCCATTACACTGACCGGCGGCTGTGCAAAGAATGCCGGACTGAAGCAGGCGATCGAGCGCGTTCTGAAACTCAAGGTCATCGACCTCAAGACTGACCCGCAGCTCATGGGTGCACTGGGCGCAGCAGAATATGCCCGCCAGAAGGGGCTGGCAAAAGCGTAAAGCACTCTGATTTGAAAGGAGTAAGCTATGTGCAAATTTTTTAAAGTACTTTTCAACATTATCCTGAAGATTTGCGTCATTCTTTCGATTGCTATCGGTGTGCTCTTTGTCGTCTATTTCTGGAACCTTGACCAGAAAGTGCTCGGCTGGGCCTATACCATGGTGAACCGGATCTTTGACAGGAAAAAGCAGGATATTAAATTCTGATGGAAATCTACAACCAGATTATCCGTGACGTTGCGGGGCTTACCGGAAAGTCTGCCCCGCAGCGCTACAGCTACAACCCTGACCGCGCCTGGGAAGACGCCGGAGCTTTTGAGCTGATCATGGCCCGCGATGCTGCTTATGAGCTCGGAGGAGACGACAAACCGGCGGTCAACTTCACCTGCGTTACCACTTCACCTGAGCTGGTTGACGGAGACGGCATTTTTGTCTATGGGCAGGATCTCGGTTCTATCCGCGGGAGCACACCGTTTGCTCGCGTGACGCTGCTGCGCGTAGGAGATATCGAAAGCGATGATGATGACACGGAGCAGGCTTTTCGCGCGATCCAGAACATGGATTTTGTCAAATACCGTGTCTTTCCGAAAGGCTATATGATCCGCACCAGCAGCGAAAACCACCGGGAGCAGATCCGGATCAGCAAAGAGGCGATCCGCAAGGGCATTTCCTTTGAACGGGTCGGCAATTCCTTCCTTCGCCAGTACAAACAGGATGAGAACATTATCTCCGCCAGGGTGCTGTTCATCACTGCCCCGGATGCCGATTATGCCGGGCTGCAGAAAGCGGCGCAGCAGGTGGGCAAAATCACGATGAGCCTTACCAAAATCATGGAAGGCATGTCGACCGACTGCACCACCTGTATGCTCAAGCCGATCTGCGACGAGGTGGAAGGCATGAAGGAGCTCCACTTCGGCAAGGAAAAACACACTACAGAGTAAGGGGGCATAAGAGATGCATGATCCAGAATACGGGCACGGCCATCACCACGAGGAGCATTCTCCGGAAGAGGTTCTTGCCCTTCTGAAATATATGGCAGACCATACGCACCATCATGCGGAGGAACTGCACGAGCTGGCACACAGCGCCGGAGGGGATGCCGAGCATCTGATTCACGATGCGTGCGACAGCTTCCAGAGCGGGATTGGAAAGCTTGAGGAAGCGCTGCGACTTCTGAACAAGGAGGGCTGAACCGATGTGCCTTTCCACCGTTTACAACGAGAAGCATGAAGTGCTGGCCAAAAATGTCGCTGCTGTCAGATCTGAGAAGGGGAGGCTCATTTTTACGGATATCATGGGAATTTCCACCTCAGTGGACGGGAGCATTGACAAAGTAGATCTCATGGAAAATGAGATTTTTATCGCACAGAGTGCAAAGCAGTCTGCCTGATCGGGCAGAAAATGCAGGGCAGCCCCGAAGGGCTGCCCTGTTCGATTTTCTTCAGCTTTTCTTTTGCATCGCGTCTGCAATTTCCCGGAAGCGGCTTACGATTTCGCCGTAGTTCTCCCGCTGATGCGGATAGAGACAAGCGGTGCAGTCTTTAATCCCGTTTTCGTTCCAGACGAAATCTCCGCCGCATTCGTCCCCCAGTGCATAGAGCGGGCAGTAACAGAAAAGGCAGTTGAAGTTTTCCCTGTCCGCTCCGGCATGACAGGGGAAGTATTCACACTTTTCATGGCGAAAATAGGAATACTCTTTTCCTTTCCAGTTCTGATTCAATGATAATTCTCCCGTATCCTGCCGGTTCTCAGGCGGAACGTGCACGCAGCACTTCCACGGCCTTTCTGGCGGCGGTTGCCGCATCGGGTGTATAAAGGTCCGCGCCGATAGCCTCGCAGTATTCCTGGGAAGTCGGAGCACCTCCGATCATGATGGTGACTTTATCGCGAATGCCGGCTTCTCTGGCAAGTTCCACAACACGTGCCATCTCATTCATGGAAGTCGTCAGCAGGGAGGAGCAGGCGATGATGCTGCAGTTTTCCCTCTGCGCGGTTTCAATAAACACCTCTGCAGAGGAATCCACCCCGAGATCGACTACCTCGATGCCGCTGCTCTCAAAGGCAAGCTTGACAATGTTTTTGCCGATGTCGTGCAGGTCACCCTTGACGGTTCCGATCACAGCCTTGCCGACGGCACGGAGCTCGCTGCCCTGCAGAAGCGGCTTGAGCACATCCATCGCCTGGCTCATGCATTTGGCTGCGATCAGCATTTCAGGAACAAAAGCCCTTCCGGCAGAGAA
Source organism: Oscillospiraceae bacterium (assembly GCA_017406005.1). GTDB lineage: Bacteria > Bacillota > Clostridia > Oscillospirales > Oscillospiraceae > Limivicinus. The sequence goes on along the minus strand of JAFQZI010000069.1, from coordinate 73,033 downwards.
ATCTTCCCCGAGGGTGTTCATTCCGGCAATCAACCCGTTGTTCAGGATTTCCTCAGCGGTCCTGCCTTCGGCAAGCGCGGTATTCACGAGCTCAAGTACGCGCCGGCGCTGCCCTTTGCAGAGAGCTGCGCTGATCCCGGAGAGCACATCACCCGTCCTGGCTTCTTTTGCTGTTTCAGCCGCAGGTGCAGAGCGCACCCTTCGCCGCGGCAGGGTGACGGTATTGCGCACGGGCATGTGAACCTGTGCATTATATTTTCGGATCTCATCGTCGATAACGGGATCGACATGGTGAAAGATCGTCCCCGCGAGGCCATAGGTGATACTCGGAATAAAATGCCCGCCCGGCGCGCAGGTTTCCAGAATATTCCGCGTGTATGCCCGGATTTCCTCTTCCGTTGAATCAGCCCGGTCGATTGCCGCACCGATTCCGCCCATGAGGATCATTTTTCCGTTCAGCTGCCGCTGCAGCGCAGGGATGTCATTTTCCGGAAGCACACCCTGCCAGCACTGGATACCGATCTCCGCCATGTCATCGACGATCGGAGCGAGGTATGAGTCAGCATGATGGATGGCGATCATGCCCTGGGAACGGATATACCCGTATATCCTGCGGTAGGGCTCTTTAAAGAATTCCCTCCACATCTCCGGCTTCATGAAAAGGCTGGTTTTGATGCCCCAGTCATCATGGAAAAAGATCCCGTCAGGGTGCATCTTCTCGCAGTAGAGCTGCATGATCTTCAGCTTATACTCGCAGATATACTCGATCAGCTCGTGCATCTCGTCTGGGTGCTCATAGAGGTTGGTGAGCGTATCTTCAAACCCCATCAGGAAGTGGCACTGTTCAAAAAGACCTGTTCCGGAAAAGGCAAAGAGAAGCCTGTCCGGCCCTGCCGCTTCCCGTGCAGCCTTACTGCACTCCTCCCAGCCGTTCTGGCAGTTGGCCTCAACGTCCGGAGCATGGACAACGTCTTTCCACCGGGTGATGTCTTTGAGGACTTTGAGCTCATCCGTGGTGATCGGCTGCTGGCCGGGGTGGTCTTCCGGCCAGGAGATGGTTACGCCCCACAGGTCCTTCCGGGTCGTCCCCGGGCCGCGCCCGTTCATCAGATAGCCGTTTACCGGATCAAAGAGCCACAGGCACAGGGCTTCATACTGGTCGAGCAGGCGTTCCGGTTTTCCATCCGGTTTCAGCATTTCGAGGAATATTTCTTTGGCAGTCATGGCAGTCTCCTTTTATGATGTAAGAATACAGGAAGTAAACGCAATACTTCCTTCGCCGTAGTAATAGGGGATTCCGTTTTTCTCACAGACTTCCGAAACCAGCAGCCCGTAAGCCTCCATGGACGACATCATCTTCCGCGGAAAGCGGCAGGGCTTATCCGGATATGTGCAGACAGCGCACCGAGTACAGCCGCCCGCCGTGAGCGGCAGACAGGAAGGAAACCGGAAACGAGCCTGCCTTGCAAGTGTTTCAAAGCGATGTTTGTGCGTGAGTTCTGTTCGGTGGATGCCTTCCGCGTCGAAAACATCTTCCAGCTTTCCAACGGTCTGTACAAGCAGCCCGCTCTGATAGGAAGCAATCCGCTGTGCACATTTTTCGATGCTGCCGCAGGCCGGAGGGCAGCTCCAGCGTTTCCCGTACAGGCGGCACCTGCCGGCAGCGCACATATCCCGCACCTCAGGGAGAGGCTTCAGTGTCTCAATGCGTAAAATCCCAAAGGCTTCAAAACCGATTTCTCTTGCAAGTTCTGTCAATTCCATATACAATAAAGGCAGATCCGGGATCTGCGTTTCAATTTTGTCTATTTTATGATAAAGTCGTATTTCTGTCAAGAAAAGTTATGGAGGGTTCTATGAATATTTCATTTCCTTTGCTGCTGGACGGTGCCATGGGCACACAGCTCTACAAGCACGGGTTCCCTGCGGGCGCCTGCCCGGAGAAGTGGAGCCTTGAACATCCGGAAGAGGTCCTCTCGATCCAGCGAGCCTATGTGGATGCGGGCTCACAGGTTCTGTATGCACCGACCTTCGGAGCGAACAGTTCCGTGCTTGAAAAGAACGGCGTATTTAATCAGGTGAAAGACTATAACTGCCGGCTTGTGGCACTTGCCCGGGAGGCGGCAGACGGCAGGGCTTATGTTGCGGGGGATATCTCTTCCACCGGTGCCATGCTCTATCCGCTCGGAGACAGCAGCTTTGAGGATCTTTACCAGGTCTACCGGGAACAGGCGGAAGCACTGGAAGAGGCGGGGGTCGACCTTTATGTCATTGAAACCATGACGAATGTTTCGGAAGCCCGGGCGGCACTCCTCGCAGTGAAGGATGTTTCCGACAAACCGGTTTTTGTCAGTTTTACCTGCAACGAAGCCGGCCGCACCATGACAGGAACCGACGTAACCGCGGCGCTTCTGATTCTGCAGGGGATGGGCGCTGATGCCTTCGGGCTCAACTGCTCCGTCGGGCCGCGCGAAATGATCCCACAGATCAAACGGCTCGCAGAACTGGCGGAAGTGCCTCTGATCGCTAAAGCAAACGCCGGCCTTCCGAAGACTGCCGGCGTCAGAACCGTTTATGACGTATCTCCCGAGGAATTCGCTTCCTATGTCCCTGCTCTGGCGGAAGCAGGAGTCTCCATTTTCGGCGGCTGTTGCGGCACGGATGAACGTACCATTGCCGCACTGAAGGAAGCCCTTGCGTCTGTAACCCTCCATGCCCCGGCGGCTGACGTGGCTTCAGAGCTTCTGCCGTGCGCTACGGAACGAGACGTCTTTCTGCTTCCGCCGGATGCTTCCTATGAAGAAGCCATCCCCTGTGATGAGGATCTCGAAGACGCCCTTGCAGAGGCGGAGCCGGGACAGCTGATTGCTGTCGCTATCGAAACCGAAGAAGATCTTGCCGCTTTTGCCGACTGCCAGTATGCCGTTGCCAATCCGCTCTGCATCGTCTGTGACGATGCCGCCCTGCTGGAGAAAACCCTTCGCTGTTATCAGGGGCGTGCGCTCTACGAGGGTTCCCTCCCGGATGAAGTGCTCGTCCCGCTGGCAAAGAAGTATGGGCTGATTTTCTGAAGAATCGTTTATTCTTCCCAGTCCGCGTCGGAAGGGAAAGCCATCTCTTCTACAAAAGCTTCGCTGAATTCTGCGCTGGAAGACAGTTCCAGATAACTGCACATCGATCGGATTCTTAACAGCCTGCTCTCATCGCCGGAGAGTAAGGCTGTTTCTGTACCTGCCAGGGAAGTGTTTCCTGCCGGGCGGATTTTTTCGAGCAATTCCTCCGGGAGCATCCCCAACGTGACAGCGCTTTTCGGATCGAGCCGGTTCCCAAATCCGCCGGCCAGCCAGAGCGTGTCAATATCACAAAAGTGCAGGCCGCTCTCTTCCATGAGAATCCGGATTCCGGCGGCAACGGCAGCCTTTGCAAGCTGCAGCTGACGAACGTCCCTGGCAGTGAGCGAAACACCGTCGGCAACGGAAAAGACGCCTTCTTCTCCGTTTTCTCCTACACACAAAAGCTGCCCGTCTGCACTGATATAACCGAGCGATACAAGGCATGCAGCGAGATCCAGCAGGCCGCTGCCGCAGATCCCTTTCGGGAGGCCGCCGCCGATCACGTCAAAGCGGAGCTGATCTTCCGCAAGGTAAAACCGGTTGATTGCTCCGGCTGAGGCGGGCATCCCGCAGGAGATCCCGGCTCCTTCAAAAGCCGGACCGCAGGCAACCGCACAGGTGAGAAATCCGTTTTCCCCCCCGAGGGCCATTTCACCGTTTGTTCCGACATCGAGGAACAGATGGTTTCCCTCTGCACGGTCCAGTTCCAGGGCTGAAAGCCCTGCCGTAATATCCCCGCCGACATATCCCGAAACGCACGGACTCAGATACACTGCTTTCCCGTCCAGTAAAAAATCCTGCGGAGAATCAAAAACGGAATAGGGACGGAAGGGAGCGGCTGCAATGCTTGCCACAGGGAACCCGACAAAGAGATGCTGCATGGTGGTATTTCCGGCAAGGAAGATCCTCTGAATTTCCTGCCATGAGCGGTGATGCTTCCGGCAGAGTTCCTCTGTAATCTGCCGGATCTGGCGGCGTACGGCAGAGGAGAGCCTCTCCAGCCCGTCCGGATGGTCCATCGTATAGGCAATGCGGGTAATTACATCCGCTCCATAGGCGCGCTGTTCGTTCCAGGCGCCAGCCGTTTCCAGTTTTTCTCCCGTGGAAAGATCAAAAAGGCTGACAGCGATGCTTGTTGTGCCGAGATCAACCGCCGCTCCCAGCCCTTCGGAAAAATCTTTACGGGCAGAGATGCTTCCGGGCGTAAAGTTCCAGGAGAGGTCATCCTGCGTATCGCTCAGCACGACGGTGCAGCCTTCGGCTGCAGGGGTCCTGCAGGCACAGACAGTGGAACTGCCGTTTGCCATTTGCACGGCTACGGTGCAGTTGCCGCATTTTCCTTTGCCCCCGCACGGGGCATTGACAGAAAAGCCTTCCCGCTGCAGAACAGCGAGCAGGCTTTCTCCTTCTGTGAAGGAAGCTGTATGAATTGTGTTGTTGATCAGGACAGTTAATTCAGACATGGTGTTTCTCCTTAAAACGGCCAGGTCGGAAGCCACCCGAGAAGACGTGAAGCGACGGCATTGTCGATCGGAAGCCCGCTCAGTGCGGGATAAAAAACCACAAACAGAACGGCTGAAACGACCGTAAATGCATCAATATAAAGTGCTGCATGGTCTGCCCTCTCTTCCATCAGGCGAAACACATACGCAATGCCCAGCACGAGGAAGACACTGCAGGGGAAATAGTGATATTCAAAAGTGAGCCGGGTTACCAGCACCCACGGCAGCAGCTGCGCGAGATACCCTGCCAGGATAAATCCCGCATCTCCGTCTCTGCGGAAGAAAGCTCTGTAGAACAGCACAAACAGGGCAAGCAGCCCGCCCCAGCACAGCATCGGATTGAGAAACGCCCCGAAGCTCGAACGTGTTCCGTCATCAAAATACTGAAGGTAGTAAAGAATCGGGCGGATGTCCAGCATCCACTGATACCATCGTGAAGAGTAGGGATGTTCTGCCACCAGAGAAGAATGGTAGCTGAACATATACTCCTGGTTGGAAAGCACAATGTTCCAGTAATCCCGATTGAAAATACCGCTCACATGGCTTGCTTTTCCGTAGGGAAGGTAAGAGAGATAATAAATCGTGCAGGGAACGACCACAAAGAAGACCATGCAGAACAGCACGTTATACAGAAAACTGCGGAAGCCCTTATCACGATTGCGGATCCAGTAGGCAGACCAGAGAACGGCAAGGCCTGCTCCCGCGTACATACAGGTCCACTTTGATGCCGCTCCGAGGCCGAAGCAAATCCCGCTGAGCGCCAGCATGGAGAGCTTTTCCTCCGTGAGGAAGAGATACATAAACAGATACATCAGCAGGATAAAGAAAACCGCATAAGTATCGATGGTTGCAATGCGCGTCTGCACGAAGTGCATGAAATCTGTTGCAAAAACGAGCGTACCGCAGACGGCTGCACGCCGGCTGCCGAACATCTTTTTGATAAAAACATACATCGCCGGAAGCATCAGCACACCGAAAAGCGTACCGGAAAAACGCCAGCCGAAAGGGCTCATTCCGAACAGTGCGATGCCTGCGGACAGGATGATCTTTCCGAGGGGCGGGTGAGAAATCTCATACGGATAGACACCGTTGAGATGTTCCCAGGCGGTGCGGGCATGATAAATCTCATCAAAGTAAGAAGAGTTCAGATAATCGTACGTCGTGCGAACGGTCTCCTGTTCATCGCACAGCGCTGTAACGGAAGAGGATGCCTGCATCTTCTCTCCCCCGGCCGTAAAGAAGGCAACCTCGCCGAGCCAGGCATTTCCGGAAGCTGCTATGCGCGCAAAGGAGGTCTCTTCCGCACCTTCGATCGGCAGAATCTGCCAGCGCAGGACATCTCCTGCATCCTGTGTGAAATGTATGGCATCGTTATAGGTAAGGCCGTCTCCCGAAAGGGAAATCGTATATTCCCCGTACCCGACCCCTGTGAAAAAGCTCACTTCCGTCGGGATATCGGATTTTTCGAAGGTGAGAACGGCTTCTCCCTCTGCCATCGGATGAAAGGTATGCGGAGCGACCCTGCTGCCAAGCATTGCAAAGTCAACCGCACCGAAGAACACCGTAATACACAGCATGATGATCCAGTCGGCCCGGTCAAGCCTGTGCCTGCGGTGTTTTTTTTGCCCTTCCAGAGAGTACATTGGCGTGGCAGAGAGGTCAGGCAGGCCGAGATAAAACAGCAGGAGCAGGACGAGCACCAGTGCCGGGAAGATATATCTGCTCATTTCAGAACTTCGTGGAGCTCCTTCACATCAGCAAGAATATAGTCCGGCTGCCGTTCGGCTTCCTTTACCATCTGTTCGGTTGTCTCGCCGGACATCACCAGCACCGAAACAGCACCTGCATTCTGCGCCACTGCAATGTCGGTATACAGCCGGTCACCGACGGCGCAGATCCGTTCATTGGGAATCCCTGTCATTTTGGAAATCACGTCGATCATATTGCGGTTGGGTTTTCCAATATAATTCGGCTTCACACCGGAGGAAGCCGTCAGCAGGGCACAGATGCTCCCGCAGTCCGGCAGCACTTCATCATTCGGCATCGGGCAGACCCAGTCGGGATTCGCTGCGATGAACTTTGCACCCCTTCTGAGGAAGTGGCATGCTTTGTTGAGCTTCTCGTATACCAACTCCGTGTCAAACCCGACCACAACAATCTCAGCCGCTTCTTCCACGAGATTGATGCCATAGCTCAGAAGCTCTCTCCGGAAAGCCTGTGTCCCGACCAGGTAGACTTTCGCGCCGGGGTAGTTCTGGTTCAGGTACATCCCGGTTGCCATTCCGGAAGTAAAGACATTTTCCTCCTCGCAGGGGAACCCGAAGCCCTTCAGGCGTGAAATGTAATCCGTTCCGGCGCGGGAAGAATTGTTGGTAAGATAAATGTACTTTTTGCCGAGAGCAGGGAAGTCTTCCATCAGTTCCACGGCCCCATCAAAGATCTCATCACCGAGGTATAGCGTGCCGTCCATGTCGAAGAGGAACAGTTCACAGTTTCTGAGTTTGGTAAAGTCCATTCTGATACTCCTTATTTATAAATTACTCATTGTTCATTGCATTAACGTCCAGCAGCCGGATTTCAAGGCCTTCCCGCCTGGCATAGACAAGGGTATTCATTGTTCCGCCCGGTCTGCCGTCAAAACAGGCAACCAGTACGGAGGATCTGTCGACCATGTAGGTGTTTCGCTGCAGCATACATTCACGCGAGTAGTGTTCCTGAAAGATCTTAACGCTGTCACAGGCTTCCACCAGTTCTGCATATTTCTGCTTCTGTCTGCTGTTCCACCTGCCTGCCTGGTCGGAGCAGGGAATAGCAGCCTCCAGGGTCACATCGGGATGCTTTTCCCGAAGACGCAGCACTTCCTCCGCAAAATAAGTATCGCATCCTATTGCCATCCCGGAGATGAAATGCCTGTAACCCAGCGCATACAGCTCCTCAAGCTGCCGTGCGATCCAGTTCTTTGCGGCGATGCAGCGCTCGTCCGTTTCCCGCATTCCCCAGGGCAGCTTCATCGGCCGATGGCCGCTGAAACAGCAGGTCGTTTCACGGTTTTCCATAGTCCTTACTCCTAAGCATTGTCAGTTCAGGGTGATGCTTCCGGCCTGCAGCATCCCCTCTATCCGTTGCCGCAGTGCAGCATGAGAGGGGTGAGTGAGGAGCGGATCCCGCTCAAACAACGCGTCAGCCTCTGCTTTTGCAGCTTTCAGAATGGCTGTGTCTGCTCCGAGATCTGCCACATGCATCTCGGGCAGACCGTGCTGCCTGGCACCGAAGAAATCCCCCGGGCCTCTGAGACGCAGATCTTCTTCCGCAATCCGGAACCCGTCGCCGGTTTCACACAACACATTCAGACGTGCTTTTGACTCTTCGTTCCGGGTATCCGATACCAGCACGCAGTAACTCTTGTCCTTTCCGCGGCCTACACGCCCGCGCAGCTGATGCAGCTGGGAAAGCCCGAAGCGTTCTGCGTTTTCAACGATCATCAGCGTGGCATTCGGGATATCCACACCGACCTCAATCACTGTTGTAGAAACCAGCACATCCGTCTCTCCGTGAGAAAAGGCTTCCATCACGGCTTCTTTTTCTTTCGGTTTCATCCTGCCGTGAACGCACCCGATGCGCAAGGAAGGGAATACCGCCCGGAGTTCTTCGGCATGGGCTTCCGCCGATTTCAGATGCAGCAAGTTTTCTTCTTCATTCTCTTCTACCGCCGGGCACACGACGAATACCTGATGTCCCACTTCTGCCTGCCGGAGGATAAATCGATTGAGCCGTTCCCGGTAGCGGCTGTCCACGGCAAAGGTATCGACGCTTTGGCGCCCCGGCGGCAATTCATCGAGAATCGATACATCCAGATCCCCGTAAATGATCAGCGCCAGCGTTCTCGGAATCGGGGTAGCTGACATGACGAGCACGTGCGCATCCTCATTTTTCCCGGCAAGGGCAGCCCGCTGCCCAACCCCGAAGCGGTGCTGTTCATCCGTGACCACCAGCCCGAGCCCCGGATAGGTCACATTTTCGGTGAGAAGAGCATGGGTGCCTACCAGCACGTCGATCTCCCGGCGCTCCAGGGAATCCCGGATTTGCCGCTTTTCTTTTGCGGTCATGGAACCGGTCAGTTTTTCAACGCGCATGCCAAACGGAGAAAGAAGGGCACGGAGTGTGCCGGTGTGCTGCTCGGCAAGAATTTCCGTCGGCGCCATGAAGGCTGTGACATATCCGTTTTGTGCAGTAGCCCATGCCAGTGCGGCGGCACAGAGCGTCTTCCCGCTTCCCACATCACCCTGCAGCAGGCGGTTCATAGCCCTGCCGGACGTCAGATCCTCCAGCGCATCCCTTACAGCCCTCTTCTGGGCACCGGTGGGCGAAAAGGGCAGAGAAGCATAAAAACGCTCCGGTTCCGGCATCTGATACCGAAGCCCTTTCTTTTCCGTATGGTCTGTTCTCCGACGCTGCATGGCGCAGGCGAGAAGGAAAAGCTCTTCGAATACCAGCCGCCTTCTTGCTCTCGCAAGAGCCTGAAAATCTGTGGGGAAATGTACGTTTTCATAAGCGTATTTTACATCGGCAAGTCCCAGCCGTGTCAGTATTTCTTCCGGGATCGGTTCCGGCAACTGGCCGGAACAGGCTTCCAGCCCGGCTTTTACACTCTGCAGGACATTTTTCTGCGTGAGAGCGCGGCTCAGCCGGTATACCGGAACGATGTTTCCCGTAACGCCGCCCCGGTTTCCGGCCTTTTCAAAAACCGGATTGGTCATGCTGCGGCGCTGACCCCTGGTATCAACCTTTCCGTAGAAGATATATTCCTCTCCGCGGCAGATGTTGTTTTTCATCCAGCTCTGGTTGAAGTAAGTGATATCTGCTGTGCCGGAGCTGTCAAATACCCGGAATTTTACAAGCTCCATCCCGCGTCGGATCCGTGAGAGCCTCGGTTCGTCTGCCACAACGGCCGAAATACAACAGGGGATTCCGTCTGCCGCTTCCGTAATCGGGACGATTACGCTTCTGTCTTCATATCGCCTCGGGAAAAAAGATAGAAGGTCATAAAGCGTATAAACACCGAGTCTGGCAAAAGCAAGCGCCCGTTTCTCTCCGATGCCCTTTATAGTATTGATGTTGTCGTGCAGAGTCGCCATTTTCCGCATTACTCGACATAGCTGAGCGTATAGAAATCGTTTTTGAGGTCAAACTCTTCCAGAAGACCGGAGGTGCAGATCACGTTGCCGCTGTCGTTGATGAGGATCATCTCAAATCCGCCGTGCTGCCTCCAGTAGTTAATTGCCCTGCTCTGGCCGATGGCGAACATGGCAGTGGAGAGACAGTCAGCATATGTTCCGTCTTCACATATAATGGTAACGGACAAAAGCCCGTTTGTAGTCGGGTACCCGCTCGATGTGCTCAGAATATGATGGTACTTGGGATTCGCCGGCATGAAATTCTGATAGGAGCCTGTCGTTACGATAGCGGCTTCTCCGACGGAAAGGATCCCCAGATAGCCGGCAGGATTGCTTGGGTCTGTGATGCCAACGCTCCAGTTGTTTCCATCCGGTTTCCTGCCGAGCGTCTGGATATTCCCCGCGAGGGAGACCAGCCCGCTCTCCACACCGTTTTTCCGCATCGCGTCGATTGCGTATTTGGCAGCACATCCTCTCGCACAGGAGGCAAAGCTCAGCCTTCCGTACCCCGGAAATATGACAGCATACGTGCCTGAGGTCGGAAACTTCGAAATTGTCATTTCTTTCATACACAGAAGCGACAAATCTTCACTGATTTCTTCCGGAGACGGTACATAGTATCTTCCGTGGTCGAAGCCCCAGCGCTGAACCAGCGGATAAACGGTGAGGTCATAAGCTCCTCCCGTTCTCTCGCAGATCTCTTTCGCATCGATCAGCATTTCCGCAATCTGGCCGGAAATATTCACCTGCTGCCCCTGTGCGTGGTTGAGCATATAACAGGTGCTTGTCTCTATATCGGGATCACTCATCGCATCGATTGCAATGATTGAAGCTTCCGCTGCATTGATACCGGCCGCAGCCTTTTTGCCGTAAGCAGTGAGGGTGAACATGGTGTTCATGGCAAAAACCTGCTTCTGCTTTTCCGCTGCATCACCGCATCCTACCAGGGGAATCATCAGTGCAAAACACAGCAAAAGGCAAATCAGTCTGTTTCCAAAAAGTTTTTTCATGGTTTCCTTTCTGTTCGGGCGAGAGCGGTTCTGAGTCCTTCTGTTCCCGTAATACTCCTGCCATAGTAAAATATTATTTTACCTGATGAAACGTCATGATGCAAGTAGAAAATCATGGAGGAAAAGAAGGAGTTTTCCTTTGAAAGCTTGTTTTTCCTGTGTCTTTTTCTGCATCAGTATGATATAATAACATATTATTGGTTTTGAAGAGGTATCGGATATGAAAAAAGTGATTTGTGTTGTCCTGCTGGCTTTTCTCCTGGTGCTACCGGCTTTTTCCCTTCAGACAGAGGCGTTTCCTGTTCTGGCGGGCAGCGTTTTCAGCGCTTCCGAGCCGGAAGGGCGGTTGATTACCCTTAACGGAGACAGTGCGAGTTTTCAGGGGTCCGGGATTTCGGTGAACGGCAGTGAGGTCACACTTACGGAGCCGGGTGAGTATGTCGTGACGGGAAAGCTGAACAACGGCAGGATTGTGATCAATACGGGTGCTTCTGACGAGAAGATCAGCGTTACGCTGGACGGGGCGGATCTGACCTGTCTCGACGGCCCGGCGATCTATATCATCCAGGCAAAGAAAGCCCGGCTCTATATGTCTGAAGGGACGGAAAACACCATCACCTCCGGCACGGAAGAGCTGATGGCAACCCATGATGATTCACGGTCCGGAGCCGCTGTTTTCGCCGAAGACGATCTTGATATCAAAGGTCCCGGAAAACTGACAGTCAACGGATATCTCAACAACGGGATCACCTGTAAGGACGATATCGACCTTGACGGCGGCACGGTTGTGATCAATGCTGCAAACAATGGCATCAAAGGGTCGGAATCGGTCGAAATCAATGACGGCAATCTTACGATAACCTGCGGGAATGACGGCCTGAAAGCCACTTCCACAAAAATCGGCAAGGGCTATGTGGAAATCAACGGAGGCGCCCTGTCCATCTACTGTGAAGGGAACGGGATCTCAGCCGCCTCTGACTTTGTAATGACTGGCGGAAATACGGAGATCTATACGAATAAACAGCCTGTTATCAAGGTGGGCGGCAGCAAGCTGGTGCAGGGCGGCAAAGTCTACGCAAACGGCGAGCTTCTATCCTTCAATTGACGCATTCCCTGCCCGCGGGAGACGTCTGCCATTAAAGTAACAGGTCTGTGCAGCAGATCGGAAAATAGCCATTGACTTTGACGGAAACAATGTTTAAAATAAAACTGTTGTGAACCCTGTAACAACTGAAAAAGAATATGGAGAGGTAAGAGTATGGGTTATCGGGTAGTTACAAAGCGATTCCTCAACGAGGCAAAGAGCATATGTCTTTTTGAAATCGAAGCACCGCTGATTGCAAGGCATGCCATGGCAGGCCAGTTTGTCATTTTCCGGCTGGACGAACAGGGCGAACGTGTTCCTGTATCCGTGGCTGGCTATGACAGGGAAAAGGGCACTGTGACAGTGATGGTACAGGCTGCCGGCCGCACTACCAAGATGCTGCACACAGTCGAAGAAGGCGACATCATTACGGATATCGTGGGTCCCCTCGGTCGGGCGACGGAAATGGAAGGCCTGAAGAAGGTCTGTGTTGTCGGAGGGGGCGTCGGATGTGCGATCGCTTACCCGATTGCCAAGGAGATGCATGAAAAGGGCATTGAAGTGACGTTTATCGGCGGTTTCCGCAGCGCGGACATCGTGATCCTGAAGGAAGAGCTTGCGGCAGCTTCCGACAAGCTGGTGATCTGCACTGATGATGGCACCTACGGAGTGAAGGGCTTTACGACAAATGCCCTTCAGGCAGAGATCGAGGCCAACATCAAAGAAGGCAAGCCACAGTTCGACCGGGTTATTGCAATCGGACCCGACATCATGATGAAATTCCTGGCGGAAGTGACGCGGCCTTACGGAATCAAGACCATCATCTCACTCGACCCGATCATGGTTGACGGCACGGGCATGTGCGGCGGATGCCGTGTGATTGTTGGCGGAGAGACCAAGTTTGCCTGTGTGGACGGGCCTGACTTTGATGCGCACCAGGTTGATTTTGATTCCCTGATCAAGCGCGCTGCATTTTATAAGGATGAGCAGGATGCTGCTGACCAGCATATCTGCAGAATGACAGGAGGCAAGAGAGTCAATGGCTGATATGAGTTTGACAAAGAACCCCATGCCCGAACAGGATCCGCAGGTCCGTGCCAGAAACTTTGATGAGGTTGCCCTCGGCTATTCCGAGGAGCTGGCAGTTGCCGAGGCAAATCGATGCCTGAACTGCCGCAATCCTCTCTGCAGGACGGGCTGCCCTGTTTCCGTCCGTATTCCGGAGTTTATTGAGAAGGTTGTCGCGCGTGATTTTGATGCCGCTTATGACATCCTTACTTCCACGAACTCCCTCCCTGCCGTTTGCGGCCGTGTCTGCCCGCAGGAAAAGCAGTGCGAAAGCAAATGCATCCGCGGCAAGAAAGGCGAGAGCGTTGCCATCGGCCGTCTGGAGCGTTTTGTGGCTGATTATCACAATGCAAAGAAAGAGAAAGCTCCGATTGTGGTTCCGGAATCCAACGGCCATAAGATTGCCGTGATCGGGTCGGGCCCGTCCGGGCTCACCTGCGCGGGTGACCTCCGCAAGATGGGCTATGACGTGACGATTTTTGAGGCCTTCCACAAGAGCGGCGGCGTTTTGGTTTACGGCATTCCCCAGTTTCGTCTCCCGAAAGAGATCGTCCAGGTCGAGATCGACAATCTGGTTGCCATGGGCGTCAAAATCGTGAACAATGCAGTCATCGGCAAGAGCGAAACGGTTGACGAGCTTTTTGAAGACGGGTTCGAAGCGGTCTACATCGGCTCCGGCGCTGGCCTGCCGCAGTTCCTGCATATTCCGGGCGAGAATCTGTTGGGGGTCTATTCCGCCAATGAGATTCTGACCCGCACCAACCTCATGAAAGCCTATCGTGATGATTACGATACACCGCTCAAGCACTTCCACAATGTGGCGGTTGTCGGCGGAGGCAACGTCGCAATGGATGCTGCACGTGTCGCCAAGCGCCTTGGAGACGGGCATGTCTACATCACCTATCGGCGCGGTATGGATGAGCTTCCCGCCAGAAAGGAAGAAGTGGAGCATGCGGTGGCAGAGGGCATTGAGTTCCAGCTGCTGAACAATCCTGTTTCGGTCGTCGGGGATGAAAACGGACGTGTCACCGGTATCGAGCTGATCCGTCAGGAACTCGGCGAACCGGATGAAAAGGGCCGCAGAAGCCCGGTCCCCGTGGAAGGCAGCAACTGGGTTCTGCCATGTGACGCGGTGATCATCGCCATCGGCACGAGCCCGAACCCGCTGATCCGCTCCACAACGCCGAATCTTAACATCACGAGAAAAGGCGCGATCGAGACAGACGAGAACGGCAAGACTTCCCGCGAAGGCATTTTCTGCGGGGGAGACGCGGCGACGGGTGCCGCCACAGTCATTCTTGCGATGGGCGCCGGGAAAACCGGTGCGAGGAGCATCGACGAGTATATCAAGAGCAAAGCGTAAAGAATAGAGGAACTGAAATAACTGCCGGCCATGGTTTCATGGCCGGCAGTTGAGATTTATCCGGAGATCCTTATGGTGAATTCGTCAGGGGGAGGAAGCTCTGTGCGGTCGGGAGAGTAGTCTTCCGCAGAGTCCAGATCGGGGACGGAATTCTGGGCAGAAGGTTCGGCCGGAGAGACATCCGGAGCAGAAGGCTCAGCAAGAGAAGAATCAGGGGCAGAGGGTTCCGAAAGGGAAGGATCCGGGACGGAGGGCTCAGCCAGTGCCGGATCCGGATCGGAAGGTTCTGTAGGCGCAGACTCTCCGGAAGGAGACTCTTCAGCGGTGGGAGTTTTTGCTCCGGATTCTTCCGGTGAATCGGCAGGCGATTCCGATTCGTCGGCAGAGGAGGACTCTTCTCCCCAGATTTCCCGCCAGGCATCTTCGATCTCCTTACGGTGCTGTGCTTCCGCTTCTTCTTTTGACATCCCGCCGCTGCTGTCCGGAAGATAGGCCGGAGGGGGAGTCGGAGTCGGAGAAGCGTTTTTTGCCTGTTCGGCAGCGATTCGTTCTTCCTCTGCCATCTGCCAGGCAAGCGCTTCGGCATCTCTGCGTTCGCGCTCCTCGATCTGGGCAAGGGTCAGCTTTTCCTCCGCTCCCACAATGCGGCGCATGGTACAGCGGTGTGTTTTCAGATATTCGTCCAGGCTGGTGACAAGCACGTCATTTGCAGAGTCCATCGCGTGGATGAACTTTCCATCCCCAATGTAGATCCCGACGTGGTTGATATAAGACTTCGTAATCCAGGAAAAACAGACAAGGTCTCCGGGGAGCAGGGCTTCCCGATCTTTCACTTCGATCCCGTTCAGCGCCTGATCTGCAGCCACGCGGTTGAGTTTGTATCCGAACTGTTTGAAAACATAATAGACAAGGCCGGAGCAATCAAACCCCGTGGAAGGATCCTGCCCACCGTAATTATACCGATATCCGTCAAACTGCAGCGCATACTGCACGATAAGATCCCCCTCGTACGGGGTTGGGGTGGGCTCCGGCGTGGGAGAGGGAGAAGCCGTTGGAATCGGAGAAGGTGTCGGAGTCGGATCAGGAGAAGCCTTCGCTGTGGGAGAGGGGATTGCGGCTTCCGGCGGTGATGCAGGGCGAAAAGGCGTGCAGGAAGACGCAGAAATGAGCGCGGCGAGAAGGACGATCAGAATCGGAATCAGCTTTTTCTTCACGGCGGCGCTCCTTTCAGTCAGTTTATGCGGCTATTCTATCACAAACCGGCCGATTGAACAAGAAAAAGCGGGTGGTTTTTGGGTTTACAAAAGGATTACGTTGACATAATTTTGTTTCTGTGATAGGATAACAGAAACAATGGGAATATTCTATCCTGCAGGAATGGGAGGACACGATAGATGGCGAAAAACAATCTGGATCCTGAAGAACTCTTCCGCAAAAGCGAAGATGAAATGAGCGATATAGAAAAAATGATGGCCGAAATCCTCAATGATTATGAGGAAAGCGATCGGAAAGAGTCACCCAGGGGCGGAGGAAAAAAGGACAGTGCGGGGGATGGCCCTGCCTATGCCTCTCCGGCACCGCCTCCGAGAGCAAAAAAGGTCTCCGACACGTCAGCTTCTGGCAGCAGGGTAGAAAAGGCTGTACCGGATAACCGCCGGAGCACCGAGGCCACGGCAAAACAGAACCGTGCCCAGAAACTGGAACGGGAGAAAAAAATCAAAGAGGCGTCAAAAAAACGCAGCCTTGCACCGGTTATCGTGGCGCTGGTGTTGATTGCCGTTTTAGTCGTCGGGGCGCTGGTCTATACCAAGATGTTTGAAGATCTTCGCCTCCAGCGGGAGCGAGCCGCCGTTGTAGAGACGGGCACGGCTGCTACGACGGAGCCAACAGCCGGTGGGGAAGGTGAGGATAAACAGGAAGAGGCTTACCCAGAGGTTACCCTTTCTCCTGATTTTGTTGTTCCGACGCCCGATCCTGATGGGGATGATGTCCAGGTCATCCCTCCCGCCGATCCTATCGTGATCCTATCTGACACGCGCACGCCGGAACCCGTTGAAGAGGGCGGTGAGACCGGGGCAGAAGGAACCGATGAAGGACAGGCTTCGCACGAGCATACCTATCAGTTCTTCAAAGAAGACAAGAGCTGGACGGAAGCCCAGCAGGCATGCAAAGAGAAGGGCGGATACCTCGCTGTGGTGCGGAATGAGGAAGAACTCCGCAAGGTGGTTGCACTTGCCCAACAGAACGGCATTGAAAAGGTTTGGCTCGGCTGCCATCGCGAGAACGGTGAGCTCGTTTGGGAAAACGGTGAAACCGTGACTTTCTACGCCTGGGGGGCTGGAGAGCCATCGATGTATGACAGCGGAGACAAGGTCTCTGAAGATTATCTCCTCCTCTGGCATTTTAACAGTGCCTGGGTCTATAACGACAGCCGCAACGATCCTGTGAGAGATTATCCCGGTATGTACAGCGGGCAGATCGGGTATGTCTGCGAATTTGAATAATTATCCGGAAATACGACGGAAAAGGTGAGAATCCTATGAAAATGAGAATAAGATTTACCGCTTTGCTGACAGCAGTTGTGCTGCTTTGTTCCCTGGGAGCACATGCCTTTGCTGCCGAAACTGTTTCCCCGGCATCTCCCGCCGTAGCTCCCGCCCTGATCGATCCTGCCGAGCTGCAGAAGATGATGGATGACTTTGTGGCGGAGTACGGCCTCGACAAACAGAGCAGAAGCATCAGTGTGGGCTTCTGCTATCTGAAGACCGGCGACACCTGGTATTACAACGCAGACAAATGGTATTACAGCGCTAGTATGTACAAGGTGCCGGTGGCGATGCTCCTTGCCGAGCGGGAGCTTGCGGGAGAGATCTCGCAGGACACCTATTTTGAAAACCAGTATTCTTCCGGCACGCTGGAAACGCTGGAACGCAGATCACTGGTGGATTCCAACAACAACACCGGCCACGCCATGGTGGAATGGATGGGCGGCACATATGCTGGCAAATGCGCGGATCAGATCATCAAGTATACGGATCTGCCGAAGAGCTACTTCAACCAGGACTTCTTTGACTACAGCTATTACAATGTGGAGTTCTTCACCCAGGTGCTGAAAACGCTCTACAACAACGCTGACCAGTACCCCCACGTTCTGGACTTCATGAAACAGGCACAGCCCGGCGCCTATCTCCGCACCTACCTTGAGGGAACGTATGATGTGGCCCAGAAGTATGGTGCCTTTGAAGAGGTCAAGGCATATCCCGCAAAAAACAACAACCACGTCGGCGGCATCATCTATACCCCGAATCCGATTGCGCTTACCATCATGTCGGTAAATATGGAGAACTTCAACAAGCGCATCGGCGACCTGGCCAAGATGTTTACGGACTATGCGCTCGAGCTTGACGGAAAAGTTGACGCCTATGAAGCCGAGCAGCTGCGCCTGCAGCAGGAAGAGGCCGAAAGACTTGTCCGGGAAGAGCAGGAGAGGCTTGCCCGGGAAGAGGAGGCGCGCAAGGCCGCCGAGGCCGTTGTCGTCTCTACTCCGGCTCCGACAGCCGCTCCCACCCAGGCCCCTTCCGCTGTAATCGCGGCACCGAGTGCACCCCAGACGGATAAGGCTTCCGGCATCGGAGACACGCAGAAGACCATCCTGATTGCCGGCCTTGCCGTTTTTATCGTCGGGCTTGCGCTGCTGCTGGTGATCCTCAACGGGAAACGCCGCCGCAAGGCTGCGGCTGAGCCGGAAGACGGTTTTGAGGCAGACGCTGTTGACAGCGGTGACGATGAATATCTCGAGCCGCCTGAAGTCAGGCGGAACCCTCACCGCGAACCCAGTTATTATCATAATGAGGGCTATGAGGATGAGAATTATGAAGAACCGCAGCCTCCCGTGAGGGGAGCCGAAACGCAGGGTGAAGAACCGGATGAATATCTCACCGATGGCGACTACCTGGAAAATGACACCTTCCTGGATCAGAGCGACTATAAGGATTTTCAGACGGATTATGGCTACGGCAATTACAGCGCATACGACACGGAAGTCTATGAAGAAAAACCGCAGGAAAAAACCAGATTTACAGGTACCGGAAACCATTATAAACCGAAGCACTGAGCCCTCCGGGCGAAGCCTCGGGTGGAAGCGCCTGCTTTGTCTGATGTTGGTGCTCAGCCTTTGCCTGCCGCTGCTCGCCTGCCAAAGAGGAACAGCGTACGGCGTCAAAGCGATCCAGACACTGCAGGAACAGCAGTATTCTCTGGCCTTCCGCAATAATGATCCTACGATCTATTATGTCGTCGCCGCAATCAAGGTTCTCGCTGCACAGGGGAAGGTGGACGAGCTTGCCATGAAGTGGCTGGGCAGCAGGGTCATCACCTTTGAAAAGGATGCCACTGCCCTGGAGAATCTCGCCGTACCCAAGGACAAAACGTTTATCATCGGCGTTGATGTCAACTCTTTTCCTTTTGTATACAGTTCAAACGGCACACTCTGGGGGTTCGATATCGAGCTTGCCATCGCCGTAACGGATCTCCTCGGCTGGACACTCAAAGAGCAGGTAATCGAAAAGGAAAAAGTCTATGATGAACTGGCCTCCGGAAATATCGATTGCGCCTGGGGCGGCATCGCACTCAATGAAAAAGAAGTTGCACGAGGAGATTATGCCCGTTACGGCCCCTATGTCGACAACCAGATCGTAATCGCCGCGCGGGACAGTTCCCTCTCTGTCAGCCTGAAAGGCAAAACCCTTGCCATGCCCTCCACGGTGGAAGCGCTCAATGCCCTGAATTCCGATGCCCGACTAGCTTCCCGCCTCGGGAATGTGATCCGCCTGGTTGGAGGCACCATGGAATGTTTCAATTACCTCTATGCCGGAAAATGTGATGCTATCCTTACCGACAGCACCGCCATTCTCTACTATAACTGCCATTAATTGCCGATATCACAGTATTTTCCGAAAAAAAGTCTTGCAAAGCACAGAATATGGTGCTATAGTAAACAAAGTAAGGTATAAGCTTGTATGAGAGGGTCGCGGCCCTCTCTTTTTTCGGAGCTTTTCCCCAAAGAAGAAAGTGAGTACAGCAATGAGCAAAATTACGGAAGCCGTAACGGAACTTGCCAAAGGCGTCGTAGAGGAAGAGGGCTGCTCCCTGTGGGACGTGGAATACGTCAAAGAAGCCGGGTCCTATTATCTGCGCGTGTATATTGACAAACCCGGCGGTGTATCGATCAATGACTGTGAAGCCATCAGCCGTGCGATGGACAAGCTCCTCGACGAGGCCGACCCGATTCCGGACAGCTATGTTTTTGAGGTCTCTTCAGCAGGTGCCGAGCGTGAGCTCAAACGTCCATCCGATTTCGAAGCCTTTCTGGGCAGTGAAGTTGAAGTGCGTACCTACCGCCCGATCGACGGCCGGAAGGCGTTTGTCGGCACGCTGGACAGGTATGAAGAGGGGGCTGTGACGCTTTCCTGCGGGAAAAAGCAGATCCGGTTTGAGAAGCCGGATGTCGCGCTTGTAAAGCTTCATGTTTCGTTTTAATCAGAATGGGAGATGACAGGAAGAAATGAACGCAGAATTTTTTGAAGCGATTGAAGACATTGAAAAGGAAAAAGGTATTCCCCGGGAATACATGTATGACAAGATCCGGCAGGCCATGCTTGCCGCTTTCCGGCGTGACAATCCGGAGTGCGAAGACAATGTGGAAATCGTCCTCGATGAAGACAAAAAGCAGATTGAGATGCATATCAATAAAATCGCTGTGGAAGAGGTTTCCGATCCTTCGCATGAAATCCAGATCGAAGCAGCTAAAAAAATTTCCAGGCGCGCCAAAGAGGGCGATACGATCCGCGTCCCGGTAGAGACGAAGAAGTTCGGCCGCATTGCTGCACAGGCAGCAAAACAGGTTATTATTCAGGGCATCCGCGAAGCAGAGCGCGGCCTGATTTATCAGGAATTCACCTCCAAGGAACATGAGATCCTGACGGGTGTAGTTTCCCATATCGATCAGAGGTCAGGCAGCATCGGCATCCGCATCTCTTCCAACAGTGAGTTTACGGAAGCGATCCTTGCGGCCAACGAGAGGATCAAGACGGAATCCCTGAAGGAAGGGGATCGGATCAAGGTATACGTGGTGGAGGTCCGCAATTCCACCCGCGGCCCGCAGGTTCTCATCAGCAGGACGCATCCCGGCCTCGTGAAGCGTCTCTTCGAGCTGGAAGTTCCGGAAATCTCCGATGGTACTGTGGAAATCATGTCCATTGCCCGCGAAGCCGGCAGCCGCACAAAGATGTCTGTCCGTTCGGAAGATCCCGATGTCGATCCGATCGGCTCATGCGTCGGCCCCAAGGGCGGGCGCGTTGCCAATATTGTCTCCGAGCTCGGTGGCGAGAAGATTGACATTATCAAATACAGCGATATTCCGGAAGATTATATTTCCGCCGCGCTTTCCCCGTCAGAGGTGGTCAGTGTCACAATGGCGGAGGATGGAAAGAGCTGCCGCGTGATCGTCCCGGATGATCAGCTCTCCCTCGCCATCGGCAAGGAAGGGCAGAATGCCCGCCTTGCAGCAAAGCTCACAGGGTACAAGATTGATATCAAACCCGTGAGCGAGGCAAGATAAGGGCAGAGAAGCGGAAGGAGGCGGAGCCAACGGCAACGACGAAGAAAATTCCGATGAGGCAGTGTCTCGGGTGCCGTGAGATGAAGCCCAAAGGCGAGCTTCTGCGTGTGGTGCGTTCCCCGGAGGGAACGGTCTCGTTTGACGGCAGGGGAAAGGCTTCCGGGCGAGGTGCTTATGTCTGCAGAGATGCGTCCTGCCTGAAAAAAGCCATCCGGTCAAAGGCACTGGAGCGGTCTCTCGGGGTTCCCGTTCCGCAGGAACTTCTGGAGCAGCTTCTCACAGAACAGGAGGCGCAGCCGTGAAAGAGGATATTCTTGCTTTCCTCGGTCTGATGCGCAGGGCTTCGGCACTTGCCGTCGGCGAGGAAAATGCCTCCGAAGCCATCGGAAAAGGAAAAGCTAGGCTTCTGCTTCTGCCGTCTGACGGCAGAGAAAAAACCGCTCTCCACGCCGATCACCTTCTGGAAGGTCGGAGTGCACTGAAAATTCAGCTCCCTTTCTCAGAGGAGGAACTGGCAAAGTCGGTTGGAACCGGCAGATGCTCCATGGCGGCCGTAATGGACCTCGGCTTTGCAAAAGCGCTGATGGAGCAGCTCGACGGAGCATTTCCCGGCCGATACGGAAAGGAACTGGAAGCGGTCACCTTCCGCCATGAGAAGGCACAGCGCAGAAAAAAAGAGAAGCCCGGTGTCAGGACAAAGAAGAAGTCAGCAGGGGAGGATTAAACTATGGCATTGGTAATGAAATACAGATTGGGTGAAGTGGCGAAGGATTTCGGGGTCCCCAACAAGGAGATTTCTGCGATTATGGCAGAGTACTTTGTACCTGCCAAGAATCATATGCAGGTTCTGGCGGATGAAGAGCTGGATGTCATTTTCGAGTATATGACGCAGCATAACCAGGTGGAAAGCCTGGAGGAAATCTTCGTCGTTGCACCGGTTGCACCTCCCGCACCTCCGGCTCCTGCCGTACCCGCTCCGGAGGCGGAGAAGGAGAAGCAGCCGAAACAGGGGGCAAAAGCCGCACCCGAAAAGCCGGCCAAGCCTGCCCAGGGCAAAGCGGATGCGAAAGCGCGCCCGGAGGCCAAACCGGCCCAGCAGCAGACCACGCAGAATACACAGGCAGCGCCGGCGGCTCCTGCACCCAAAAAGCAGAACAAGCCCTTTACTCCGCGCCAGGTCGCGGAGAAGCGCGTTGTCGATACGCGCGGCGGTTCTGCTGTGAATATCGATAAATACAACGAGAAATACGAAGACCTCGGCAGCAACAAGACCAACAATTCCAACATGCGCCGCAGCAACAAGGAGAAGATCCAGAGCAAGTCCAAGCAGCGCACCAATCCGCAGGCGGCTTCTGCCAAGCGCCGCCAGGAGGAACGTGACAAGATGGCGCGCCTTCAGCTCGAGATTGCCAGAAAACAGCAGCTCAAGGTGCAGATCCCGGACGAAATCAGTGTCGGCGAGCTTGCTACGCGCATGAAAAAGACTGCTTCCGAAGTCATCAAGAACCTCATGAAGATGGGCACGTTTGCCTCCATCTCCGATGTGATTGACTATGATACCGCTGCACTTGTTGCGATGGAACTTGGCTGCAAGGTCGAAAAGGAAGTCATCGTTACGGTGGAAGAGCGCCTGATCGACGACAGCGAAGACAGACCGGAAGATCTCGTCACCAGAGCCCCTGTTGTTGTGGTGATGGGCCATGTAGACCACGGCAAGACCTCTCTGCTCGACTATATCCGCAATTCCAACGTCGCTTCAGGAGAAGCAGGCGGTATTACGCAGGCTATCGGTGCCTACACGGTTGAAATCGACGGCAAGCCGATCACCTTCCTCGATACGCCGGGCCACGAGGCATTCACTTCCATGCGTGCCCGCGGCGCGATGGTTACAGATATTGCTATCCTCGTGGTAGCTGCGGATGACGGCATCATGCCGCAGACGGTTGAGAGCATCAACCATGCCAAGGCTGCCAATATCCCGATCGTGGTTGCCATCAATAAGATGGATGTTACCGGGGCCAATCCCGAACGCATCAAACAGCAGCTTACCGAGTATGATCTCGTTGCCGAAGAATGGGGCGGCGATACCATTGTCTGCCCGATTTCCGCAAAGACCGGTATGGGCATTGAAAACCTCCTGGAAAACCTCACCGTTCTTGCCGAAGTGCAGGAGCTCAAGGCCAACCCGAACCGTGCGGCGAAGGGTGCCGTTATCGAAGCCCGCCTGGATAAAGGCCGCGGCCCGATTATGACGGTTCTTGTCCAGAACGGTACGCTGAACCAGGGAGACATTATTATTGCCGGCACGGCGGTCGGCCGCGTTCGTACGATGGTGGATGATAAAGGCAGGCATATCACAAAAGCCGGGCCTTCTACGCCGGTCGAGATTTCCGGCCTTTCTGAAGTCCCGAGTGCCGGTGACGTGTTCAACGCCGTTTCGGATGAGCGTATGGCGAGAGAACTCGCCGAAGAGCGCCGCATCGCCATGACCAGCAGTGCCGGCGGGCTCGGCCACAAGGTCAGCCTGGAAGATCTCTTCAGCCAGATCCAGGCCGGCGAGATGAAGACGCTCAATATCATCGTCAAGGCGGATGTGCAGGGCTCTGCGGAAGCCGTCAAGGCCTCTCTGGAGAAGATCTCCAATGACGAAGTCCGCGTCAAGGTGATTCACAGCGCGGTCGGCGCCATCAATGAAAGCGATGTAATGCTCGCAGCAACCTCCGGTGCGATCATCGTCGGCTTCAATGTCAGGCCGGATGCCGCCGCGAGAGACAATGCTGCCAGAAACGATGTTGACATCCGTCTCTACCGTGTCATTTATGACTGCATCAACGAGATTGAAGCTGCCATGAAGGGCATGCTTGCTCCGAAATTCAAAGAGTCGATCATCGGCCATGCCGAAGTCCGTGAGACGTATAAGGTCTCCAAGGTCGGTACGGTCTGCGGCTGCTACTGCACCGACGGTAAGATCCAGCGCGGCTGCCAGGTTCGTATTCTGCGTGACAATATTGTTGTCCACGAGGGTGAGCTGGCTTCGCTCCGCCGCTTTAAGGATGATGTCAGGGAAGTCGCTGCCGGCTATGAGTGCGGCATGCAGGTGGAGAAGTTTAACGACATCAAGATCGGCGATGTGATCGAATGCTTCGTGATGGAGCAGATTGCCCAGTAAAGGAGAAACCATGGCTTCCAATAAACTGGCAAGAACCAATGACGATATTCAGTTTGTCCTCTCGGCGCTTCTGAGAAACGTAAAGGATCCGCGCATTGCCGGAAAAATGATCAGTGTCACCCGTGTCGAAACAACGGGCGACCTGCGGTATGCCAAAGTCTGGCTTTCTGTTATGGATCTGGAGGACGAAAAGGAATTCAAAAAAGGCCTGAAGTCGGCGTCCGGCTGGCTGCGCAAGGAGCTTGGCAATTCCATGAGCCTGCGCTATACCCCAGAGCTGGTCTTCGAAATCGACCACAGCATTGCTTACGGCGCCCACATCAACCAACTGATTGAGAGCCTGAACATCCGGCACGACGAGGAAGAAGATGGGCAGCTGTAATGTCCTTCAGGCAGCAAAGCTGCTGAAAGAACGGAATCAGATTCTTCTGGTGACGCATAAAAATCCCGACGGAGATACGCTCTGCTCTGCCGCCGCGCTCTGTCATGCCCTGCGCCGTGCGGGGAAGAAGGCTTATCTCTACCGCAATGGGCAGATCACTGAGAAGTATCTGCCTTATGTGGGTTCCTATCTGGCGGAGGACGGTTTTGTCCCCGCCTGTGTTATCACGGTGGATCTGGCGACGGAGCAGCTCTTCCCGGACGGGTTTTCCGGAAAGGTGGATTTCTGCGTCGACCATCATCCGACGAATTCATTCTACGCCGACGAAACGCTTGTTTTTCCCGACAGGTCGTCCTGCGGGGAGATCGTCATGTCCCTGATCGAAAAGCTCTGCGGCAATCTGGTCAAAGAAGAGGCTGACCTTCTCTATATAGCCGTCTCAACGGACACCGGATGTTTCCAGTATGCCAACACCAACGCAAAAACCTTTTCCGCGGCTTCCCATCTGCTTGCACACGGGGCGGACAATGCCTCGGCAAACCTTGTGTTCTTCCGGCAGGTCAGCCGTGCGCGGGTCCAGCTGGAAGGGGCCGTTTATTCTGCGATGACCTTCCATCGGAATAACGCGGTGGTGGTTGCAACCGTGACGAGAGAAATGATGCAGCACTTTTCCGCCACGGAAGATGACTGTGATGATCTTGCATCTCTGACCGGCAGGGTGAAAGGGTGTCTTGTGGGCATTACCATCCGGGAGCTGGAGAACGGCGAGAGCAAGATATCCGTCCGCACTTCAAAGGACGTTTCCTCGATTGCGATCTGCAGTGTATTCGGAGGCGGAGGCCATGAAATGGCGGCCGGCTGCACAATCCCTGCAGAGCCTGCCCGGGCGAAAGAGCTGCTGCTCGCAGTTGTGGACGAGGTTATGAAATGACAGGGATTCTCCTTGTAGATAAAGAACAGGGCTGGACAAGCAGTGACGTCGTTGCCAGGCTCCGAGGACTTCTGCACGAACGCAGAATCGGCCATGCCGGCACACTCGATCCGCTTGCCACAGGGCTTCTTGTCGTGATGGTCGGGCGTGCTGCAAGGGCGTCCGATTATCTTATGAGGCATCCAAAGCAGTACCGTGCCGTGCTCCGTCCCGGAATCGTCACGGATACGCAGGATATCACCGGCCGTGTTCTTTCCCGGTCGAATTCCGGGCCGTCTGAACAGGAAGTGGAAGCTGTGCTGGCGCAGTTTCGCGGGGAGCAGATGCAGATCCCGCCGATGTACTCGGCACTCAAAGTCAAAGGCAGAAAACTTTATGACATTGCCCGCCGGGGAGGAGAGGTTGAGCGCACACCGCGCTCCGTCACGGTGGATGCACTTACGCTCGCCGGACGGGAAGGGGACGATTTCGTCCTTGATGTTACGTGCTCTGCCGGAACCTACATCCGCACGCTCTGCCATGATATCGGGCAGGCTCTCGGGTGCGGAGCCTGTATGGCGCAGCTCCGGCGACTTGCCTCCGGGGATTATACCGTGCAGAACGCCTCCACCATAGCGGAGATTGCCGCCCGTGCTGTCGATGGAAGCGTCGGCAGTCTGCTTCTACCGGTTGACAGTGTTTTTGCCGAGCTCGAAATGCTCACCGTCGGCGAGCAGGAGGCTTTCCGGATCCGCTGTGGAGGAATTGTTCCGGCGGATGGGGAGGACAGGCGTGTGCGTGTCTACAGTCATTCCGGGGAATTCTTAATGGTTGGCCGGGCGGAAAACGGCCTGCTGAAGACAGAAAAAAGCTTTTTTGAGGTATCCTGATGGCACAGATCAAACGCGCCCTTGCGATGGGCTTTTTTGACGGTGTGCACATCGGCCATGCTGCCCTGCTGGAAAAGGCCAGGCAGCGGGCGGCTGAGCTTGACGCGGTTCCGTCCGTGCTCAGCTTCGATGTTCACCCGGATAATCTTGTTTTCAACCGGGAGACACGGCTTATCAACGATGCGCGCGGCAGGGAGGAGATCATCAGGCGCTGCTTTGGCATTGACAACATTGTCTTTCTCCATTTTAACCGTCATATCATGAATATGCCGTGGGAAGATTTCGCAGAGCATATCATCGAGGAACTGAATGTCTGCTGCTTCGTTGTGGGGTATGACTTCACATTCGGCCGTGGAGGGGAGGGGAACGGCAGCAAGCTCCGTTCTTATTGCGCCGAGCGCGGCATCTCCTGCGATATCATCGATCCCGTGATGCTGGACGGGCAAATTGTCTCCTCCACGCTGATTCGCGGGCTGATTGAAAACGGTGAGATCGAACAGGCCAACCGCTTTCTCGGCCATCCGCACTGTTTGGCAGATACGGTCCATTCCGGTTATCATATCGGCCGGAAGCTCGATGCGCCTACCATCAACATGTTCTTCCCGGATGGTGTGATCGTTCCGCGCCACGGGGTTTATGCCGCAAAAGTTGTATTGCCCGGCGGTGAGACATATCCTGCCGTTACCAACATCGGGATTCGCCCGACCTTCAGCAGTGATGGAAAAGTAAGCGTTGAGAGTCATCTGATCGGCTTTGAAGGCAACCTCTATGGGGTACCGACACGTATCGATTTCTATCATTTCATCCGCCCGGAAGTGAAGTTTGAGAGCTTTGACGAGCTCTCCGCCCAGATCCGGAAGGATGCTGAAACTGCCGCCGCCTTTTTCGAAGAACAGGTCTGACGAAAGGAGAATGAAGCCATGCCGTTAAACAGAATTCCCTTTATGAACATTCATCTGGACAATATTACCACGGAGGAAGCGCTGGACTATATTGACGAATGGATTGCTTCTCGCAGGATTGGCCAGATCATTACCCCGAACTGCGACCAGATTGTCCAGGTGGAAAATAATCCTGTACTCAAGCCCATCTGGGACGATGCCGAGCTTCTCTTTGCAGACGGGCATCCGCTCCTCTGGTTTGCCAAATGGTATAAAACGCCCCTCCGGGAGAAGATTAACGGCTCCTCGTTTGTTCCGCAGCTCTGTGCCCGCGCAGCAGAAAAAGGATATTCCGTATTTCTGCTCGGGGCTGCGACCGGGGTGGCGGACAAGGCAGCGGAAAACCTGAAGAAGGCTTATCCCGGCATCCATATCGCAGGCACGTTTTCCCCCTCATACGGATTTGAAAAGAAGCCGGAAGAAGTGGCCGCCATTAATGCCATGCTGCGGGAATCCAATGCCGACATCCTGATTCTCGGAGTCGGTGTTCCCAAGCAGGAGATTTTCGGTTACAGCAATCAGGCGGAGTACAACATTCCCGTTACCATCAATGCCGGTGCTACGATCGATTTTCTTGCCGGCAACAAAAAGCGTGCGCCGAAGTGGATGGTGGACAGCGGCCTGGAATGGCTCTACCGCACCATCAAAGAGCCGAAGCGTGTGGGCGGCCGCGTCCTGCGCGACCTCGCCATCTTTCCCCTCGCCTGGAAATATCGTCCCCGCAAATGAAAAACCGCCTTCCGGCGGTTTTTATAATTTTCGTATATTACCCGGGAAAAGGCTATAGCCTTCCCCGTTTTCTCCCTCTTCCTCTTCTTCTCACCTGGGCTGCTTTCGTCTTGTAGGAAGAGAGCATATCCTCATCGCATTCGTACACGAGCCTGTTGGCGATCAGCAGATCCGGTTCCAGGCTGTTTTTAAACTTTACGCGTACGAGATACTTTCCGTGGTTGTCACAGGAGTAGAGGTTCATATAACGCCCGTCTCCCTGGTTTACCCATTTCAGGCTCTGCATTCCGGCAGCACACACAGGGCAGGGCACAAGGGCGATCCGGCTGTCGGCAAAGGCTGCAGCCTTGCTTTCAAACCCGTCATAGGCATCGTGCAGGATAGGTTCCGGCCCCGCGGCGGTTTCCGTCACAGCCACAGCCTTCGGCATTCTCGAAGCGAGGATTCTCGGTGCGTCGTCATAGGTGCGCAGGCCTTCGTGCATATCCAGCCTGGTGCAGACCAGTGCGGTGTTGTAGGCGTCTCCCAGCGCATCATGCGCAATGCGCGTCTGCTCAATGCCGAAGTGCTCCATTGCATCGGCCAGTGATTTCTGGTTCTTGTCTCCGCCTGTCTGTACATTGTAAATAAGCTGCAGGTTGATCCAATCCGCAACCCAGTCCCAGTCCAGATCGTGGATGATGATGTTCTGCTCAAAAATGCCGCGGTCATCGCAGCCCCAGGTGAGAAACGTCACATCGTCCCCGCAGAATTCCCGGAACTTTTTCAGTGCCTCGGGAAAGCTCACCCCGTGGGAGAGCCTGTCCTTGTCAAATCCCGTGATTTTTTTTACCTTGTAATGAATCTGACGGAAGTAGACCGGCCTCACATCGATGGTGAATTCCTCTCCCAGTGTCAGATCCGGATTCAGTTTTACCGCACCGATCTCAATGATCTCTCCGCGCAGATGGATGGGCAGTTTGTTGAAAACAGGAGAGTCGGATCTCATCGCCTGGTTCCACTCAAAATCCACCACAACAATATTCATTCTGTCTTCGTTTCCTTACTTTTTGATCTTCACGCTTGCCCATTATATCATCATTTTATGATTTTTCAACTGTCAAAATAAAATGCTTGACACTGCAGGGTGAAAGTGCTATACTCCGACAAGTGAAATTGCTTAACAGGAGGCGTTCATCGTGGAAGACGGGAGATTCATGCAGAGCATGCTTCTCGATTTTTATGGTGATCTGCTTACTGACAAACAGCGAGAGTGCTTCAGCCTCTATTACAATGAGGATCTCTCCCTCTCCGAAATCGCAGAGCAGCGGGGCATTTCCCGCCAGGGTGTGTGGGATAACATCCGCCATGCCGAAGCTGCCTTGCGGGAGATCGAGGAGAAAACCGGGCTGATTGCCCGCTTTGAGCATACGAAGTCTGCACTTCTCCGGCTGAGAGACCAGCTTTCCGTGCTTGCACAGACGCCGGAAATCTCCTCCGCGGTACAGAAAATCGATGAGTTGATTGCCTCACTCTGAGGAGGCAAGAGTAAGAGGAAAAAACATGGCATTTGAAAGTATTTCCGATAAACTGAATGCTGTTTTCAAACGCCTGCGCGGCAAGGGCAGACTGACGAAGGCTGATGTGAAAGAAGCCATGCGCGAAGTCCGGATGGCTCTCCTCGAAGCGGACGTCAGTTACAAAGTAGTGAAGGACTTTACGGCCCGCGTGACCGAGCGTGCCTCCGGAGCCGATGTGCTTGAAGCCCTTTCCCCCGCTCAGCAGGTTATCAAAATCGTCAATGAAGAGCTATGCACGCTCCTCGGCGGCACCAATGCAAAGATCAATATTTCGTCAAAACTCCCGAGTGTTGTGATGCTGTGCGGCTTGCAGGGCGCAGGCAAGACGACAAACGGAGCAAAACTTGCCGGGTATCTGCGCAAGCAGGGCAAGCGCCCTCTTCTGGTCGCGTGTGACGTTTACCGCCCTGCGGCGATCAAACAGCTTGAAACCGTCGGTGGCCAGCTGGATATTCCCGTGTTTCAGCAGGGGCAGGGCGATCCGGTTGAGATTGCCAAAGCAGCAATCGACCATGCTTCCAAACACGGCAATGATATTGTTTTTCTCGATACAGCCGGCCGTCTGCACATCGATGAGCAACTTATGGACGAGCTGCGCAACATCAAAGCAGCGGTTGACCCCGCAGAGATCCTTCTCGTGGTCGATGCCATGACGGGCCAGGATGCAGTTAATGCGGCAACGGCTTTTGATGAGGCGCTTGGGATCACAGGTGTCATGCTCACGAAACTCGATGGTGACGCCCGAGGCGGCGCAGCGCTCTCGATTGCCACAGTGACGGGCAAGCCAATCAAATTCATCGGTGTCGGTGAAAAGCTTGACATGATTGAGCCTTTCCATCCCGATCGTATGGCTTCCCGTATCCTCGGCATGGGCGATGTTTTAACGCTCATTGAAAAGGCAGAGCAGAGCTTTGATGAAAAAAAGGCTCTCGAAGCTGCTGAAAAACTTCGCCAGAATCGCTTTACCCTCAACGATTATCTCGACCAGATGGAGCAGCTCAAAAATATGGGCGATCTGGGAGATTTAATGGCGATGGTTCCCGGAGTGGATACTAAAGCTCTGAAAGGTGCCCAGCTAGACGAAAAGGCGCTGAACCGGCAGAAGGCTGTCATCCAGTCGATGACATTCAAAGAGCGTGAAAATCCTGCCATCATCAACTCCTCCCGTAAAAAGCGTATAGCCGCCGGCTGCGGGCAGACGGTTGTGGATGTCAACCGCATTCTCAAGCAGTATGATGCGATGAATCAGATGATGAAGCAGTTTTCCGGGAGGAAGCTGAAAAAGATGCAGAAGAAGATGGGCATGATGGGCGGAGGCCCTGCCGGCTTCGGAGGCGGTTTCGGGGGCTTTGGCCTGTAAGCCCTCATTCAATTTGTTTATTTTATTATTTTAAAGGAGATATACCCATGGTTAAGATCAGACTTCGCAGAATGGGCGCAAAGAAAGCCCCTTACTACCGTATCGTTGTTGCAGACTCCCGTTCCCCTCGTGACGGCCGCTGCATAGAAGAGCTTGGCACCTACGATCCCGCTGCAGAAGGCGAATCCAAATTCGTCATCGATCGTGAGCGCGTCCAGTACTGGATGTCCAAAGGCGCCCAGCCGACCGACACCGTTCGTGGACTGCTGAATAAAGCATAACGGGGAGTTGTTCTTTTCATGAAGGAACTACTCACCTATATCGTGCAGAACCTTGTTGATCATCCTGATGAGGTTATTGTGACGGAGCGCAAAGCTACCTACAGCGGCGAAACCATTTATGAGGTTCACGTTGCAGACGGCGATATGGGCAAAGTCATCGGCCGCCAGGGCAAGATCGTTAAACAGATCCGCATTCTGATGCGTGCAGTTGCCCAGAGAAAAGGTAAAAAAATCTCAGTCGAAATTCTTGACTGACTTATTTCGAAAAAACGGAGGCTTCCTCCGTTTTTTTCGTTGTATATCGTGCATTTTCAATTGCACATTGTGCGTACTCCTGTTATAATAAATCCATAATCTTTTTT
Source organism: Oscillospiraceae bacterium (assembly GCA_017406005.1). Lineage (GTDB taxonomy): Bacteria > Bacillota > Clostridia > Oscillospirales > Oscillospiraceae > Limivicinus. The sequence goes on along the minus strand of JAFQZI010000069.1, from coordinate 41,517 downwards.
GAAAACGAGGTAATCGCTTATGGATGATTTTCTGAGCCTGAAGCGCAAGGCGTATGAAGCCCGTCTTCTCGCTGTTGGCGCTGTTCATGAGGCAAAATCCGGCCATCCAGGTGGCTCTCTGAGTTGCATGGATGCTCTTACAACGCTCTACTTCAAAGAGATGAGCATTGACCCCGCAAATCCCTCCTGGGCCGATCGTGACCGTTTTGTTCTCTCCAAGGGCCACTGCGCTCCCGCACTCTACGCGGTCCTTGCGCTGCGCGGCTACTACCCGGTCGAAGATCTTAAGCTTCTCCGCTCCATCAAGGCGCACTTCTCCGGCCATCCGGATATGGTGAATGTCCCCGGTGTTGACATGTCCACCGGTTCTCTTGGCCAGGGCTTGAGCTGTGCTGTTGGTATGGCACTCGCTGCCAAAACTCTGGGTAAGACCTTCCGCACCTATGCTATCTGCGGTGACGGTGAAATCGAAGAAGGCCAGATCTGGGAAGCTGCTATGGCTGCTGCCAAATGGAAACTTGACAATCTCTGTGTCTTCCTGGACAGCAACGGCCTTCAGATCGACGGCAAAGTGGATGATGTTATGCCTTCTGCCCCGCTCGACAAGAAGTTTGAAGCCTTCAACTGGAATGTCCTCGTCATAGACGGGCATGACTTTGCCCAGATTGATGCAGCTCTCGCTGCGGCCCGCGCCTGCAAGGGCAAGCCCACCATGATCATTATGAATACCGTGAAGGGCAAGGGTGTCTCCTTTATGGAAAACAATGCCGGCTGGCACGGCAAAGCTCCCAATGATGAGCAGTTCGCTCAGGCAAAGCAGGAGCTTGAAGCAGTGATCAAAGCACTGGAAGAGGAGGAGAAGTAATCATGGCAGGTAAAATTGCAACGCGTAACGCATACGGTGATGCGCTTGTCGCTCTCGCGGAGAAGTATCCCCAGCTCGTTGTTTTAGATGCTGACCTTGCCGGTGCAACCATGTCGAAGGGTTTTGCCGCCGCTCATCCCGAACGCTTCTTTGACTGCGGCATTGCTGAAGCGAATATGACGGATATTGCAGCCGGTATGTCAACCGTCGGCCTCAAACCGTTCACCAACACATTTGCCATCTTTGCTGCAGGCAGAGCCTATGAGCAGGTGCGCAACTCCATCGCATACCCCGGCCTCAATGTCACGGTAGTCGGCTCTCACGGAGGCATTTCCGTCGGAGAAGACGGCGCAACCCACCAGTCTATTGAAGATTTTGCCCTCATGCGCGTCATCCCCGGCATGCTTGTCTGCTGCCCGTGTGACGGACATGAAATGGCTCTCGCAGTCGAAGCCCTCATCAACTACAACGGTCCGGCTTATCTGCGCCTTGAGCGCCCTGTCACCGAGATCTTTACTGACGAGATTGAAGGCTACAAGTTTGAGCTCGGCAAAGGTGTTGTTCTTCGTGATGGTTCCGATGTCACGGTTATTGCCACGGGCATCAATGTAGGTATGGCACTGAAGGCGGCCGATCTCCTCGCTGCCGAAGGCATCTCTGCCCGCGTTATCGATATGCACACCATCAAGCCTCTGGATGAAGAGCTCGTGCTCAAAGCCGCGAAAGAGACCGGCTGCATCGTCACCTCCGAAGAGCACTCTGTCATCGGCGGCCTGGGCGGCGCGGTCAGCGAGTTCCTCAGCGGGACCTGCCCTGTTCCTGTTGTTCGCCACGGCGTGGATGATTCGTTCGGACGCAGCGGTACATGGTCTGCCGTTCTCGAGTACTACGGTGTCACACCGGAAGGCATTGCTGCAAAGGCAAAGCAGGCCATTGCAATGAAAAAGTAAGAAGTCTCCCTCAGGCAGATAGTTCCTGTCTGAGGGAGTATCATCATTGAGAAAAGGAAGAAAGCTTTCATGATTACAAAAGATCTTTTTGGTTCTTACGACAGATACAACCTTTCCAACGCTGAGCTGGAAGTTTCCGTCATTACCCTCGGTGCAACCGTTATTTCCCTGAAGCACAAAGGGCAGGACCGTGCCGTCTGCTATGACGATCCTGCTGCAGCCCTTGCCGGTCACGGCTTCCTCTGCAAAGCAGTGGGCCGCTATGCCAACCGTATCGGCGGTGCTGCGTTCACACTCAATGGCAAACACTATGTTCTCCCTCCCAACGAGAATAAAAACCAGCTTCACGGCGGCCCCAATTCCGTAGACAAACGCATCTGGGATGCAGAGCTTCTCGGGGATGACGCCGTCCGAGTCTCCATTACCATGCCCGATGGCGATAACGGCTATCCCGGCAACCTTACCATGTGGGTAACGTATTCCCTCAAAGGCTCCGCCCTCCGGGTCGATTTCGGCGGTGAGACGGACCAGACCACCGTTTTCGCACCCACCGTGCATCCGTACTTTACGCTCGGCGGTGAATCCGTACTGCAGGCAAAAATGCAGATCAATGCCTCCGGCCATCTAGAGGTGGACAATGAGCTGATTCCTTCCGGCAAAGTCCTCCCGTGTGAAGGAAAGTTTGATTTTTCCACGCTCCGTGAAATTCGCGAAAATCTGGATGACTGCTTTGTGATTTCCTCCGAGCATGCCTGTACAGTGGAAGATAACGGCAGCCGCATGGAAGTCTGGACGGACTTCCCGGCCATCCAGGTCTATACCGGGGCCAAGCTTCCCGCCCCTTACAGGGCAAACCAGGGCATTGCCATCGAGCCTGAGTTCTATCCTGACAGCCCCAATCACCCCAACTTCCCCTCAACCGTTCTTAATCCGGGTGATTCCTTCGCAAAGTACGTCGAGTACCGTTTCTTCTGATTTTCTGACTATCGACAGGGGAGGGGGCCAACCCCTCCCTTTTTACAGCTCCCGACGAGGCAACTCCTATGATTCATTTACCTGTACCCCTGATCCTTCAGAATCCCGAACTTCCGAACGGCTGTGAAATTACCAGCCTCTGCATGCTCCTTCGTTATCTCGGGTTTGATGCGGATAAATGCCTTCTTGCAGACAACTATCTTCCCCGCACCGAAACCTGGTGGGGCACCGATCCCGACCTTGCCTATATGGGCAACCCGCATCTGGATGATGCTTCTCCTCAATGCGGATATTACTGCTTTGCCGGCCCGATTGTCGCTGCGGCGGAAGCTTATCTTGCTGATCAGCAGGCGGCTTCCCGTTATCGCCCTGTCGACCTTACCGGGGCAGATGAGGATGGACTGATTGCATGTCTGGAGAAAGGCTGTCCGTTCCTTTTCTGGGCGTCTCTTCACTTTGACGATATCTGTTTTGATCCCTGCGGCTCTTACCCTCTCCAGGATGGAAGGGAACATCGCGTCTTTCACCACCTGCACTGCATGGTTTGCTGCGGTGCCGATGACGAATTCTTCTATCTGGCAGACCCCCTCAATTTCAACACCCGCGTGCCGCGTGCACAGTTTATGAAGATCTATCGACAACTCGGAGCCCGTGCTGTCGCGATCGTCCCTGCCTGAAGGTTTCACAACATATCATCTGTATTTTTCCCTTGACAAATCCGGATTCCTGTATATAATACACTTCTGTCATTTATTATGCTGCACAGTATGCATCCGATGGCATACTGTGCAAGCTTCTTTTTTGGAGGCGTCTCTATGTACGGAACCTTTTGGGCTCTTGTGCCCCCGCTTTTTGCCATTGTTCTTGCGCTGATCACCAAGGAAGTCTATTCTTCTTTGTTTTTCGGTGTTCTGATCGGTGCTCTGTTTGCTGCCGGCTTCAACCCGGTGCAGACACTGAATCTCATTGTGGTCGACGGCTTGTCAGTCTCGGTGTCCGACCTTGCAGGCAATCTCTGTTTCCTGGTTATCCTTGGCATCCTTGTTGCCCTGGTCAATAAAACCGGCAGCAGTGCTGCATTTGGCCGCTGGGCTGAGAAGAATATCAAATCACGTGTCGGTGTTCAGATTGCAACGTTTATTCTCGGTGTTCTCATTTTCATTGATGACTATTTCAACTGCCTTACCGTCGGCTCTGTCATGCGGCCTGTTACTGACCGGCAGAGGATCTCGCGTGCCAAGCTTGCCTATCTGATTGATGCCACGGCAGCGCCTGTCTGCATGATTGCTCCCATCTCCTCCTGGGCTGCAGCCGTCGCAGGAGTGGCTGACGATCTCGGCACAGGCATCACCGGCATCGAGTTGTTTGTCCGGGCTATCCCGTATAATTTCTATTCTCTTCTGACCTTTGTGTTCATCATTGCTCTTGTTTCCATGCGATTTGATTACGGCCCCATGGCGCTTGCCGAGCAGAGTGCACGCCTGAACGGCGATCTCGGAGCACTGGAGGGCAGCAGTGAACAGGAAGACAACCAGAAGGGCAAAATCCTGGATCTTGTTCTCCCCGTAGTGGTTCTGATCGTCGCAGTCTTCTTTGCCATGCTCTATGCAGGCGGCTACTATGGTGAAACCGCCTGGATCGGGCCGGAAAATACAGGCAATCTGATCGCTGCCTTCGGCGATACCGATGCTTTTATTGCACTTCCCTGGGGCGGTCTGATCGCGCTTATCTTCTCCTTTATCTATTTCCTTCTGCGCCGCACCGTCACGTTCAAAGAAATGACGGAGTGCATCCCGCAGGGATTTGTTGCCATGGTTCCGCCTATTCTCATTCTGGTGCTTGCCACCTCTCTGAAAACCATGACGTCCTCCCTCGGTGCGGCAGAATTTGTGCATGATCTCATGATCGGTGCTTCCTCCGGGCTCTACAGTCTGCTTCCTGCCGTCATTTTTGTAGTGGCAGTTGTCCTTGCTTTTGCAACCGGTACCTCCTGGGGCACTTTCGGCATTCTTATCCCGATCGTAACGGCCATCTTTCCCAGCGACAGCAAGCTCCTCATCATAGGCATTTCCGCATGCCTCGCCGGGGCTGTCTGCGGTGACCATTGCTCCCCGATTTCCGACACCACCATTATGGCTTCCGCAGGCGCCCAGGTGGAACATGTCAGCCATGTCTCCACGCAGCTCCCTTACGCCATGACGGTTGCAGCTGTCAGCTTTGTTACGTACATTGTGGCGGGCTTTGTTCAGAACTGGGTCGTAAGTATCATCACAGGTGTTGTTCTCACAGTTGCAGCCCTCTTTGTGCTGCGCAGTGTTTCGGCAAAAAAGGCCTGAACAGGATACCGGCCGATCAATAGCAAAAGAATAATAACAGCAGTGGCTGATGCATTTTTGCACCGGCCACTGCTCTTCTATACGCTGTCGCAAAAAACTTTATTTCGCAATCGAGGAGGCAGACGGGAAACCGTATGCGCTTTCCGCGCTTGTTACAGCGCGGACAATCGCTTCACTGATGACCTCAGCCGCCAGGATACCCACCAGATCCTGGTCTGCCCGGACATTGCCTGCCGAGAGGGCATAGATGCTGTCTCCATCGACAGAGGTATGCACGGGGTTGATGGAACGGGCATATCCGTCGTGTGCCGTCCCGGCAATTTTGCACAGCTGTGCTTTCGTAAATTCCGCGTTGGTAATCACAACACCCAGTGTTGTATTGCCTGTAAATTTGTTATCCGTCACGCGGATGCTTTTTTTCATATACTCTGCCGTGCTGCGCAGAGCGGATTTGTCTTTCGTGAGAAGCCCTGCAATCTGTTTCCCCGTCTTCCAGTCAAAGATATCTCCCAACGCGTTTACCGCAACAACAGCTCCGACCTTCAGCTCACCGATCTGCACCGCATAACTCCCGATCCCGGTCTTCATGCAGGTTTCCATCCCCGCAATTTTCCCGACGGTTGCTCCGCACCCCGCACCATAATTGCCGTCGCAGTAATTCGGAGCTTCCATTGCCTGCTTTGCAGCTGCATAACCCATAGCCGCATCCGGGCGGACAAATGCATCGCCGACTGTCAGGTCGAAAAGGTCCGCCTGCGCTACCAGGGGTACCTTTGTTACGCCAACATCATATCCGATGCCGCGCTCCTCCAGATACTGCATCACGCCGTTTGCTGTGCCAAGCCCGAACGCGCTCCCGCCGGCCAGGACAATTCCGTGGATATCATGCGCAGCCATAAGCGGGTTTAAAAGCTGGGTTTCCCGGGATGCAGGCCCGCCTCCCCGTACATCAAGGCCGGCACACATTCCGCTTTCACACAGAAAAACAGTGCATCCGGTGCCTGCTTTCCGGTTTTCCGCCTGACCGATCCTGACAGGGCTGAAGTCTTTTATCGATATTTCCTGCTGGTTCAACATGGGTATCACTCCTTTTCAACGGCAGTACTAAAGATGACCACCGTATTTCCTGAGAATTGACCTGACAGAGCCCAGATAAGACCACCCGAACAGATTTAAATGATTCATGAGATGATACAGATTGTACAGATCCCTTCTGTCGTTATAATCCGGCTGAAGGGGATTGATCTCACAGTATGCGCTGTAAAAAGACGGTGAAAAGCCGCCGAAAAGTTCCGTCATGGCAAGATCTGCCTCTGCATGCCCGACGTATGCGGCCGGATCGATCAGCCAGGCTTCGCCGTCGTTGCCGATGATATAGTTCCCGGCCCAAAGATCTCCGTGCAGAAGGGAAGGTGCGTCAGGTTCGATGAGATATTGGTCAAGATGATCCGCCAACCTGGAAAAGCACGCCCGGTCATATTCGTCAAAGTATTCTTCCGCCAGAGTAAACTGCGGTATAAGCCGATAATCCCGGAAGAATGAAATCCAATTCCCGCAGGGGGTGTTTTTTTGCCTCCCGGCTCCGATGTAGTTGTCAGAGGGAAAACCGAAATTTCCGTCAGGGAGGATGCCGGAGGTGTCGGCACGATGCATGGCTGCGAGATTGTGCCCAAAGGTTTCGGAAGCATCTTTTTTTGGTTTCCCCCGGCTCCACTCCAGCAGAAGAAAAGCTCCGTACAGAGGATCCTCGCCGATGCCGAGAACGTGCGGGACCCGGATCGTTTTTGTTGAGGAAACAGCTTCCAGACCGGCAACTTCCGCGCGGAAGAAATCACGGTTTTCTTTTGTGTTTGCTTTCATAAAGAAAGATCCGTCATCCGTTTCCAGCCGGTAAGCCCGGTTGATATCCCCTCCGGAAATCCTTTCTGCTGAGCGTATTTCAGCGTTTCTCCCGAAAATCCGGTTTATGGATTCGGCTATCGAGAATGCGTATTCCATGCTATGCCTTTGCGGCAAGGGCTGCCCGGAGTTCCTGCGCATTTGCCCCGCCTTCGATTTTTGCCTCGCCGCTGTTGTTATACAGCAGCAACTGGGCCTTGCTGCCCAGCGCATCCAGAAAAGCCTGTGCTGTTTCAGACCCCTGTGAAGCGGCTGCCACATCGCCAGGCACTTCTATCTTTTGCATCGCGCCGTTTATCAGCTCATAGCATTCAACAGTGCTTTCATTCGTAAACACGTTATAATCCCACCGGATGTACTGTATGCCGTTCCCGGCCATCAGAGCGGCAAGTGCAGCCTCCCTGCCGGCGGTTGCGAAATAGAGGTCACATTCCGCTGAACGGACAGCCTGCCCGTTTCGATATGTATAGAGGAAAAGTGTGGGAGGATACCATCCGTAAATCGGCGTCCCGTCCCAGCTGCCGGACTCCCGCGGGCTTGTTTTGAGCAGCAGGCACAGCTCCGGTATTTTGTCGCCGTCCCAGTCATGGACGAAACCACCGTGCAGGCACTCCCCATCAGATGTCTGCGCCTCGTCATAGCCCAGATGTGCGGAGAGATCGTCTATGATCGCAAGATAGGCCTTTGCGATCTCCAGTGTCATGCCCGAAAAATCACAGTTGATCTGACCGTAACGGATACTGACATCACTGGCATTATTCGATGCCGGTTTTGCGCACGCGCTAAAGAAGATGAAAATCACCAGCACAAGAAGACAGAAATTTTTTTTCATTGCATTTACTCCTGCTTTACGATTGCGGAAATCTTTTCCTGATCCGATCCGCTATAAAAAGATACAGGTATCCTACCCCGATCAGAAACAGCATCAGAAGCAGTATCCACCAGGCACATCCCATATAGGGGAGGTGATCCGTAAATCCGAAAGCCCCGGCGTTGCTTCCCCAGTTCAGGAAAAAGTACGGATAACAGATTCCGTCTGCGAATTCCCATCCGCGGGCATAACCGATCCCTGCATAGATCACATAGAGAAGGGGCGGAATCGTCACATAGAATACATTTTTCTTTCTGATTTCGAATGCAGTGCTGACTGCAAAGAAATCTGCCACGGCAGCGACGGGCACAACAAGATGAGTCAGTGTGTTCGGGAGACTCCAGGCTCTTGCCCAGAACGTCGGCGCGAGTACAAAAGTGAACACCACACCCGTCAGGGTGATCGATACCGTCACAACAAATTTGAGGATAAACCATGCGCCGCTCACGGGTTTTCCTCTCAGAATCAGGAATAACCCTACTAGGCAGACAGCTGCAGCGGCAAGATTGGACTGAATCGTAAAATACATAAATACCCTTGAACCGCCCATAAAGGACTTTCTTCCCGCATAGGCGCTGAGAAGGGTCCCGATGAGGGCGGAGAAGACTGCAATGAGCTTTAAAAGACAGCTTATCCTTTTTTGGTTCGGGGTAAGTTGCAGAGCCATATGGTTTATCCTCCTTGTCAGCCCTCTGCTTGTATCAAATAACCGGCGGACGAATTCGTCCGCCGGGGGGAATCAGTATTCTCTAAGATCACCGAGGAGGAAAGATTCCTCCAGCTCATCCAGATCTCTGAGGAAGAGGGCAGCTTCCGCGTCGGACGGCATCCGGAAGCCGGTGCGCGGAGAAACGCTGAAGGTGCCTACGGAGGGTCCGTCCATCAGGCAGCTCCGTTTGAACTGCTGGGAGAACAGCCGGCTGCACCAGCTTCTGAGCCAGCGCAGCAGTTCTTCATTCGAGAAATCGTCACCGTATGCGATCCTGGCCAACCGCATGGCTTTGCGCGGAGAAAAGCCGTTGATCAGTATATGATAAGTGAAGAAATCCTGCAGAGAGTAGGACCCGACGGCATCTTCGCTCTTCTGCTCGATGATATCGTCATGGATCGGCAGCAACTCGGGCGTGACAGGGCAATCCAGTACGTCGTAAAGTGCAGCTTTCAGAATTGCGTTGTCTGTTTCGGAGGCAATGTGTGCAACCGCGGCTCGGATCTGCGTCTTTGTCACGCCGATGTTTACATCATACATGGAGGTGTGATCCCCATTGTAGGTGCACCAGCCATCGATGTATTCCGAGAGATCTTCCGTGCCGACGTTCAGCCCGTTCACCTTGTTGGCGATGTCCATCAGGATCATCGTGCGCATACGCGCCTGGCCGTTCTCAAAGGCAATGGAATAATCGTCATAGGCATGACCGATATCGTCAAAGTGCTGATAAACGCTCTTGCTGATGTCGATCGTACGCACATCGCAGCCCCACTGTTCCGCTACGACAACGGCATTGCTCTTTGTCCGGCTGGAAGTGCCGAAACACGGCATCGTCACCGCTATGACGTTTTCAGAGGGCAGATTCATCCGGCGCACAGCCAGCGCACTGACCATGACGGCCAGCGTCGAATCCACTCCGCCCGAGATGCCGACCACGCAGTGATCCAGCCGGGCATACTCCATGCGCTTTACAAGGCCCGAGACCTGCATGTCGATCTGTCTGCTGCAGGCTGCGGGCAGGTCACGCTCATTCTCCGGCAAATGCGGATGTTTGGAATACTGCCTCGTGAGCTCCGTTTCGTGCAGTTCCGTTCCCCAGGTGACGGAATAGTGCGTTCCGGTTCCGTTTTCAAAACCGCCGCGGGCTCGCCGGATATGAAGGAGCGCGCTGATATCGATCTCGGATACGGTCAGGTCGGTGCTGTTTTCCTTTTCGGCAAGGATCCTGCCGTTTTCCGCAACGACGCACAGCCCGGAGTAGACAAAGTCCGTTGTGGATTCGCCCCGCCCGGGAGCGGCAAGCACGATGCCGCAGGCCAGCCTGTGGGAATCGGCGGACACACAGCTCTCGGTATCTGCCGTTGAACTCAACGTTTCGGGAAAGGATGCCATCCTCGCTACGATGGTCGCGCCGGCCAGCGCATGATCCACCGATGGGGAAACGGGGGAAGTGAAATCCGCCCCCAGTTCCACGGCAACACGCAGCCCGTGCAGTTTCGCATGGTCAAATAGGACATCCCGCGCGAATACAGCGGAGAACATGCCTTCCAGCCCGATGTTGCGGGCATTGCTGCCGGCGGCGGTGAAGCACGTGCCTTTGACTTGCTCACGCGGAACAAGCCCGAGCAGATAGCCTGAGCAGATAGCTGCCGCGCAGCTGTAGATGTTCGGGCCGACTTCGATCGGCAGCCCCACGAAGATCAGCATGTCGGTACCGACGGTGGCTTCGAGAATACGCAGTAGCGCATCCCTTGCGCCGCTCAGCAGTACGTCATGCGTGAAGAGGTCCCGGCAGCTGCAGCCTGTGATGCACAGCTCCGGAAACACCAGCACGTTCACACCCTGCGCATCGGCTTCGTTGATGCAGTCTATGATCCGTTCCGCGTTGTATTTAGTATCTGCCACGCGGATCACCGGAGATGCTGCGGCTACTTTTACAAATCCGTCTTTCATTCGCGGTCAGCCTCAGAATTTAATCCTTTCGGCGATGTAATCTTTCACTTCGCTGATGGGAATGCGGACCTGCTGCATGCTGTCACGCTCACGGATGGTGACGCAGTGGTCGGCTTCGTCGGTTTCGGTCCCGACCGTGTTGAAGTCAAACGTGATGCAGAACGGCGTGCCAATCTCGTCTTCGCGGCGGTAGCGCTTGCCGATGGAACCGGTTTCGTCGTAATCGCACATGAATTCTTTGCTCAGCTCCCGATAAAGTTCCAGGGCCGGCTTTGTGAGGACTTCCTTCTTGCTCAGCGGGAGGATGGCGCACTTGAACGGTGCGAGGGCCGGATGCAGATGCAGCACGGTGCGGACGTCGTCCTTGCCGTTTTTATCCTGCCCGACAACCTCTTCGTCATAGGCTTCGCACAGGAATGCCAGCGCTACACGGTCACAACCGAGCGACGGCTCAATCACGAAAGGCACATAGTGCTCGTTAGTATCCTGGTCATAATAGGTCAGGTCCTTGCCGGAAGCTTCCTGATGGCGGCTGAGGTCATAGTCTGTGCGGTCGGCAATACCCCAGAGTTCACCCCAATCGGTGAACGGGAAGGCATATTCGATATCGGTTGTGGCGCGGGAATAGAAGGCCAACTCGGCGGGCTCATGGTCGCGCAGGCGCAGGTGCTCCTCGCTGATGCCTAGCGTAGTGAGCCAGTTCTTGCAGAAGTCTTTCCAGTAGGCAAACCACTCAAGGTCGGTGCCGGGCTTGCAGAAGAACTCGCATTCCATCTGCTCAAACTCACGGGTGCGGAAGGTGAAGTTGCCCGGGGTGATTTCATTGCGGAAGGCTTTACCGACCTGGCAGACACCGAACGGCAACTTTTTGCGCGTGGTGCGCTGAATATTTGCAAAATTGACAAAAATGCCCTGGGCGGTCTCTGGTCTGAGATAACAGATGGAGCTGCTGTCTTCCGTTACACCGATGGCCGTTTTGAACATCAGGTTGAATTTCCGGATCGGAGTGAAGTTGTGCTTGCCGCAGACGGGGCAGACAACATCTTCATGTTCGGCGATAAAGGCGTCCATCTCATCGAAGTTCATCGCATCCACGTTTACTTCCGGATGCTCTTCTCCGATCAGTTTGTCGGCGCGGTGGCGTGCTTTGCAGGCTTTGCAGTCCAGCAGAGGATCGGAAAAGCTGGAGACATGTCCCGTCGTAACCCAGGTCTGCGGATTCATGATGATCGCAGCATCCAGACCCACGTTGTACGAACTCTCCTGCACGAACTTCTTCAGCCATGCTTTCTTCACGTTGTTTTTGAATTCCGTGCCGAGCGGACCGTAGTCCCAGCTGTTTGCCAGGCCACCGTAAATTTCACTGCCGGCATAGATGTAGCCGCGGTTCTTGCACAGGGCAACGATTTTGTCAAGTGTTTTTTCGTTCTGATTCATTTTTTACGTCCTTTCCCATGGCTGGATGCCACAGAGATTATAATATTTTGCGGGGTTTTACCCACGCAAACAAATATTATATCAGCAATAATGCTTCAGGGCAACAAAAAAGTGACGCGGCACGCTATTTTTTATATCAGTAAAAGGGTCTGTGCAAACTAGCTGATATAAAAAACCACTGTTAAATAGCGGAAATTGATGCGGTTCTCAATCATCCTTCAGGCTCATCGCACAATACTTTTCCGTATTCTTTTTGAACCTGACAAGCACCAGAACCTGCAGCACAAACATGATGACAACACCGACGATGCCGATCAAGATTCCGATGAATTGCCGGTCTTCATCACTGCTGTTCATCAATTTGTTTGTGGCGTTTGTAGCATCATACAGCGTGTGAATGAGCATTGGGATTGCTATGGCCAGCAGTACTTCCTTCACAGGCGAACCCTGATTCGTTTTCTTATCAAATTGAGCTAAAGCAAGGTGTTTGGCCATCAGAATACCGAAGACCATATGGGCGGCAGGGATGAACAACCGCAGGGGATTAACGCCTTCACCTCCGTAAACAAACTCCTCAAACAGAGTGAAACCAATGCCGACTGCAGCGCCGATCAGGATAACTTCATAAACATTCCGAATCTTAGAACGGAAAATCCGGAGAGTCATCAGAATGATCAACAGTTTCGCCAGTTCTTCCGGCAGCCCGGCAAGGAGGAAGGCTCCCAATACTGAGCCTGGCAGCGGTGCCATCTCGTTCGTGTTAATTCCGGCCTTCATAATTATAAAGCCTAAGCCGAGGAAAAAGAGAAACGAAAGAACCAGCGAAACGATGCCAAGCGCGACAGGGGTAATGGCCTGCGCTTTCCCGATCCGGTCTGGGATCTCTCTCCGGATCATCCTGACATAAAGAATCCCGCAGATTATTGCCGATAATACAAGTTGAATGATTGCCATAAGGTGTTTATCCTTTCGTTGATTCACTTAAGAAAGAGGGAGAGCGGCGCATTCGTGTTGGTCTCTGCATCGGGATCAGAAGAGCGGGGAGCCGATCAGACCAAAGAATACACCGGAGACATAAAGAAGCACCAGTGTGATCAGATTTTCTTTCTGGTTCCTTCGATTCATCCGGAACAGCACCAGCAAGCCGACGCCTGCACCAACCAGCAGCCCGGAGAGCATTGCCCCAGCGGAAAGGGCGCCCTGCAGGTACAGATCCGTGATGATGACGCTGGCTGCGCAGTTCGGGATCAGGCCTATCAGCCCGGCCAGGAGTTCGCCGACAACGGGCTTGTTCAGAATGAAGTTTGCGAGATGCTCCTCACCCAGCAGTTCTACCGCGAGAGTGATCAGGAAAGAGGTGAGGAACAGGAAGACTGTGATCTTTACCGTATGTACGATGGCGGATCGAAGTACGCCTTCTTCGTAGTTGCAGCCTTCCTGCTCACAAATATCATGCAGTTCTTTTTTGATCGGGTTGCCGAAACGCTTTTGCAGCAGGTCAATCAGGAAGCCCGCTATCATACCGGCTGCAAACTTATAGGCCAGAACTTTCAGAATAAACCCTGCGGGAGCATTTTTGGAGATCAGGATCGGCAGCATTTCGTCCGATGTGGAAAGAAATACGGCGATCAGTGTGCCCCGTGTGATCAGCCCGTCGGCAAAAAGATTCGCTGTAGCGGCAGAGAAGCCGCATTGAGGAATCACACCCAGCGCGCCTCCGATGGCAGGCCCCCAGGCACCGGCCCGATGAATCAGGGCGACGGTTTTTTCTTCCGCGTGATGCTCCAGCACTTCAATGAGCAGATAGGCGAGAAACAGGAAAGGAATTATTTTTACCGTGTCAAGCGCTGCGTCCAGCAGGGCATCCGGCAGGATTTCGAAAAACAAAGTAATATCTCCTACTTTTGTTAAGTAACTATCATCAGTTCGCGGGGGATTATAACCTGAATCGGCCTGTAAGTCAAGCCTTAGCTTTGGCGTTGAATTGCAACGGGAGTTATGGTATGATAGGGCAGCTTCACGATATTTTGAACAGGGAGTATGAAATCATGAAATTTTCCGATATGCAGTACACAAGGCCGGATCTGGATGAGCTGAAAAGCAGAATGAGGAGCCTTACCGCTTCTCTTCGCGCGGCGGAGGACTATCCGCACGCACGGGAAGCTTTTCTTGAAAAAGACAGGCTCAACCGCCATGTGGAGACGCTTGCCATACTTGTCTCGGTTCGCCATTCCATTGATACAAGAGATGTCTTTTATTCCGATGAGCAGGACTTCTGGAATGCCGCCATGCCGGAACTGGAAGAGTACGTGCAGGAATGGACACTGGCCATGCTGGAAAGCCCGTTTCGCGCCTCTTTCGAAGAAGAATTCGGAAACCTGATGTTTGTCAACGCGGAAATCTCTCTGAAGACTTTCCTGCCGACGGAAGAGTTCATTGCCGCCATGAAGGAAGAGAATGACGTTTCTAATGCCTATGAGAAGCTGCTCGCTTCCGCGGCGATTCCCTTTGAGGGCGGTGTCTATACCCTCTCTCAACTCACCCCGTTCAAAACGGATCCGGATGACGGAAGAAGGCTTGCTGCTTGGAAAGCAGAAGGGCAGTGGTATAAAGACAATCAGGAAAAGCTGGATGAGTATTATGATCGGCTGGTGAATCTCCGTGATCGGCTTGGCAGGATGCTGGGGTATGACGGTTATACACAGCTCGGTTATTATCGCATGGGCCGGAACTGCTATACCAAAGAAGATGTCGAGAAGTTCCGCAGCGCCGTGGTGAAATATGTGGTTCCCGTGGCGGACAAGGTGTTTCGCCGACAGGCAGACCGGCTGGGGAAGGACTATCCGATGAGCTATGCCGACAATTGCCTGGAATTCCGTTCCGGCAATCCGCGCCCTGTCGGATCACCGGACGAGATCCTTTCTGCAGCCATGGATTTTTACAGCGATCTCTCCCCAGAGACAGAAGCATTCTTCCGCACCATGCTCGAGGGAGAACTTCTGAATGTCCTCTCTACCGAAGGCAAACAGGCCGGCGGATACTGCACGGGCATCCCGGACTATGAAGTGCCCTTTATCTTTGCTAACTTTAACGGAACGCAGGGAGATATCGAGGTCGTCACACACGAGGCCGGCCACGCTTTTGCCTCCTGGATGAACCGCACCCGTATTCCCTTGGAATATGTCTGGCCGAGCATGGAGGCGTGTGAAGTGCACTCCATGTCAATGGAGTTCTTTGCAGAGCCCTGGGCAGAGCAATTCTTCGGGAAGGACGCAAAGAAATTCCTGTACAGCCACCTTTCGGGAGCCCTCACGTTTATTCCGTACGGCACGCTGGTAGATCATTTCCAGCATGTTATCTATGAGAAGCCGGATCTGACTCCGAAAGAACGTCATGCCGTCTGGAAGGAGCTCTCCGGTATATATCTGCCATGGATGAAGCTCGACGGTGAAATACCTTTCTATGCCGACGGTGAAGCCTGGCAGCGCCAGCACCACATTTATTCCAGCCCCTTCTATTATATTGACTACTGCCTCGCGCAGACGATTGCCCTTCAGTTCTGGAAGATGATCCAGAAAGACAGGGCAGATGCATGGCGGCATTATATGGCTTATACTGAACAGGGCGGAAGCAGAACCTTTACCGGCCTTTTGGAACACGCCGGCCTGCAAAGCCCTTTTGAAGAGGTCTGCTTGCGCTCCGTGTGTGAAAAGGCGGAAGCAGTTCTGGATGCATTTGACCTGAGCGGGATTCAGTGAACCGGAGGAAACAAATATGAAAGCACCTTTTTCCGCTTATCTGAGCGGAATTCGGAGCGGCGTACAGGATCTGATCCGCCTTCTCCGAAAGAAATATGACTATGTCAGCGTCCTGGCGACGGACTCCTGCGGCTTTGCCGTCCGCATTTCGCAGCGTTCCCGTTCGGTCAGCAGCGAAACCATGACCACTGAGCGCGGCCTCGTGGTGCGCGTCTGCAGAGACGGGCAATACAGTGAAGTCGCGCTGAACCATTTTGATGCTTCCAGCCCGGCATCCGCCGCAGCGGAGGTGGAAGAAACCGTTGAACGGCAGCGTGCCCTGCTCGCCTCTCTCGGCACTGAGAGCTATGTCACGCCCCTTCTCCCGGATGAGCCCTGTGTTCTTTTTGCGGAAAAGGAATGTGAAACCCTCCCGGAGCAGGCGGATCTGAAGAAACTGGTGGAGCGTCTCACCGCACTCTCGGACAGGGGAATGTCGCGCACCCCGGAACTGCTGGATTGCATGCTTTCCGCCCAGTCAACCCATATCTGCAAGATGTTCCTGACCGAAAACAGAGATCTCTGCCAGAGCTATGTCTATTCCGAAGGCACCGTGCTTGCAATTTCGAACCGGGACGGCCGTACCCAGACGGGTTATGAGGGCGTTTCCGGCCTGTGCGGGCCTGAACTGTTTTCCCGTCTGGAAGAGAAAATGGTGAAGTCGGTTGCGACGGCCGTTGAACTTCTGGATGCCGGATCGGTGGAACCGGGCGAATATGAGATCATTACCTCACCGGAAGTTTCCGGCCTGATCGCACACGAGGCATTCGGCCATGGCGTGGAGATGGATATGTTTGTGAAAAACCGGGCTCTCGGCAAGGAATATATCGGGAGACGCGTGGGGAGCGATCTCGTCACCATGCATGAAGGGGCACTCTGTACGGAAAACGTAGCCAGTTACGCATTTGACGACGAGGGAACGCTCGCCGGGGATGTCGTGGAAATAGAAAACGGCATCCTCAGAACAGGCATCTGTGATGCACTTAGCGCGCTTCGTCTCGGCGTTGCGCCGACAGGCAACGGAAAACGCCAAAACTTTGAACACAAAGTTTATACACGTATGACGAATACGATCTTCGATTCCGGAAAGGATTCTCTCGAAGAGATGATTGCCTCGATCCGGCACGGTTACCTTCTGGAGGGCGAGGAGAGCGGGATGGAAGATCCGAAGCACTGGGGAATTCAGTGCATCGTAAAGCTCGGCCGTGAGATCCGGGACGGAAAGCTGACCGGCAAGGTCGTTGCGCCGATCATCATGACCGGCTATGTGCCGGATCTGCTCGGCAGCATCAGCATGTGCTCCCCGCATCGGGAAGTATTCGGGACAGGCGGATGCGGCAAGGGCTATAAGGAGTGGGTCAAGGTTTCGGACGGCGGCCCCTATCTCAAAACGAAAGCGAGGCTCGGATAATGCTGGATACAATTCTCTCTCTTCTCCGCAGGGCTGATGTTGCCGCCTGGGAAGTGGAAGACGTGATGTCCGACGGTTGGGAGTTTTACTTTATCCGCCATGCGCTGGATCAAAACCGTGCAAAACATGTGGAGCATATTGGCGTAAAGGTTTTTCAGCTCTCCGATGACGGGGAGACGATGGGGTTTGCCAGCTGTGAGATCCCTCCCACGGCATCAGAGGCCGAAGCCGGAACCCTGATCGATTCCCTTGCCTATAGAGCTTCCCTCGTAAAAAACAGGCCTTATACACTTCATAAACCGAAACCGGAAGCCGGCTTTCATCAGACACCTGTGAACCTTGAAGCTGCAGCTGCAGCTTTTTTGAGAACCATGCGGGATGTGCCGGAAACACCTGGAGAAGACATCAACAGCTACGAAATCTTTGTTTCATCCAAAAAACGCCGCTTTCTCAATTCCGAGGGAATCGACATCGAAGAAGTCTACCCTGACAGTATGATCGAAGCGGTAGTCAACGCACGTACGGCAGGCCGCGAAATAGAGCTCTACCGCAATTTCAAGAGCGGAACCTGTGACGAAGCGGGTCTCCGGCGGGATCTTCTGCGAGCCATGCAGACAGGGCGCGACAGACTTGCAGCCAGACCGACTCCTGCCCTCGGCAAGGCGGATGTGCTTTTCTCCACAGCCGATGCCCGCGAAATCTATTCCTATTTTGCCGACCGGCTGGATACGTCCTTTGTCTACCGCAAGATGAGTGACTGGCAGATCGGGCAAAGCATTTGTGACTCTTTTCAGGGAGACAGACCAAGCCTTTCCGCTTTGCGGGAGCTCCCGAATTCTTCCGCCAACCGCCTCTACGACAGAGAAGGGGCACCCGTTCGTGATGTGCTTCTGCTGGAAAACGGTATTGCCCGCAATTACCTCGGCAGCAGGATGTTCTCCTCATACCTCGGCCTGGAGGACGCTTTTATCCCCACAAACTATCTCGTCTCCGGAGGCAGCAGGGGAGAGGCGGAGCTGCGGCGAAACCCGCTGCTGGAGGTTGTGGAGTTTTCCGATTTCCAGGTCGACGCCGTGACCGGTGATCTCTTCGGGGAGATCCGACTGGCTTACCTGTCTGACGGAGAGAAATCCGTTCCCGTTACCGGCGGATCCGTTTCCGGGTCTATGCTGGAGCTTGTCGGGAATATGCTGCTTTCTTCCGAAACCGTGCAGTACGACAACTGGAAGATCCCTTCCGTCACCCTCCTCAAAGGCGTGACGGTTACAGGGATTACATAGCCAATCCTGCAGCATGAGGAAAAAATACCTTTCCGACTATGCACTGGAAGAACGGACAGATGCCGAAACCGGGAAGCTTCAGCGTGTTCCGGTTTACCGGGGGAAGTACTATGTTTTTTGCCGGCAGGGAAAAGAATTGAAAAGGTTAAGATTTCTGTTTGCCGGGCTGACTGCCCTTTGTGCTCTTGCCTTTCTTTCCGCGCTGATGGTCAATGCGCCCTGCGGGCATCGATGGTATGTGATGTTTCCGCTGGCACTGATGATTTTTCCGCTGTTTTTCCAGGCGGAGAGCTGCTTGCTTCTGCTGACTGCAAAAGAAAAACTGGAACGCTCCACACGGGACAAAATTGAGCACAGGACTGTGATCACATCTTCTGTTCTTGCACTTTTTTCGTTTTTTTCCCTTGCAGGGCATGTGGTTTCTATGATATTATACCAAGAGACTCTGCGAGACATTGTTTATCTTGTCGCCGCTGTTGTGATCCTTGCATCATCCTTTGTTATGATCACGGCACGGAAGGGGCTGAAAACGGAAGAAGTCCCGTGAAACTGAAGTATATTCCAGCGTTACGCTGTGATATAAAAAATCTTTTTGGAGGTAAAAACAAAAAATGAAATCATCCAGATTCCTGGCAATGCTCCTGGCTCTTGCCATGGTGCTCACGTTAGGAGGAGTTTCTTTTGCGGAAGAAGCAGAAGTTCCCTCTACACTCGTTTATGCAACTTCTACCTTCGGCCAGAAGTTCAGCCCGTTCTTCAGCACAACGGCTTTCGATATGGAAGTCGTCGAGCTAACGCAGGGATTCCTCCTTGCGACTGACCGCGGCGGCGCTGTTGTCGAACACGGCATTGAGGGCGAGACCCGTACCTACAATGGTACCGACTATACTTATTATGGCTTTGGCGATGTCGAAGTCGTTCAGAATGAAGACGGAACAGTGGATTACTTCCTCACTATGCGTGATGATATTGTCTTCTCTGATGGAACTCCGGCAGATATTGATGACGTGATCTTCGGCATCTATGTTCTCTGCGATCCGACCTATGACGGCTCTTCCACCATTTATGCCCTTCCGATCGAAGGCATGGAAGAGTACCGTTCCGGAATGGAGTCCCTCTTCAGCCTGCTCGCTGCTGCCGGCAGAGATAATGAAGACTTTACCTATTGGACAGCTGAGACACAGGAAGCATTCTGGGCGGATGTTGACCAGGCCGGTGAAGCATTTGCACAGGAAATCGTGGATTACTGCAAAGGTGCCGGCTACAATGAAGCAGATGACGCTGTTGCAGCCTGTGCTGCCAACTGGGGATTTGAACTTGCAGAGGATGCCACTTCCGCTGACTTCTTTGCCACCATGGTGGAAGCTTACGGCGGTGACCTTGCAACCCTCTCTGACACCGAGACAGCAGGCTCCAGCCTCTATGACCTGATGAATGACTATGCAGCCTACGCTGCGGGTGTGTCAACCGGAAACGGGGCAGCAAACATCGCCGGCATTCAGCGCACAGGCGACTATACGATGACCGTCCACATGACACAGTTTGACGCAAAGGCTATTTATGATATGGCTTTCCCGATTGCCCCTCTGTTCTACTATGGCGATGAGTCTCTGTATGACTATGAAAACAACAGCTTCGGCTTTGTCAAGGGCGACTTGAGCACTGTCAAGGCTAAGACCACTATGCCTATAGGGTGCGGAGCCTACATGTTTGATGGTTATGACAAGGGCGTTGTCACCCTCAAGGCAAATCCGAACTACTTCCAGGGCGAGCCTGTAACCAAAGTTCTTCTCATGCAGGAAGCTGTCGATTCCGACTATGTCCCCGGTACTATCACCGGTACCTTTGATATCTCCACTCCGTCCATCAACGATGACACGGTTGCTGCCATTAAGGATGCAAACTCCAACGGCGAGCTCGTCGGCGATACACTGACAACCTATCTTATCGACTACCGCGGATATGGCTACCTGGGCATCAACGCTGACCTCGTGAATGTCAACGGTGAACCGGCTTCCGATGCTTCCAAGGCACTCCGCAAGGGCTTTATGACGCTCTTCTCCGTTTACCGTGACACCGTTATCAACTCTTACTACGGCGATCGTGCAGCGGTCATCCAGTACCCCATTTCCAACACTTCCTGGGCTGCTCCGAAGCCGGCTGATGAAGGCTATAAGGCAGCTTACTCTGTCGATGTGGACGGTAATCCGATCTACACTTCTGCCATGAGCGATGAAGAAAAATATGAAGCCGCAAAAGAAGCTGCCATCGGCTTCTTCAAGGCAGCAGGCTTCACATGGGATGAGGCAGCCGGCAGGTTCACCGATGTTTTCGAAACGTACGAAGTCATGATCCCCGGCCAGGGTCAGCAGGATCACCCGGCTTACGGCGTGGCGGTTGCAGCTTCCGAAGTTCTGGCTGACCTCGGCATCACCCTCCAGGTGAATGACGTCGGAACCTCTGTCTGGAACAATGCCCTTGAGGGCAACACTGCCATGATGTGGGCAGCTGCCTGGCAGGCAACTCCTGACCCGGATATGACCCAGGTCTACTCCAGTGCCAACGCACACGGCAACGGCACCAACTCAAACCACTACTCTGTAGATGATGCTGCGCTTGACGAACTCATTGCGGCCGGCAAGAGCAGCGCAGATATCGAGTATCGTAAATCCGTCTACAAAGAAGCCATGGAAATCATTATGGACTGGGGCTGCGAACTCCCGCTTTACCAGCGCAAGAATTGCTATGTCACATCCAGCATCCGTGTTGACAACGATACCATGCCCAAGGATATGACTCCTTATTGGGGTTGGTATGCAGAAATTAATACGCTTGCAGTAAAGTAATCTCAAATTGTTTTTCCCATGCACGAAAGGGGCATTCTGCCCCTTTCGTGCTATTGGCATTTTTAGCCCGTTTGAAAAACAGTATAGAATCACATAATATTTTTCGGGAAAGAAACATAACAAAGAAAGCGTTGTGAATTGAAATGTTCAAATATACCGTAAAACGGTTGTTGTACAGTGCGATCATCCTCTTTTTTGTGATGTTTATCATCTATGCACTGATGTACAACATGCCGACGAGTTATGTCGAAACCAAGGCCAGAGAACTTGCCTCACGTCCGGGTGCCAATAAAAGTTATGCGGAATGGCTGGCAGATCTGAACGCGCAGTATGGCATGGACAAAGGCGTCGTGGGTGGATATTTCGTCTGGATCGGCAATGCCGTGCGGGGCAACTGGGGCGACAGCTGGGCCTGGACAATTCCGGTGACCCAGGTATTTAAAAACACCATCTGGTACAGCTTCGCACTGAGTGTCGTTGCCTATATTTTTGAAATCATAATCGCCATTCCCCTTGGAATTACCGCAGCAAGAAAGCAATACAGTTTCACGGATTACTTTACCACGGTTATCTCCATGATCTGTATTTCCATGCCTACGTTTTTCCTTGCTACATTGCTGAAGTATATCTTTTCTGTCAAGCTCGGATGGTTTGACCTGTCCGGCATGCAGGGTAGAAATTACATGAATCTTACTGATTTCGGAAAATTCCTGGATGTGGCCAAGCATTTTGTTCTGCCGTCCATTACACTCATCATCATTAATATCGGCGGCCTGATGCGCTACACCCGTACCAATATGCTGGAAGTGCTCAATGCCGACTATATCCGCACAGCCAGGGCAAAAGGTGTACCGGAAAAGAAGGTTATCAACTACCATGCTTTCCGTAATACACTTATCCCGTTGATAACAACCCTCGGCGGGATGCTTCCAGGGCTCTTCTCCGGTGCATTGATTACGGAATCGCTCTTTGCTATCCGCGGCATCGGGTATGCTTCCTATACATCCATGACGCAGGCGGATATACCCTTTATCATGTTTTATCTGGCATTTATCTCGATTATGACGCTGCTCGGCAACCTGATTTCAGACTTGCTGTACGGAGCAGTGGATCCCCGTGTGCGGTTGAGCTGAAAAGGAGAATCCGGGATGAGAAACAGTCTGAATGAAGCTCTGAAAGCGAAAACCGCTGCCAATGAGGGGAAAAAGACAAACGGGGAATTGGCACTGGATGATGTTGCCCGTGTGAAAGTCCTCTCGCCGGGCAGACGTGTCTTTAAGCGCTTTGTGCGCAACAGGCTTGCCGTATTTGGTTCCTGCCTGCTGATTGTGATGTTTCTGTTCTCTTTTATAGGGCCTCTGTTTTATGCCTACGGCCAGAAGCAGATTTTCTATAAATACAGTACAGAAAAAGTCAATTATGCTCTCGCAAAAAGCAACACGGCTTATAACGGGTATGTCGTTGACGGGTCGGTTGAAATGGCCCGCCCGGTTGTCAACGCAATGAACAGCAACATCAAGAGTATGCTGGAAAACGACGAGGAAGTTCGTCTGGTTTTTGAAGGAGATAATGCTTATCTGATTCGCAGGCTCGGCAGGGAGGTCTACACCCTTTCCAAAGCGGATGTTGAGCTTATCTGTACCACCGGAAAAAGCAAGGCACTGATCGGCAACTACAGCATGGTCGGCAAAAAACTGGCCTATGCGGACGGAGAGGACCCTGTTCCCGGACTTGATAAAGCTGCTGCTGACAACTGCAAAGGAAAAGGCGGTACGTTTACGCATGACGGTGTGGCCTATACCTATGAAAAAGGTGCTGCCAAGTCGTTTGATCTCTATGCCGAACGGGAAGGGCTCGTCTATACCGGAGATCCGCTCGGGGAAGAATTTGAGCAGGCTCTTGAAGCAGCTGCGGGGAAGAACACCTTTGAATATGACGGCAATACGTGGTTCCAGTCCGCTTCCGGCGGAGCAGCAAAGGTTTACCGCCTTGTGTCCGAAACCGTAGGGCGTGTATATTCCATTCTCACGGTCGACACTTACGAAACCGGCGTCAAAGTTGCGGATGATTTCCGTGCTTCTGCGCTGATGGCAGCCTATTCATCCGGATCTTTCACCTCTTCCGGAACGGATTATAGCATTGTGCCGGAGGAAAACGGCGCACTGGTTGTATATGGACCATCCGGAGATGAATATGCTGAATTTACGGACTTTACCGTTCGCCGCTATACCGGGGAAGACACCATGGATTATGACCTGAAAGATGCCATCACATCTTCCATCATTGAAATGCTTTCCTCCGGAAGCAGAAGCAGCAAACTCTCTTATGCCCTGCCGATGCAGAATGAAACGGGGTCTTACGTATACGATGAAAACGGCGATCTGCAGTATAACGATTCAGAACTGACAATCACCCAGCGGGATACGGGTGAGTTTGTGATTAACTGTGAGCAGATCATTTACGTGATCAACAGATTTGAGTCACCGAGTTCAAAACATATTCTTGGTACCGACGGCGATGGATTTGATGTTCTCGCCCGTATCATGTACGGTGGCAGAGTTTCACTGATGGTTGGCTTTGTAGTTGTCTTCCTGGAGATCTTCCTGGGAATCATTATGGGCGGTCTCGCCGGATATTACGGTAAATGGGTGGATAACCTGATCATGCGTCTGGTGGATATTTTCTACTGTCTGCCCTCTATGCCGATTATGATTATTCTCGGTGCCATGATGGATGCTATGCGTATGAATACCTATATCCGTCTGGTTATCATGATGGCAGCCCTTGGCCTGATGGGCTGGGCGGGGGTCGCAAGGCTGGTCAGAGGCCAGATCCTCTCGCTGCGTGAACAGGAATTTATGGTGGCAACTGAAGCAACCGGCATCAAAGTTAAGTCAAGGATCTTCCGCCACCTTGTTCCGAATGTTATGCCGCAGCTGATTGTTACGGCTACCATGGGCATGGGCTCCGTCATTATTATGGAATCCACTCTGTCTTTCCTCGGGCTCGGAGTAAAACATCCTCTTGCAACCTGGGGCACCATCATCAACTCGGTTTCATCGGCATCTGCAATGGCCCACTACGCATTTATCTGGATTCCCGTCGGTCTTCTTATCTGCCTGACGGTTATTGCGTTCAACTTTGTCGGTGACGGTCTGCGCGATGCGTATGACCCGAAATCAAAACGCTGAAAGGAGGAGAATCTTATGGCTGAACAGAAAAAAAGCTCTGCGTATATTTCTGCTGGAGAATCAAGGCGTATTACCAGGTTTAACCGCCGCGTAACCAAAAAGCTTGAAAAGGCGAGAGCTGATGCCGGCAGGGATCCCTCCCTCTATACCACAGTGATGAAGGACCCAAACAATGTCGTCGAGTTTGACAATGTCTGTACCTACTTCTTTTCCGATGTCGGTACTGTCAAAGCGGTTGACGGCGTCAGTTTCAATATTCCGAAACATTCCACGATAGGGGTCGTGGGAGAAAGTGGATGCGGGAAGAGCGTTACTTCTTTGTCATTGATGCAGCTTCTTCAGCGGCCGAGCGGACAGGTCGTGGGCGGAGAAATCCGCTTCAACAAGGGAGACGGGACTGCGTACAATATTGTCAACACTCCCAACACTGTCATGGAACACATTCGCGGGAATAAGATTTCCATGATCTTTCAGGAACCGATGACAAGCCTGAATCCCGTTTTCAAGATTGGAGCACAGGTGGATGAAGTGACGAAGCTTCATTTTCCGGATATGGACGATCAGGCGGTAAAGGAAAGAACGCTTGAGATGCTTGATCTCGTCGGAATCGCGAACAAAGAAGGCGTTTACAATATGTATCCGCATGAGCTGTCCGGCGGTATGCGGCAGAGAATCTGCATCGCTATTGCGCTTGCCTGCTCACCTACACTCATTATTGCCGATGAACCGACGACAGCGTTGGATGTCACGATTCAGGCGCAGATTCTTGATCTGCTGCAGAGCTTGAAAGACAAACTGAATTCCTCCATCATGCTTATCACGCATGACCTGGGAGTTGTTGCAGGAATGGCAGATTATGTCGTTGTGATGTATGCCGGCCGTGTGGTGGAAAAGGGAACTGCTGATGACATCTTCCACCATCCGTCCCACCCGTACACCATCGGGCTGATGGCATCAAAGCCGGTCGTTGGCAAGAAGGTGGAGAAGCTTTATAACATACCCGGCAATGTTCCAAACCCGGTGGATATGCCGAATTACTGCTATTTCCGCGATCGCTGTGAGCTGCAGTGCGAACAATGCAGCGGCCTCTATCCTCCTGAAATAAAAATCAGTGATACCCACTATGTTTCCTGCTATCGTTTCTACGATGAGGGAGAGCTGATCGGTTACCCAAAATCTGTAAATGTGGAGGAATTGTGATGGAACAAAAGGATTATCTGCTCGAGGTTGATAATCTTGTCAAATACTTCCCCATAAAGACAGGATTTTTTAAACGAACAACCGGATACGTCAAAGCAGTGGACGGAATCAGCTTTAAAATTGAACGCGGCAAGACCATGGGACTTGTCGGGGAAAGTGGATGCGGGAAGAGTTCATGCGGGAGGACGATTCTTCGGCTGCTGGAAAAGACATCCGGAGATGTAAGAATAGACGGGAAGGATATTTTCGCTCTCAGCAAAGAAGAACTGCGGAAGTTTCGCCCGCTGGTGCAGATTGTTTTCCAGGATCCCTATTCCAGCCTTTCACCGCGGCTGTCGGTCGGGGAAATCATCGGCGAAGCGGTACGAGAGCACGGCATAGTACCGGAAGAGGAATTTGATGATTATATCACCCGCGTGATGGAAGCCTGCGGTTTACCGGATTATTACAAGGGGCGTTATCCGCATGAGTTTTCCGGCGGGCAGCGGCAGCGTATCTGTATTGCGCGTGCCCTCGCGCTCAACCCGGAGTTCATCGTCTGTGATGAGCCGGTTTCCGCGCTGGATGTGTCGATTCAGGCGCAGGTTATCAACCTGCTTAAGGAACTGCAGAAGGAGTTCGGCCTGACGTATCTCTTTATTTCGCACGATCTCTCGGTTGTTGAGCATATCTCGGATACGGTTGGGGTTATGTATCTCGGCACCATGGTGGAATTTTCGGATACCGATAAGATCTTTGCCAAACCCCTGCACCCGTATACGCAGGCACTGTTCTCTGCTATCCCGATTCCGGATCCTGATATAAAAATCAACCGTATCGTTCTCGAAGGATCCATCCCTTCGCCTGCAAATCCGCCTGCCGGATGCAAATTCCACACACGCTGCGCAAAATGCATGGAGATCTGCAAAACGCAGGTTCCCGAGTACCGGGAGGTTGAACCCAGCCATTTCTGTGCCTGTCACCTGTATGATGAAAAGAATGAGGGCTGACAATGGCGCCGAAAAAGGATGATTTTGAGGATGACGGGCGTACCATTGCCGACATGAATGTCGACGGCATGCCCTGGTATGAGCCGAACCGCGGGGATCCCGAAAGCACGGAGAAAATCGAGCTGACACGGGAAGAGCAGCGGTGGATGATCGGCGGCGCGCTGAAAGCTGCCCTGCTGGTCGGAGCGGTTTTCGGCATTGTGTATTTCCTGTTTCTCCTTTTCTGCACAAAAATCTGGTTTGCGTAAAGCTGTAATGCATCGGTATCGTTTCTGCCGATGCATTGACAATCTCTGCGGCGGTTGCGGGTGGACAGGAAGAAGAAAGAATTGATGAGAGGTTAAATGAGCCATATCCTGCATCATCAAAACCACATACAGTCTTCTGTCAGAATGACGGAAGGCGGGATCGGGAGCCGGCTGATCCGGTTTGCGGTGCCGCTTTTTATCGGGAATCTGTTTCAGCAGCTCTACAGCACCGCCGATGCACTGATTGTCGGGAATTTGCTGGGGAACAGCGCGCTTGCGGCCGTGAGTTCAGTCAGCTCGCTGATCTTCATGCTGATCGGCTTTGTGGAAGGTGTTTTCATCGGAGCGGGGGTAGCGGTTTCACGGTATTTCGGGGCGGAGGATCGGAGGCGGCTTTCGGAGGCCGTTCATACCGATCTGGCGTTCTGCCTCACAGCCGGGGCGTTGCTGACGGTTATCGGGACGGCTTTTTCCGACAACATCCTCCACCTGATGGGGACCCCGGGGGAGATCTTCCCACAGGCTGTGATGTATATGCGTACCTATTTCTCCGGGGCAATGGCAATGGCACTCTACAACTGCTGCCGGGGAATCATGCAGGCGGTCGGCGACAGCAAGCATCCGCTGTACTACCTGATCCTCTCCTCGATGGTCAATATCGTGCTGGACATTGTTTTCATCGTCTTCTTCCGAGGGAATGTTGGCAGCGCGGCTTTTGCAACGGTGCTTTCCCAGGCACTGAGCGCGGTGCTCTGCCTGCGGCGGCTGATGCGCACGGAAGAAGAACACCGGGTGAGCCTCCGGAAGATCCGTTTTATCGGGCCGATTTTCCGGGAAATCATCCGTTACGGACTGCCTTCGGGCTTCCAGAATTCTGCCATTGCGATTGCAAATGTGCTGGTCCAGTCCAACGTCAACGCGTTCGGGACGATGGCTGTGGCGGGGTGCGGCGCCGCTGTGAAGATAGAAGGGTTTGCCTTCCTGCCGATCTCCAGCTTTGTGATGGCGCTCACAACGTTTATCGGCCAGAACCTCGGAGCCAGCAGGACGGAACGCGCAAAGAAAGGCGCCCGCTTCGGCCTGCTTTGCTGTGTGGGGATCGCGGAGGCTATCGGGATATTCATCTTTATCACCGTACCGGTCCTGCTGAGAGGGTTTACGGCGGAACCGGCAGCGATTGCCTACGGCGTGCTGCGCTCGCGCACCTGTTCGCTTTTCTACTGTTTCCTTGCAGCGACCCACTGCCTGGCGGGCATTCTCCGCGGGGCAGGGAAGAGCCTTTACCCGATGTCCTGCTATCTCGTGATCTGGGGCATCGGCCGCATCCTGTATCTGACGCTGCTTGTGCCGGTCTTCCCGGTGATCACAACGGTGAACCTGGTTTACCCGATTTCCTGGTTCGTTTCCACGGTTTTTCTGCTCCTGTACTACTGTAAGGCGGACTGGGTTCACGGATATGCCGACAACCGGAATACCTGAAAAAATGCTATCTTTACCGGAATATTTGTGGTAAAATATTTAGAAATACTTGTGGAAAGGAGCTCCGGAGATGGCGGAACTGACCCAGCAGCAGATGCAGCTCAGACAGAGCCGGTATTTCGTACACGGTGCATTTCGCCGCTTCTACATTCCGGCGATGCTCTCCACCTTCTGGCTGGCAGTTGCCGGGGTTGCGGACAGCGTGTTTGTCGGCAACGGAATCGGCGCGCCCGGCCTCGCCGCCATCAGCCTCGGGCAGCCAGTCTATCTTTTCTATAACATCCTGAGCTACGGGTTTTCGATCGGCGGCTCCATTCACTATGCTGCCAAGCTGGCAGAGGGCCGCGAGGAAGAGGGCAGGCGCATCTTCATCACGATCTGGAAGGTGCTCCTTCTCCTCTATGGCGTGACGGTTGTTCTGGGCCTTCTGTTCCTGCCCCAGCTTATGAAGATTCTGGGGGCGGATCCGGCGGATGCCGTCACCCGCACCTACATCCGCACGCAGCTGATTTTTGTGCCGATCATGTTCAGCCAGGGGCCTTTCTACTTCTTTGTGAATGCCGACAACGGCCCGAAGACGGCTTCCGTTGCAATGTCGGTCTCCGGGATCACGGATGCGGTGTTCAGCTACATCTTTGTGATCCGGCTGAAGCTCGGCGTTGCGGGGTCAGTGTATTCCACGGTGGTCGGCGCAGTGCTGATGCTGCTCATCACCGGGCAGCATATTGCGCGGAAAAAGGGTGCGCTGCGTTTCTGCCGGGAGAAGATGGACTGGGCGGCGGTCGGGCATTCTGCCCGGACGGGGTTTGCCACGTCGGTGCAGTATGTCTTCCAGTTTATCACGATGATCGCGGTCAACCACCTGCTGATGCGCATGGGCGGGCCGGTCGCGGTGGCGGCCTTTGATGTGGTCTACAACATCTCCCTGCTCTGCAGTTCCGTTTCGGAGGGTGCCGTCTTTGCCACGGAGCCGATGCTTTCCAGCTACCGCAGCGAGCGGAATCTGGACAATATCCGCATCACGATCTCCATGGCCTTCGGATGGTCGATGCTGTTCTCCTTCCTGTTCGGGGTTGTGCTGACGATCTATTCTCCGCAGTTCAGCACGCTGTTCGGGATGAGCAGCGGCCTGGAGCTGGATTACACGGCAAAAGGGATCCGGACCTTTGCCCTCTGCGTCCTTCCGGCCATGGTCAACATCCTGTTCAGCGGCTATTATCAGTCGATCCTGCAGGAGTGGCTGGCTTACCTGATCACTTTCCTTCGCAGCTTCCTGTTCTATCTGGCGGCGCTCTTCCTCTGCTCGCGCAACGGCATGGACAGCTTCTGGTATATTTTTGTGGTCGTGGAAGTGCTGACGATGCTTGTGTGGTTCCCGCTCTCCGTTTTCCGCGGCGGACTGCTGCAGCTGTCTGATATCCGCGTGGAAAACGCCAAAACCGTCGTGGTCGACAGCGACAGGCAGGACATCCACGAAATCATCCAGCAGTTTCAGGCTTTCAGCGAAGAGCGCGGCGCGGACGCCAGGCAGTCCATGTATATCGGGCTGACAATCGAGGAAATCTGCTGCGCCGTGATCGAGCGGTTCCGCGAGAAAATGGGCAGGATCTATGTCCAGGTGACCGCCGTCGTGGAGGACGGCGAGGTGACGCTCTACCTAAGGGACAATGCGCTGGAGTTCAATCCCTTTGCGGAGGACACGGAGGGGATCAGCCTGGAAGAGGGAAAGCGGCTGGAGCTTGTCGGGCTGCGCATCGTCCAGAAAAAGGCGAAGGAATTCTATTACCGCAGTTACTCCGGTTTTAATACACTGGTCATTCGGATGTAGGGGGGACAGACATGGAAAAGAAAAAAATCAGAATGCCGCTCAGCCGTAAGATGGCTCTGCTGGTTACGGTTTTTGCGCTTTCCCTGAGCGCGGCGCTGATCGCTACGAGCTATCTCTACTACAAAAACGAGATGCTGGAGGACTATGAGACCTTCGCCATGAATATCGCCGGGATAGCGGCCTCCCAGCTGAATCCGGACAAAATCCAGACCTATCTGGACACCGGAGAGGCGGATGAGGAGTATGAGCAGGCCTACCGCATCCTCTGCCAGATCCGTGAGAACGGCGGCGTGGAGTACCTGTATGTCGTCAAGCCGGAGCTGGAGGAAGTGTGGTACGTCCTCGATACCGACCCCGGTGAAGGCGCCATTCCGCTCGGGTTCCATGAGCCCTATTATGAAGGCGCTTTTGCCGAAAATTCCGAACGGATGGCCAGCGGAGAGGCGATCCCGCCGATTGTCAGCAACGAGGAATACGGCTGGCTCATGAGCGTCTATTATCCGATGCGCACCTCTGCGGGCGAACCGGCCGGTTATGTGGGCGTGGATATCCTGATGAACGAAGTGAGGGAAGAGCTTCACACGTTTGCCCAGCAGATGATCGTGCTGGTGCTGATCCTGTCATCGGTGTTTCTCGCAATCATGATCTTCCTCTCCCACAAAATGATAGCCGCTCCGATCCGCAGGCTGTCCTCCGCGGCAGGGCAGCTGGTGGAGGCGGAACAGTCCGGCGAAGTTGCCGACACCGAGATCTTCAGCGAGGTGACGATCCGCTCGAAGGACGAGATCGGCGATCTCTACCAGAGCCTTTCCCAGATGGAGAAGGATATGAATGCCTACATCCGCGACAGGCTCGAAGCCACGGCGAAGAGCGAGCGCATTACCGCCGAGATGTCCCTGGCAAACCGGATCCAGGCTGCCATGCTGCCGCATGTCTTCCCGCCGTTTCCGGACCGGGAGGAGTTTTCCCTCTATGCCACGATGGATCCTGCCCGTGAAGTGGGCGGGGACTTCTATGATTTCTTCCTGATCGATGAGGACCATCTGGGCCTTGTGATGGCGGACGTCTCCGGCAAGGGCGTGCCGGCTGCACTTTTCATGATGATTGCGAAGACGATCCTGCAGAGCTGCGCCATGCTGGGAAGATCTCCTGCCGAAGTCCTTTCTAGCACCAACGAAGCGCTCTGCTCCAACAACCAGGTGGAGATGTTTGTTACAGTCTGGATGGGGATCCTCGAGATCTCCACCGGCCGGCTGACGGCTGCCAACGCCGGGCATGAGTATCCGGTGCTGAAAACTCCCGGCGGGGGCTTCGAGCTGGTCAAAGACAGGCACGGCCTCGCCCTGGGCTGCATGGATGATGTGAAGTACAGGGAATACGAGCTGCAGCTGGAGCCCGGCGCAAAGCTCTTCGTGTATACCGACGGCGTTCCGGAAGCGACGGATTCGGACAACAACATGTTCGGCAAGGAGCGGATGCTCTCAGCCCTGAATGAGCAGCCGGATGCCGATCCGGAGCAGATCCTGAGGCAGGTCCGCCATGCGGTGGATGCTTTTGTGAAGGACGCCGAGCCGTTTGATGACATGACGATGCTCTGTATCGAGTACGACGGGGTGAAGCCCGGGATGGTCCGCGGCGAGATGAGAACGGAAGCCTCGGTGGAGAAGCTTCCCCAGGTGCTCGCCTTTATCAAGCAGAAGCTCGAAGCGCTCCGCTGCTCCGTGAAAATCCAGGGGCAGATCGTTGTGGCGGCAGAGGAGATCTTTGTCAACATCGCCAGCTACGCCTACGCGCCGGGTACGGGTGACGCCCTCGTCCGGCTGGAGGCAAGCGAGGACCTCCGCGAGGTTTCCCTCACGTTTATCGACTGGGGCATTCCCTTCAACCCCCTGGCGAAGCCGGATCCCGATGTGACGCTTCCGGCCGAGGAGCGTAAAATCGGCGGACTGGGGATCTTCATGACGAAGAAGCTGATGGACGATGTGACCTATGAATACAGCGACGGGCGGAACGTCCTCACCATGCGGAAGAAACTGTAAAACAGGATCTTGATTAATCCTCCCGGTTCGTGTATAATCGACAAACTGATGATTTCAGAAGGACAGTGATTCAATTTTGCACAACGAACTGACAGAAAACGACCTCAGGATCATGCGCGAAGAGCTGGAGCACATCCGGCTCGACGTTATGCCCAGCGTTATCGAAGAGGTAAAGCGCACGCGGGCCTTTGGTGACCTGAGCGAGAACGATGAATATAAAACCGCCAAGCGCGAGCAGAACAAATACCGCAGCAGGATGCGTTATCTCGAGGGCATGATCAAGACCGCCCGCGTCATCGACGACCGCTCGGCGGAAAACGAAGTCGGCCTTTTTGACAAGGTGGAGATCTACATCCCCGAAGACGATGAAACGGAGATCATCTCCGTGGTCACCACCGTCCGGTGCGATCCTCGCAAGGGGCTGATCAGCATGGAAAGCCCCGCGGGGAAGAGCATTCTCGGCCGGAAGGCGGGAGACACCGTGACCATCCAGGTCAATGAGCAGTACAGCTACACCGCCGTGATCCGAAGCATCACCAAAGGGGCGGACGACGGCTCTGCCGCGCTCCTGGAGTTCTGATCAACCGGTTGCCATCTCACGGAAAACAGGATATACTACACAGGTTATGGATAAAAGACCAATCGGAATTTTTGATTCCGGCCTCGGCGGGCTGACGGCCCTTTCCGCCCTGCGGGAGCTGATGCCGGAGGAGAATATCGTTTATTTTGCGGATACGGCCCGCAACCCGTACGGGACGCGCACCCCCGAGCAGCTTCGCAGAATGGCAAAGGAAAACCTTGCCTTTCTTGCCGGCTTCGGCGTGAAAGCCGTGATCGCCGCCTGCGGCACGATGTCGACCAATGCGCTCGACGTGCTGCACGGGAGTGAGATCCCGGTGATCAACGTGCTGGAGCCCTCCGTCTCGGCGATGGCCGGTTCGGAAGGGGACGCCCCTCTCGCCGTGATCGCCACGGAAGCCAGCATCCGGAGCGGCGGCTATACCCGCGCCCTGGAGAAGGCCTGTCCGGGCAGGGAAGTGATTGCCCTCGCCTGCCAGGAATTCGTCTGGCTCTGCGAAAACGGCCACACCGCGCCGGATGACCCTGCCGTGATCGAGGCGGTTGCGCGCTGCCTTGCCCCACTGAAGCGGGAAAAGCCTTCGGCGCTGCTGCTCGGATGCACGCATTTCGGCCTGATAGCCGAGGCCATCCGCAATGAGCTCGGGGCCAGGGTGGAGCTGGTTTCCGCCTCGGAGTGCGCCTCGCGCGCGTGCAAAACCCTTCTGGAGGCAAACGGCCTCACGGGAGGCAGCGGCAGGGAAGCTCTTTATACGAGCGGATCGCTGCAGGATTTTGAACAGAAGGCAGAGCACTTCCTTCACCGCCCGGTGAAGGCGCATTACGGCTCTGCGGGAGAATAAGATGCTGAAAGATGTCATTATATCGATGCAGACGGTGCAGAACTGCGACGATGCGGAAAACCGCAGCACCCTCGATTTTACGACGGAAGGGCACTACACCTACGATGACAACGTCGGCTGCGTCACCTATGAAGAGAGCGAAGTAACGGGCCTTCCGGGCACGCGCACGTCGGTCTTCATCATGCCGGACCAGGTTGTGGTCGACCGCGACGGCAGCCTCACGAGCCGCATGGTCTTCAAAGAAGGGGAGCAGACCTCCTTCCTCTACAGCACGCCCTTCGGGCATGCGACGATGGGGGTCGACACCCGCAAAATCAACCATTGCTTCAACGACCTCGGCGGAAGCGCGGAGATCGAGTACGTCGTCAATGTGGAGCACGCAGTCTTTACCAAAAACAGATTTACCATCCAGGTGAAGCAGGACGGAGGAACAACATGCCAAATCTGATTCAGGAAGCCAAACAGCAGATCGAGAATCTGCTTCTTTCCGCCTATGACAAAGCCGCTGCCGCGGGAACGCTGCCTTCCGGCGCGGTTCTGAGCGGAACGGTCGAGATCCCGAAAGACACCGCAAACGGCGATTTCGCCGCCAACCACGCCATGACAGGCGCGAAAGCCCTGCACATGGCGCCGCGGAAGATTGCGGATGCCCTGATCGCGCAGCTGGATCTGGAAGGGAGCTGGTTCGCTTCCGCCGAGGCTGCCGGCCCGGGGTTCCTGAACTTCCGCCTCAGCCACACCTGGTATGAAGACGTTCTGAAAGCCGTCGCAGCGTGCGGAAAAGACTACGGCAGGATCGACGAGGGCAAAGGGCAGAAGGTGATGGTGGAGTTCGTCTCCGCCAATCCGACCGGCCCGATGCACATGGGCAATGCCCGTGGCGGCGTCCTCGGGGATGCGCTCTCCTCCGTGCTGGACATGGCGGGCTACACCGTCTCCCGCGAGTTCTACGTCAATGACACCGGCAACCAGATCGAAAAATTTGCCGCCTCCATCGATGCGCGCTACCGCCAGCTCTTCCTGGGCGAGGACGCGGTTCCTTTCCCGGAGGACGGATATCACGGCGATGATATCCGCGAGCTCGCGGAGGCCTTCAGGGCCGAGCACGGCGCGGACTATCTGGACAGGAGCGTGGAAGAGCGCCACAAGGCCATGGCCGCCTTCGGCCTCTCCCGCAACATCCCCAAAATGAAGAGCGATCTCCAGCGCTACGGCATCAGCTACGACACCTGGTTTTTCGAGTCGTCCCTGCATGAATCCGGCTATGTGAAGGACACCATCCGCAAGCTCACCGACCTCGGCTACACCTACGAAAAGGACGGCGCCGTCTGGCTCCGCACCTCCGAGATCCTGGCGGAAAACCTCCGCCGGGCCGGCAAGTCCGAGGCGGACATTGAAAAGCTCGACCTGAAGGATGACGTGCTGCGCCGTGCCAACGGCTTCTACACCTACTTCGCAGCCGACATCGCCTACCACCGCAACAAGTTTGAAGAGCGCGGTTTTGACAAGGTCATCAACGTCTGGGGCGCCGACCACCACGGGCACGTAGCAAGGCTCAAAGGCGCGATGGACGCCCTCGGGCTTGACGGGGAGCACCGGCTGGACATCGTCCTCATGCAGCTCGTGAAGCTGCTCGAAAACGGCGCGGAAGTGCGCATGTCCAAGCGCACCGGCAAGATGATCTCCCTGAGCAACCTTCTCGAGGAGATTCCGGTGGACGCCGCGCGCTACTTCTTCAACTCCCGCCCGGAATCCACGGTCGAGTTCGACCTCGAGCTCGCCAAGCGGCAGGACAGCGAAAACCCCGTCTACTACGTCCAGTACGCGCATGCCCGCATCTGCACGATGCTTGCCAACCTGGCCGCCGAGGGGTACACCGTGCCCTCCGTTGAGGAGGCCGACCTCTCCCTGCTGACGGAGAGCGCCGAGCTGGAGCTGATCCGCCAGATCGCCTGCCTGCCCGAGGAGATCCGCCTTTCCGTGCGCGATTACGACCCCTCCCGCATCAACAAGTACGTCACCGAGCTCGCCGCCCGGTTCCATAAATTCTACACGGTCTGCCGCTGCAAAGGCGAGGAGGAGCACATCCTCCGCGCAAGGCTCTTCCTGGCCGACTCCGTGCGTGTCGTCCTCGAAAATTCCCTCGCGGTGATCGGTGTTGCCGCCCCGGAGAAAATGTAATGGATCTCGGAGAACTGAAGCTGATCTCGGCGAGCAACATCATCAACCTGCGCACGGCCGCCGGCATGACGCAGGCGGAGCTCGGTGCGAAGCTGAACTATTCGGACAAGACGATTTCCAAATGGGAGCGCGGCGAGGCCATCCCGGATGCCTACGTCCTCACCCAGCTCTCGGAGATCTTCGGTGTCCCGGTGGATTACCTGCTCTCCTCCCACAACAAGTGGCAGAGCCCGGAGGAGATCGAAAAAAGCAACGAGCCGAGCTACAGCGCCGACATGATCATCATTGTCACTCTCCTCGGCATCATGACGGCCGCCCTGACCGCCTTTGTCATCGCCTGGATCTTCGGCGCCGTCGAGTGGCGGATATTCCTCGTCGGCATCATGCTCTGTGCCCTCGTTTACCTGATCCTCGACCAGGTGTTCAAGCACGGCCGGCACCTGAAGCTTTCACTCATCGTGCTGATCGTCTCGATTTTCGTGCTGGTCTACTTCGTCTTCTGGGACAGAAACCCCTGGCAGGTCTTCCTCCTGCTGCTCCCGGCCATCGCGATTGCCCTCCTGAGCACCCGCATCTATAAAAGGCCGAAAAAGCCCGAAACCGGCCGGAAAACCGAAAAATAAGGCATCTTTTGACCCACTCTACGATTCGTAGAGTGGGTCTACAATTATGGTTGAGCTTCTGAAGTTGTTGCAGTAAAATTGAAGTAATCCTTGAGAGGCTGTGCGTCAGTTTTGGAGGTTCTGTCGTATAGCCTCACATAAACCTCATACATGACTTCAGGGCGAGACCATCCACCATAAGCCATGATTCGGCGTTCGGGAACACCCCGGCTATAAGCGAGGGATGCAAAGCTCCTCCTCAGATCATGTGGGGTACACTCTGGCAAGCCTGCCGTTTTGCAGAGTGATTTGACAGCCTTTGTGAGGTGACTGGGATTACAGTGACAGATTCTCCCAGTCGTGGGTAAAACTTCATAAAGCCTGTCGACGAAGACCGGGATTTTGCGTGTGGATTTCTCGGTCTTCGTTTTATTTTCCACGTTGAACACTCGGTATTCGTCTGGAACATACTCCTTGTTCACATGGATAAAGCCGTCATAAATATCCTCCACCTCAAGAGCACGTATCTCTGCTCTCCTGAGAGAATGCAGAGCGAGGATGATTGCAGCTTCATACTTGCTGCCACGAATATGCTCAAGCAAAACTTTGATCTCGTTGTCATCGAGGATGGTTGACCGCTTGTTCGCCTTTGGCAGTTCCACAGACGGGACGGAGAAACCTGAATATTCCATAGCTATCTTAATCAAAGCCCAAGTAACGTGGATATAGCCTCCAGAATATGTCTTGGACAGATAATCCACAAGCTTCTGCCAGTCGATAGCGTAGACGGAACAGACAGCCGGGTCATCCAGAACATTCTCCCTGATGGATTTATAATTGAGGACAGTCCTTGCAGAGAGTTTGTCATGCTTGTCTGAGATGTATCTGTCTATGACATCACCAAGAGAGACGAATTCAACAGCCTCATCCTCAGGAACATTGCCAAGCTTGATATCCCTTGCTTTGGCTTTGTACTCGTCCAGAGTAGGCGCAGAAACTGTGTACCGCTTGTTGCCGTACATGACCTGAGCAAAGTAAGAGCCGTCAGCTTTCCGCTTCGGCTCTGGTACTCTGATCTCTGTAGCGTCAGGAACAAGCCTATAGCCACAGTATGGGCAAAGATTGAAGTCTTTCTGTATCTCCCGTTTGCATTTTTTGCATTTCATGCGAGAATCCCTTTCTAATTTCGAGTTTAACTTACGAGATTGCGTTGTGAGCACATTTGTATTCTGAGAGATATAAACTGTACCCTAATTGCTAAATGTGCTTAGAAACGATTCTGAAGCTATTTCAGGCTAACTCCTCTGAAAGGGTATCTCTCTTCGTAAGTGTGAAACCGTAGTCCTTCAGAATGAAAGCGATGGTTTCACGTTCTTTGTCGGTGCAAAGCCGCCATGCAGAAAGCAGATTCAGTTCTTCCTGAGACACAGCTTCTGCTGTTTCGTAGCCGAGAAGCCAAATCTCTGGAACATTGAGGGCATCAGCAAGAAGATTGAGCTTCTCATCGCTTGGAAACGAGATGCCGTTGATGTATTTGTGGATGTCCTGTCTGGTTATTGTGACATTGTGCCTGTTCGCACGCATTTCGCACATCTTGACGAGATCAGCCTGAGTAAGGTTTTTATCAGCAAGAATAGATCGCAATCTGTAAGACAAACTGAGTTTCATGTTATCACCTCATGAAAATGATAACATAAAAATAATTCAAAACAAGTGGTAAATTAAAATAAATAATAAAAAAATTAAAATAAATTGAGTTGCAAAGTATCTCGAAAAGAGTTATAATATATCCAACACAGAGACAAGGAGACACAATCATGTACGATTACTCGCTGCTGCTTGGAAAGATTCTGAACAAATTCAATTCGAGATATGAGTTCGCATTGGAGCTTGGAGTTACACCACAAACTTTGATTAACAAGCTGAAAAACAGACAGCCTTGGGATCAACATCAGATTGAAGACTGCTGCAAGCTGCTTGAAATACCAAGATCACAGATTGTGGATTATTTTTTTACTTTAGATGTAGCTCGAAAGGAGACAAGACGTAGCAAGATGGGATGAAGACAAAGAGGATATACATTCGAAGTTTCCGTTGCCCGGAATGCGGAGCATTGATGTATGCAACAAAGAAAAGACGAAGTGAAATAAATCATACTTGTGCTTGAAGTCCTGCTTGTTGAAGTGTACTTCAGCCTGTTCTTTAGTGGCGGTGGTGTACTTCGTGTAATCATCGATGGCTTGCTGCTTCGTGATCTTGCCGTCTTCGTACTGGCTGTCAAGATGTGACATGATGGAACTCTTGATGCTTGCATCACTCTTCTTGCCGTACTTAACAAGAGCGTCTTTATACTGCTCCGCAGTAACCTGACCATCATTGAACGCAGTACCCATATCATCGAGCTTGTAGCCATATTCGGTCTTGCATTCCCAACCGAGAATCTTCAGCTCTGCATCGTCAGCTTTCTCACCGCCGATCTCCATGAGAGCTTTCTTGTACTCATCTTTGCTGATCTTGCCGTCATAGAACGCCTGACCAAGCTTACTGTAAGCATCGACATCGTTGCTATAGACATCGTTGACATCGCCAAACATCTCAGCAACAGCCTTGTCTTTCTTGTACGACTCAAGCTTTCTTTCTGCTTGTGGCTTGTCGTAACCACCATATTCTTGCAGATACCGAACAACCTGATCGTCATCAAGATCGCCGTTCATCCAAGCTTTCTTCATGCCACTGTATTTGACACCCTCTGTGTTGGTATCGTCAAGCTCCATCTTCCGCTTCTGGATGTAGGAATAGGCTTCGTTCTCTGTCATGCCGGCGTATGTCATCAGAGCATTAGCGTAATCATCCTCATCAGATGTGCCGGCTTTAAGACGTTCAAAGCCTGTCCTTTCGACGAGTGATTTCAGGCTGTCTTCATACTTGCTCTGGACTTCGCCCTCTTCGATTACATCATCCGCAGCAGCACTCTTTTCGGCTTTGCTCATCAGGTAATGCCGTACTGAATCGAGTATGCCGAATTGCTCTTGTAGCAGATCATCTGCGAGTAGTGACGAGTTAGCCCTGTAATAGGCGTATTCTTGTCAGCAACAGCCATCTCGTTAAGGTCTGGAAAGTAATCCGCACGAGGCACACCGTCATAGTCGACAGACGAATAGAAAGCTTCATTTGTGCCGTTTCCGTAAAGGAAAACAGCGTTATCCTGCGCTCCAAGGAACAGTTCTGCGTGCGTCATGGTAGCGAGTTCAGAGCGGAACTTAGCCGGTGCGGAATAGCCAATCTCGATTGTGTTCGTTCCTGCCGGCAGCATGATGGTTTCGGAAACCGTAATCACAGCATTGTTTGCAGGAGCAGACGAGAAAGTAATCTTGCTTGTCGTGTCATCGTATGTGACAGATGTTGCTGTTGAGCCAACCGTAACCGTAACAGCAGAAACATAAGGATGTTCAAGAGTGAATTCTGTGGTAGAGCCATCGCCTGTAAATGTCTCTGTAGATTCGAATGTCACCCATCCTGTCCATTTGTCGTAGGTGTATAGGTCAGGAGACATCTTCGCCCCTGTGTCGTTGAACTGCACATAGTCCACAGACAGCAAGTCTCTTTCAGGCAGCAGAAAAGCATTGTGTTCCCCATCAGGAGAGAACCAAACTCGCCTCATCCCTGTGAGCTTATTTACTTCTTCCAGAAGCTCACCGTCTGTACCGCTCCAGTCTCTGCCTGTATAAATCAGCGGACGATAGCCAAAGACGATGCCGAAGCGATAGCCTGTATAGGTGTAGTATTCTTCGCCATTTAAGATGTACACTTCATCATTGAAAGCAAAGAACGACACAGGATTGTTTGTCTCAATCCGTCCAAGCTTCACAGGCTCTGCCAGATATCCGTCTTCATAGAACTTCCACATGTAGCCGCCAGAGGCGGCAAGCCCTGTCTCTACACCGTGGATATTCCCGAACCACATGCCCATGACAGGAGCGTTTGTTCCAAGGTCTATCTTCGTGTGAAATCCCGGTCTGCGTTGTAGATTCCTGTCTCTGGTGACTTTCCAGTTACGGCATACAGATGCTTCGCCTAATTTGAGCTTGATATCACCATCAGGATTCTCGTTCATACCGAGAAACTTCTCGATCTTGTAGACAGCCTGACCAGTTGTTGCTCTGATAGTTGACATCTAAACCACCTCACGCCCATCTGCCGAACTGATTGTGCGGATATATCCCTGTGAGATGCACCCATTCGCCAGTCTCTTCATCGTAGTAGCCTGCACCAGAATAGGCATCTTCGATAGGCTCTGCTGCTGACGGAATACCACCACGAATTCTGAGATCGTTCAGTCTGCGTTCGTATTCTTGCTGATAGTAGTTTGCAATAGTGCCGTTCTCGTCTGTGAACAGCTTCGCAGCAAGACCATGTGCAAGGACTTCAACACAGTAATTGTCAAGGTCGATTTCGTCATCCATACTCGTAATGAACGGATGAGCCGGTCTTTTACCCGGTACTGTCTTGCATGTATCAGAGTACGGATAAACCTCGTTGATGAATGTATTTATGATTGATGGAGTGCGGTACTTGTATTCTCTGTTGTCTACGGTGTCGAACTTGCCAGTAGACTCGTCACCGTTGTCAGAGAGATGCATCGCCCTCTCGAAAATGTCCATAGCAGTAACAGCCATGTTAATTACCCCCTATAGGAGAATAGGGGAGAGGAATCCCTCTCCCCTTTGGAGTATTAAGCTCAGATAGGTACCTCGTCGTAGTAGTTGAGGGCAGTGACCGTGTCGTTGGTGTAGTTGTAGAACCATCTGCCGATAGCGGATGCGACTTTGCCGGTCTTCGTTGCATAAGCCTGCACATAGCAGTCTGCGGTAAGAGCGGCGGTGTAGGAGCCGGTATCCATGTTGAGGACAGAAGCGTTGTCTGCCACTTTCGGGTTGTGACCATCGATCGTGTAGTAAATCTTGGTCGCAGAA
Source organism: Oscillospiraceae bacterium (assembly GCA_017406005.1). Classification (GTDB taxonomy): domain Bacteria; phylum Bacillota; class Clostridia; order Oscillospirales; family Oscillospiraceae; genus Limivicinus. The sequence goes on along the minus strand of JAFQZI010000069.1, from coordinate 37 downwards.
GTGGAGGCGAACTGAATCTTGTGTGCGTTGGTGGAAG
>JAFQZI010000068.1 GCA_017406005.1 Oscillospiraceae bacterium | reverse complement strand
GTGCCTACTTTAATATTTACCTGATGGTTTTTATTAACCAATTTGTAAATATAATATAACAGCACTTTCCCTGTTTGTCAACATGATTCAATCAAACAAACACACGATGAACTCCCCGCCTTTTGATATGCTCCCTTTACAAGAGACAGTGAGAAAGAAAAACACTGTCAATCATAGAGGGAGCATATCATTCTTTTCCAATCACTTCAGTTTCTCTTTATAAAATGATCTTGCAAAACAGGCTGCTCCGATTACTCCGCGCTCCGGACATCTGGTATCCTCAATAAAACAAGGAGGATCCGAGGCGACCGCCCTCCCGGTATACTGCAGGATCAAATCTTTCAGCCTCTCTCTCGGGAAACCGGGCATTTCCAATACTCCGCCGCCGAGAATGACAAAATCCGGATCAAAACACGTTATGAGAAAAGCCGGAAGCTGTGCACACCCCTCCACAAATGCGGAGACGGGAGGATCGGAAGAATGATGCAGAAAAAGCTCCTCTCCGGGAATATTCGGAAAGTATTCCCTGCGCAGCCGATTTAAAGCAGTTCCCGAAGCAAACGTTTCAACGCAGCCCTGTTTCCCGCAGCCGCAGATCCCGTTTTGCCCGAGGATCGAAACATGCCCCACATCCATTGCAAATCCGTTCTTGCCGTATACAAAACGGCCGTCAATACACACGGATGTACCAAAACCCGTACCGATATAACAACCGACGACCGTGCTGGCAAGATGATTCAGCACCATGTCACAGGCAAGAAGATTGTTGACATCTTTATTCACGAGGACAGGAATGCCCATCTCGGCAGATAGAAGATCGGCTACCGGCAAGCCGTCGAACACAGGATCTCCCTTTGCACTTTTCAGATTGGGAGCACAGAAAACCGTCCTGAAATCTTTTGAAACCGTTGCAGGAACCCCGGCAGAGATGATTTCTACCGGAGGAGACCCTGCATCAGCAATATATTCTTTCAGAATGGAGGCTAGCTTCTGAAAAGGCTTCTCCGCATCCGCAAATGCCGCACTTCGGATCACGCGGCAGGCCGTAAGAAGAGATCCGTTCTCGTCCGTCAGTGCAAATCGCGTGTTGGTACCTCCAATATCAAGCCCCAGTATCATTGCGCACCCCTTTGCAGACGGGAAGCATATTCCTCCACTATCTGCACGCTCGCGCTGGAGCCGATGCGTTCAGCCCCGGCAGAAATCATGGCGAGAGCCGTATCCAGCGTTCTGATCCCGCCGGCAGCCTTGACCTTTACTGCCTCTCCGACATTCTGCTTCATCCGAATAACATCTTCCACCAGAGCTCCACCGGTTCCAAAGCCGGTGGATGTTTTGATATAATCCGGTTTTACGCGGAGTGCTACAGCACAAAGTGTGTCAATCTCCTGCTTTTCGAGATAACAGTTCTCAAAAATCACTTTGGATATTACGTTTTTCTCTTTGCAGACGGAAACAATATCCTCCATCTCCTGCTCAACAAGAGCCCAGTTACCGTCCTTCAGCGCAGAAAGATTCACGACATAATCGATTTCATCCGCTCCATTTTCAATTGCATCCATCGTTTCAAAGACTTTTGTGCGAACCGTACTCTGCCCCAGAGGAAACCCGATTGCCGCACCGACATGGACAGACGATCCCTGCAGAAGTTCCCGGCAGAGAACAACCTGTGCCGGATTAATCGCAACCATTCGAAAACCATATGTCGTTGCCTCAGCGCACAACTTTTCAAAATCGCGCCGAGAAACATAGGCTTTCAGCATCGTATGATCAAAATAAGAGGCAAGTTCAGAAACCGTAAGAGAATTCTTTGGTGTCATAGGCAGCTCCCTTTTCATGCGCTTTTTTGATATAAAGTGTACAAATTATACACCGACAACCAAATCTGTACAAGAGCTGGCTGTCGGTACATTCAATCTTTTTTATGATTGGTTATAAGGCTCTTATTCATTCCTGTTGATTTCCCCCTGCTTCTCCTATAGAATAGTATTATTACGTATGCAGAGAAAGCGAGGTGCCGGAAAGTGAACTGGATAAATGCATTTGAGCTTCTCTGTTATGCAATAACCATCGTCTTTCTTCTCGACATTTTCCGCAAGAAGAGCCTGCAGGAGTTCTGGCTGTTTCTTTCCGCTACCATAGCCGGTTTCACTTTAGAACTGCTGGCTGTGCGGGTGACAGACATCTACCATTACAGCCAGGACTTCTATATCAGTATCGGCTTCCGGCCGTATCAGTTCCCATTCTTCGGCGGGTTGATGTGGGGCGGACTCACGGTGTATGCGCTCCGTATCTCCAGACGTTTGAAACTCTCTCCGCTTCTTACGGCTCTGGTAGGCGGCTGGCTGATCGTTACGTTGGATCTGTTTCTGGATGTGGCCGCGATCCGGTTGAACGGCGGCTTCTGGGTATGGGACGGCCGCGCTATCACGCTGGATATCACACACCACATGTTCATGAGTGTGATCTGGGTAAACTTCCTTGGTTATCTGTTTGAAACTCCGGCAATAATCTATATCAGCCTGCGAACAGAAAAGAAGCGGGAACACTTACCCTGGTGGACGCAACTCCTTGCTGCCATCGGAATCGGTGCTGCGGGCGTGGCTTTCGTTGGCGCAGCCAGCGGCCTGTCACTACTGCTGAACAACATCACAGATGAATGGTTTGCCTGCATCGCGTTTATTTTTTTGTGGACAGTGATATTGTTCATCATCCTGTGGAAAGTCATAAAAAACAAGCTGCATATACAGCGCCCCGCAGAATGGGATTTACCCTTACTGGTCTACTGGCTCACCATGTACGGATTCTGTATTGCAGCGTTGATATCCCTCAGCATTGCGGCTGAAAGACCGCTTTACTTTATATCAGGTATCGTGTTTGGACTAGGAACATTACTTCTTGGTACTCTGGAAAGACGTGAAACTACCCTGAAGTCAACATCGTGGAGAGTCTGAATATCATTTATGTTATAATGCTCTTACCAAGGTCTTGTTCTGCTGATGGATATTTATTGTATGGAAAAGCCGGAAAATGCTTGACAGTTTCCGGCCATTCGTTTACGATGTCCGTGCAAAATCAGCAAAATCTTATATTTATGCAGTTGGGAGATTACTTATACTGATCACTGATAAGACGCTTTAAAAGATTTTCGAAGCAGAATTGCGACAGGCAAGGCAGAAGCCGTAGGGAATACTTTGTGTATTTTCAAGGCTGATAACGCAGCATGGCACAATTCTGCCCGAAAAGATTTAAATGGTTTTATCAGTGATCAGTATTACATGAGCGAGAACAATTACGGCTTCACCACAAATGCGATCCACGGCAGCACCATGCGAGATGGATACGGTGCGCTGATTATGCCGATCTATAACTCGTCCACCTTTATTTTCGACTCTACGGCGCAGGGTGCCGCCCGTTTCGCGCTGGAGGAGCCCGGCTACATATATTCCCGTATCGGCTGCCCGACCTGCACCGCTCTCGAAGAGACCCTCGCAAAGCTGGAAGGCGGCGAGGCTTCAATCGTCACGGTATCGGGCATGGGCGCGATTACAGCGACAATCTGGACATGCATTTCCGCCGGCGAAGAAATCGTAGCGGACAAGACGCTGTATGGCTGCACTTTTGAGTTCTTTGAACACCATCTGAGCCGCTTCGGTGTCAAGGTGCACTTCATCGAGATGACCAACGAAGACGAGCTCCGCGCCGCCCTCAACGACAGGACTCGCATTGTTTACCTCGAGACCCCCGCAAATCCTAACCTGAAGATAACGGATATCGAGAAAACAGCAAAAATCGCACATGACTTCAATCCCGCGATTAAAGTTATCTGCGACAACACCTTCTGCTCCCCCTATATCCAGCGACCGCTGGAACTCGGCGCTGATATCGTGGTGCATTCCGCCACCAAATACATCAACGGTCACGGGGATTTGCTCGCCGGAGTTGTCGTCAGCGACGCCGAAACAATCAATAATATCCGGCTGGTCGGCATCAAGGACATGACCGGTGCCTTCATGCCAGCAAATGAGGCGTACCTCGTCGCCCGCGGCCTCAAAACGCTGGAGATCCGCATGCAGCGTCACTGTGACAACGCAATGAAGGTCGCTCGTTATCTGAAAACCAATGACAAGGTCGAAAAGGTCTTCTACCCCGGTCTGGAAGAGCATGAGGGCCACGAGATCGCGAAGAAGCAGATGAACGGCCTCTATGGCGGAATGGTCAGCTTTATCGTCAAGGGCGGGCGGGAAAAAGCCGCGATCGTTGCGGATAATGTCAAGGTTGCCACGCTTGCTGTTTCGCTCGGCGCGGCCGAGACGCTGATCGAACATCCAGCCTCCATGACACACTCGCCCTACACCGAAGAGGAGCTCGAGGCTGCGGGCATTCCGGCAGGCCTGATCCGCTTCTCAGTCGGTCTGGAAAACCCCGAGGACATCATCCGTGACCTTGAGCAGGCGTTTGCTAAAATCTGAACCCGCTTTTTCAGAAACTATCACATCAGAAAGAGAATGATAGATATTATGGCGCACAGGGCGTAATTGACCATATCGATGATTATCTTTTCGGCGTAATGAGTAATTGATCGTCTCCAGAGGCGCACTCTTATTGCTAAAAAATGGTTTATTACAACATAAACAGGAAACCGAACGATTGCTCGAGGCAAGAAATTGCTGAAATTGAACTCTTTACGACTATGACAAAACGGCAAAAATCCTAGACAGTTTATATCGTAACAATAAAACAGGCGTTGCTTCAAACAGCCACATGGCTGAATGGACAACGCCTGTTCTATTTGCTGGAATATTAATCGCCTAGATAAGTTGCGCTAAGGCTTTCATCTGCAAGGAGCTCAGCTCCAGTCCCATGCCGGACTACAAGGCCTGTTTGCATTATATATGCATGATCTGAGATCTTCAGTGCCTTATTTGCATTCTGCTCAATAAGCATAATAGATGTGCCTTCAGCGTTAATCTCTTTTATCGCTTCAAACACCTGGGATACAATAACCGGTGCAAGCCCAAGAGATGGTTCATCGAACATCATGAGTTTCGGACGAGCCATAATTCCTCGTGCTATGGCAAGCATTTGCTGCTCGCCACCAGATAGCAAACCCCCATACTGTTTTTCGCGCTCTTTCAGGCGTGGAAACATGGTGTAGACCCGATCAAAATCTTTTTTGATCTGCTCGGTATCCTTGCGGTTCCCAACACCAATCCGCAGATTTTCCACCACTGTTAGTTTTGCAAAAATTTGTCTGGCTTCCGGCACCTGAACAAGACCCGCTTCCACAATTTCATGAGGTTTGTTAGAAATCGGCTTGCCGTCAAACTCAATTGTACCGGCTGTACGTTTCATCACGCCCGAGATGCATTTGAGAAGAGTGGATTTCCCCGCTCCATTTGCCCCCAAAACGGAGACAATTTCTCCTTCTTCAACCTGAAGAGAGACTCCTCTCAGTGCATGAATACCTCCATATGCGGCTTTCAGATTATCAACTTTTAGCAGAACGCTCATTCGTCAGTACCTCCAAGATAGGCTCGGATTACTTCCGGATTATTCTTTACCTCCGCAGGTGTACCGACAGCTATCGTCTTTCCGAAATTCAATACTGTGCAGTAATCACATAGGTTGGTAACAACATCCATATGATGCTCGATCATCAGGATAGTAATATCAAAACGGTCTCGGATCTCCCGGACGAAGTTGACCAGTTCAAGAGATTCCTCTGCGTTCATTCCGGCTGCCGGTTCATCCAAAAGGAGCAGCTTTGGTTCGAGTGCCATTGCGCGGGCAATCTCCAGTTTACGCTGATGTCCATATGGCAACGAATTTGCGCGCTCTCCCGCTTTATCCTGGAGGCCTACAATATCAAGCAAACGATGCGCTTTCTCCTCCAGATACTTTTCACGTTCTTTATACTTTTTGGTGTGAAGCAATGCCTGCGGCATGTTATAAGTTGCATCCATACCGCTGGCGATAATAACATTATCAAGAACGGAAAGATTCGAAAACAACCTGATGTTCTGGAAAGTACGCCCGATTCCAAGCTGTGCAACACGATGTGGAGATGTGCCTGTGATATCCTGCCCGAGGAAAATGATTTTCCCAGAATCAGGTGCGTATATACCAGTAATATTATTGAAAATAGTGGTTTTCCCTGCGCCGTTAGGCCCGATCAGACCATGAATCATTCCGTGCTCAATCTTAACCGAGAAGTTGTCAATTGCATGAACACCGCCAAAATGCTTTTCAACATTCTGCATTTCAAGCACTGGGGATGTATACTCATTGCTCATTTGCCATCCTCCTTTCCTGCCGAATCAGAAGCGGCTTTTTTTGTGAATAAACCGCTGATTTTAGAAGGCAGTGAAGCGATGCCATGAAGGAAACGCCTGAGGGAAAATTCCTTATAACCATACAAGCCGCTCGGTTTGAACATAATGATCAGAACAACTGCGATGCCATAGAACAGCATACGATAGTTGGAAAGAGAACGGAAAATCTCAGGCAAAACCGTAACGAGAATTGCACCAAACAGAGAGCCTGTCAGAGAGCCAAGGCCACCAATAACAGTCGTCGTTATCAATTCACAGCTCTTAGCAAGATTAAAGCTGGAAGGTACAATATACATCAAATATCCACCATATAAGGCTCCAGCCCAGCCTGCATAAATTGCAGAAAAAGTGAAGCTCATTCTTTTATAGCGATATGCGTTGATGCCGACTGCCTCAGCAGCCATCTCGTTTTCTCGGATAGATGTAAGATTGCGCCCGTATTTAGAGTGGATAAATCTCCAAGCCAAGAAAAATGCAAGAACTGCACAGACAACACAGAAAAGCATAGAGGAATAATTTGGAATACCAGGGAATCCTGCTGATCCACCGGTGAGCTTTTTAGTATAGTTAAATAAAACACGTACACATTCACCAAAGCCCAGACAGGTAATCAGGAAATAGTCACCCTTAAGTCTCAGCGTAATGGATCCCAGCAGAAAAGCAATCAATCCAGCAAAAGCTGCACCAATCACGATTGCAATCAGGAAATTCACATGGTATCTGACCGTAAGGATTGCAACCGCATATGCCCCGATAGACATAAAGCCTGCGTTGCCGAACGAGAAGAGCCTGGTAAAACCAGTCAGAACGGACATTCCCAAAACCGCGATGATGTTAACGCACATTAAGACAACAACACCCTGCAGATAACTATTGATACCGAGAAAATTGCAGAAAGCATTGTTTATGTTATTAAATATCTGTATCATAAACCAGTGCCTCCTTTTATGCTTTATCCTGCACATCAACACCGAACAGACCACTCGGTTTGACAAGAAGCAAGACGATCAGCAATGCAAATGAGAAAAAGTCACGCAGGCTGGAACTGACATATGCAGAAACTAACGTTTCCAAAACACCAAGCAACACCGCACCCACAATCGCGCCAGGTACACTGCCGAGACCTCCGATAACAGATGCGATAAACGCTTTCAAACCAACATTGCCCATTGTTGGGAACACGTTGTATTTCATGCCATAAAGAATACCGGCAACACCCGCCAGAGAACCTGCGAGCAAAAAAACCGTTGCAATAGACTGGTCAACACGAACCCCAAGGACTTTTGCAGCATTCGCATTGCAGGCAATTGCACGTACATTCAGGCCAAATTTGGTTTTGTTGATCATATAGATCAGACAAACCAGAATAATTGCAGTAATCACAAGGCTGATTAGATCCAGTACGCCGAGATAAGCAGTACCGATACGGATCGTGCTCACAGGCAGTTTGAACTTGTAAGATCGATACTGGCCGGTAAAAATTAGGTTTGATGCCTGTTGGAAAACATTGGACAATCCCATTGCTGCAATCATTAAAAACATGTTAGGCGCACCGTTTTTACGAATCCGGCGATAAGCAAAACGTTCACACAGAAAGCTGATCAATGCTCCGCCAAGCACGCCACCTATTGCTGCGATCAGAAATGGGGTGCCAACCATGTTGGAAAGGACTATGGCAACATAAGCACCAATCATGGCAAACTCACCATGTGACCAGTTTGAGAAGTCCAGCAAGCTGTAGATCAGGGAATATCCTGTGGCAAGAAGTGCATAAATGCCGCCGATAGAGATCCCCGTAATTAACTGTTGCAAGAACATGGTTTTTTCTCCTATTATCCGATTGTTCTAAAATGAGGGGGAGGAGCAAGTCCTCCCCCTCGGGAACATTTAAGACTGGTTATTATTTACTGTGCCTCGACGGTTTCAACATATTCGAATGCATCGCCATGGCACTCATAGATGGCGCAGGCCATAGCAGGGTTATGTGTCTCAGCATTCATGACAAGCGTTCCGATCAAGCCTTCAAAGACCTCTGTTGCCTCAAGCGCATCACGAATTGCTGTCGGATCTGCGGACCCTGCACGCTCGATTGCATCAACAATCCAGTGCACACCGTCCCAACCGAAGAGGCATTCTGCTTCCATCGTAATGTTGTACTTCTCAGCAACCTTCTCGCCAAAAGCTTTTGCTTCAGGCTTGGAGAAGCCGATACGGGAAACATACTTGCATCCTTCGAGAGCACCCTGAGCCTCACTTGCGAGCTGTGCGGAATCCCATCCGTCATGGCCCATCAGCAGGCATTCAATGCCCATCTCACGTGCCTGTTTTGCAAAGGTGGCATTCTTTGCATAGTCGTTCATAATGACAAATATGACTTCCGGGTCAGCAGCCTTGATTTTTGCAAGCTGTGCACGGAATTCTGTATCGCCTTCCTGGCACTGCTCATCTGCTACGATGGTGCCACCGTTTGCAGTAAATGCGTCACGGACGAACTGCCCAACAGACTCGGAGTTGGTGTTGCCAGCGACGGTGAACAGAGCTGCCTTGGTGAATCCCAAGCTCTTGGTTGCATAGTTACCAATAACAGTACCAAGATAAGAGTCAATGAAGCACATACGGAAAGAGTAGGGATGGAGATTGCCGTTTTCATCAACAGTGACAAGCTCATTGGAAGCCGCAGTGCCAATGATGGGAACTTTCATCTGGTCTGCAACAGATGCCATCGGAATATTGCAGGAAGAGAAGTTGGTTCCGATTTCAGCAACGATGCCATTATCGGTAATCAGCTTGCGGAGAGCATTGACAGAGTCGGCTGCTTCGCCTTTGCCGTCCATTGCAACGAGCTCAAGCTTTTTGCCACCCAGAACGCCACCGTTTGCGTTGATCTCTTCAACAGCCATTTCCGCACCGTATTTACCGGCATTGCCCCAGAGAGCAGTAGCTCCGGTCAGGTCAGAAACGTAGCCGATTTTGATCACATCGTCAGCTGCGAAGGCGGGAGCAGCGAAGGCAAGAACCAGCACTGCAACGAGTAACAGGGATAATGCTTTTTTCATAATTTTTCCTCCTAAAAATAAATAATGGAATCGAGATGAAAATTCAATATTTTCATATCTGTAATCATAAGTAAAACACAACAGCACTTCTTTGTCAAGAGCATTTATGTTCGTTTTTGACCGTTTTTAAAATGTCTAATCGTGGTGTTTTATATTCACTTTACGCATATATAATTTGAAAAAGCTATGTTTTTATGTACTTTTTTAGCCATTTCTTTGCTCTCTCGATTCTTATCGTTCTTGGTTTTTTGTTGTTTTATACAAATTATACGCTCTGTTTTTGTTGATTATTGACAAATATTGTTTTCTACCCAACAAACCCTTTGACTTTTATATAGCACAGTATATAATTGAAATAAGACTACTATCTTACTCGGAGGTCGATTCTTGTGACTGCAGCTCTTTCCGTGAAAGAGGCTGCCCGCTGCAGGCTGATTGCCGCAAAACTGCGGCGCAGTGCTCTGGAAATGGTATATCGGGCTACTTCCGGACACATCGGCGGTTCTCTTTCACTCTGTGAAATCCTTTCCGTCTTATATTTTCACGAAATGCGCATTGATCCTGCCCGATCCGACTGGCCGGATCGTGACCGATTTGTCCTGAGCAAGGGCCATTGCACTCCCGCACTGTATTCCGCCCTCGCCATGCGGGGATATTTCCCGGAGGAAGACCTGTCCCAGTTCCGGGATATCCGTTACCACATGTCCGGCCATGCTGAAATGCACCATGTGAAAGGTGTGGACATGTCTACGGGAAGCCTCGGGCAAGGCATTTCTGCCGCCGTCGGAATGGCACTTGCCGGAAAGCTGGATCAAAAAGATTACCGGGTCTATGCCGTGCTCGGTGACGGAGAACTCCAGGAAGGCCAGGTCTGGGAAGCAGCGATGGCCGCTGGAAACTTCAGGTTGGACAATCTCTGTGCTGTCATCGATAACAACAACATTCAGATTGACGGTACAATTGAAGAAATCATGTCACCTTATCCAATTGACCGCAAATTTGAAGATTTCGGCTGGAATGTGCTCTCCTGCGATGGCCATAATGTGGAAGAGCTTGCCGCCGCATTTGAAGAAGCGAAGTGTGCTGCGGGCAAGCCTACAGTGATCATAGCACGCACCATAAAAGGGAAAGGTGTTTCCTTTATGGAAAATGATCACAACTGGCACGGAAATGATCCTGACACGAAGCAATATCTCACCGCAGCAGCTGAACTGGACCGTGCAACAGACGCAGCACAGAAGGAGGCTTCTCTCTATGACTGAGATATCTACCCGAACTGCTTACGGAGAAGCTCTTGCAGAAATCGGAGCTGATAAAAACATCATTGTACTGGATGCAGACCTTCAATGCTGCACCAGAACTGACGCTTTTGCCCGTCTTTATCCGGAAAGAGCTTTTAATATAGGTATTGCTGAAGCAAATATGGTCGGCATTGCAGCCGGTCTAGCAACATGCGGAAAGATCGTTTTTGTCAACTCTTTTGCCATGTTCACTGCCGGCAGAGCCTTTGAACAGATTCGGAACTCCCTCGCCTATCCCCATCTCAACGTAAAGGTCATTGGAACACATGCCGGTGTCACCGTCGGAAAAGACGGAGCCACACACCAATGCATCGAGGATCTTGCGGCTATGCGATCCATTCCCGGGGTGATGGTGCTCTCTCCATGTGACGCACACGAAACACGCCTCGTCACGAAGGCTATTGCCGCTTACGACGGCCCCTGCTTTATGCGGCTCGGGCGTCTGGATGTCCCGCAGTGCACCAACCTGATCAGCAATTACCGGTTTGAACTTGGCAAAGCGGCCAGATTGACTGACGGAAAAGACGTAACAATTGCTGCAACAGGCCTCATGGTACAGGAAGCCCTGAAAGCAGAACAGCTCCTGAAAGCAAAAGGTATACACGCCACCATCCTCGACATTCACTGCATCAAGCCTCTGGATGAAGAATCAATCCTTACTGCAGCACAACAAACAGGCTGCATTGTGACCGCAGAGGAAGCAAACATCCTTGGCGGACTTGGTGCGGCAGTGGCTGAATGTGTTTGCGAACATCATCCTGTTCCGGTGCTGAGGGTAGGAATCCGTGACCAGTTCGGCCGCAGTGGAGACCCCTATGCCCTTATGGAACTCTATCAACTGACTGCTGAAGATATTGCGAGAAAAGCAGAAATTGCAGTACAAATGAAATCATAAAAAGCCAAAAAGACCAAGAGCTTATTATACGCTCAAGGTCTTTCTGTTTTTGAAAAAACTCTGCATTATTCATTGGGAACTGTACCGGATTTCAATTTTCCGATTCATCGTATACATCTCCCATTCAGACGACAGCTTCTGGTCGGTAATAATAACATTGATATCTTCCAGCCCGTCAAACAAAATGTTCGCGTTTCCTTCGAACTTCGTATGGTCAACAACAAGGAATCTCATCTGCGAATTTTTGATCATTTGTTTTCGAACCGTCGCTTCACTGATATGGTTGTCTGACAATCCTTGTTCAATGCTGACCTTAGGGCAGCTGACAAAGGCTTTATCTGCGTAATACCGTTTTATTGCCTCTACTGTATTCGGGTCGGCAAAAGAAGACGTCCGCTTTCGGAAGGTTCCGCCGATACCGATTAGATTGATCGGCGCATCGGACTCATTACAAAGATTACTGATCGCCAGAGAATTGGTAATCAATGTAATTTTGAGTCCGTGAGCTAGGATTGCAGTAGCTATTGCCAGACAGGTTGTGCTGGAATCCAGCATCACGACATCATTCTCTTTAATATAGGATAGTGCCTGGTCTGCAAGCCGTTCTTTCACATGGGGATAATAGGACTGGCGCAATTCTATCGGATATCCTTTATCATACTGTTCAATCAGATAGGCGCCACCATGGGTTCGCAACAACCTACCGTTTGCCTCCATCTCCCGAAGATCCCGACGGATGGTTTCTTCACTGCAATTGAGCAATTTGCTTAGCCCAGGGACCATCACAAACCCTTGTTTTTTAATCTCCTGCTCAATAATATTCTGTCTTTCAACTTTCAGCATTTCCTTTGCCTCCAGCACAACGCCATGATTGTTTTCATAATAACAAAACTTTTGCAAGAGATTATACACCGCATATTCGAAATCGTCAATTCTCAGAAACCATACTGCCAAAGAAATCCACAAAAAAAGAATCCTGCTGTCTGTATTTTTTGTTTTCTGTTGACTTTTGACCGTTTCTGTAGTAATGTCTGCTTGGGATGATCATTTCTCCCACAAAGAGAAAAGAAATAACCTTTATTATTGAGGGAGGGGTTTCCGTGAAGAAATCATTTTCGGAATTTTTTCTGATGGACACAGATGACGTCAGGCGTTATGCAGTGGAGATTCTTCACCGCTTTGCCCCTGACGAAGAAACAGACTGTATAGAAATCGGCGACGGAAACATCAACTATGTTTACAAGGTATTTTCCAAGGCCGACGGTCACTCGGTCATTATCAAACAGGCTGATAAGCTCCTGCGCTGTTCCGGGCGCCCGCTCGATCTGTATCGCAATAAAATTGAAGCCCGCATTCTCCAGCTTGAGGCTGAGCTTGCCCCGGGTTTTGTACCAGAAGTCTTCTATTATGATGAGATAATGGCAGCAACTTCTATGGAAGATATTTCTGCATACAAGAATCTACGCCATGAGCTGATGGAAAACCGTGTCTATCCTCATCTTGCAGAGAATATATCCGAATTTCTTGCCTCCACTCTCCTGCCCACCACTGATCTTGTTATGGATGCCGGAAAGAAAAAGCAGAATGTGAAGTTCTTTATCAATCCCGAGCTTTGTTTCATAACCGAAGACCTTGTTCTTTCCGAGCCGTATTTGGCAGTCCCCTTTTTTGAAAGGAACAAGAATATCATCACGCCAGGCAATGAGATATTTGTTGAAGAGCAGCTTTATAATAACAATAGCCTTCATACCCAGATTGCATCTTTGAGAAATAGTTTCATGAACAACGCCCAGGCTCTTATCCACGGCGATCTGCATACAGGCTCTATCTTTGCAAACGAAAGAGGAATCAAGGTACTTGATCCTGAATTTGCGTTCTATGGCCCAATGGGCTACGACATAGGAAATGTGATCGGCAACCTCTTCTTCTCTCTCGGCAACAAAGCTTTTACCATGCCAAATGAAACAGTCGCAATCTCTCAGCTTAAAGAAGCTATACGCGATGTATTTGATCTTACAAGAAAAAAGCTTTTCGAAAAATATGATGCGATGGTTTCCTTCCCCTTATACAAAAACATTGCTTTCAAGAAGCAATACATAGACAGCATTATGGCAGATTCCGTCGGTTATGCCGGAACAGAAATGATACGGCGTACCGTAGGTGATTCAAAAGTCATGGAGATAACCAGTGTTACCAATATGGCTAAGCGAATACCTATGGAACGTGTACTTATTGAAACCGGAATTCACTTTGTTATGAACCACAGGAAAATAATTCACGGCTGTGAGCTGACTGATATTTTCTGCCGGGAACTTGATAAAATCTGACGGGAGGAGTTTTCTTTGGAACATCTTGATACCGGCATGCCCTTCCTGCTGAGATATGAAAATGTAGCATGGTATGAAAACGGAAAAGTACGTATTCTCGACAGACGTGTTTTTCCGGAAATAAAGTTTGTTGAGTGTAATGATTATAAAGAGGTCGTTCAGGCTATTGCCGATATGGTAACGCAGAGCGCCGGCCCGTACACCGCTGTAGGAATGGGTATGGCTTTGGCGGCATATCAGGTTCGAAATAAGTCTAAAGACAGGCAGATTGCTTTTTTGCAACAAGCCGCCTTTGACCTCGCCCACTCACGTCCAACAACCGCAAACCGCTATGGTCAGATCACCTATCGCTGTGCCGACATCGCTGTAGCGGCACTTGAAAGCGGCCAAGACGCTACAGAAACAATTGTCAATGATACGATAGCCTCTCTCAACCGCCGTTACAGCACGATGCAGATCGTAGGCGATTATCTTGAAACTCTTATTCCAAACAACGGCACAATTCTCACCCAGTGTTACGGCGAAACTATCATCGGTACAGTCATCCGCGCCGCAAAAAGGACCGGCAAAAACTTCAAGGTGATTTGCGCTGAGACAAGACCGTATCTTCAGGGAGCACGGCTCACCTCCAGCTGCTTTGCTGAGATGGGCTTTGACACCACCGTCATCACCGACAATATGGTGGCCTTCAGCATGCAGAACATGGGCATTAACCTGTTTACCTCCGCAGCGGACTCCATCGCAAGGGACGGACATATAGCAAACAAGGTCGGAACCTTCCAGATTGCTATCTTAGCTAAATATTTCGGCATTCCCTACTATGTTACAGGTATCCCCGACAGAGACAAGAAAACGAGGGATGACATAGTAATCGAAATGCGCGACCCGGAACAGGTATTAAGATATCGCGGAATACAGAACACTATGCCGCAGGTCAAAGGTATTTACCCGTCTTTTGATATTGTCCCGCCTCACCTTATCTCCGGTGCTGTGACCGACAAAGGTATTTATGTACCTTATCTGCTGGACACTTACTTTGAAGGAAAACAGGCAAGCTTTTACTAAGTTTATTTTTTTATATTTTATGAATTAGAGGAGAGTTTACAATGAAAGTTTATTGTCGTTCACCCTATCCCGAAAAAGCTCTCGACGTACTCAAGAGTATGTTCGACGAGGTGGTTTATGATCCCTGGACCGCAACCGGCGAACGCTTCTACGAAGACGAGATGCTTGAGCATCTCCTTATCGAGAAACCCGATGTTCTTATCACTGAACTTGACAGGGTAACAGCGAAGGTACTTGCCGGATACAAGGGGCTTAAGGTCATCGGTGACTGCCGTGCTGCACCTGCAAACATTGAAGTTGATGAATGCACGAAGGCGGGTATTCCTCTCCTCTGCACCCCCGGCCGCAATAATCAGGCTGTTGCCGAAATGGAAGTTGCCGGTATCATCATGCTGTACAGAAACATTCTTCCAGCTATGGATTTTCTCAAACAGGGCAAGTGGGTTCCCGGCACTACTCCGTACTTTATGTTCATGGGACACGAACTTCAGGGTCGCAAGGTCGGTTTTGTAGGCTTCGGTGCTGTCGGGCAGGCAGCAGCAAAAATTATGGATGGCTTTGACTGCGACATCTGCTTCTATGGTCACCAGAGCGGCGATGTCGGGCATTACAAAAAGGTCGAACTGGAAGAACTGTTTTCTACCTGCGACATCGTATCTCTCCATCTGCCCGTCACCGATGAGACACGCGGCATGATCAATGAAAAGCTTCTGCGTTCCATGAAAAAGGACGCAATTCTTGTTAACTATGCCCGTTCTGCCGTCATTGACACTCCTGCTCTAATCAGGATGCTCGATGAGAAAGCCATCGCCGGTGCAGTTATCGACGTATTTGACAACGAGCCCCCCACATTGGAAGATATCGCGGTTTTGAACAAACCCAACGTCATTCTCACTCCTCATGTTGCCGGAGCCACCTACGAAGTTACCAACCATCAGGCTGAAATTATCAATGAGAGGCTCAGACAGTGGCTCAAGGGCGAAAACCTTGAACGTATCGTTTTCAACAAAGCAGTCCTCACGAAATAACAGTCATGAAGCATTATCTTATGGTTGATCTCGGCACGGGCAACACCCGTGTTGCAGTGACGGACTCCACTGGTAAGATACTTGCCCTCAGAACTTTTACGAACACGTATTATAGAGATAAAGCTTACCCTGACGCTCAATACTTCCTCCCGCAGGAGTGGGAAGAGCTTATCTTAAAATACTGCGATGAGCTTCACGAGGAACTGCCCGAAATAAAAATCAATGCAGTTTCTTCCGCGGCAGCAAGAGAAACTGTCGTGCTCCTAGACAAGAAAGGCCACGCCTTCTTTGGTCTGCCTAATATCGACAACCGCGGGCGTGACTACATGGATGAGATTAAAGGCAAGGAAGACATCTATCGTATGTCCGGCAAATGGGCAACGGAAGATTTCTGTGCCGCCAAGCTCTACGGTTACAGAAAGCTATATCCTGGCGATTATGACAGGATCGGTTCCATTCTTTCTCTTGACGGATGGATAGGGCACATCTTCACCGGCAAACTCGGCTTTGAGCCCTCACAGGCTTGTGAAACACAGCTATATGATATCGGTGAAAAATGCTGGTCAAAGGAACTTTGTGACAGATTCGGTGTTAAGATGTCCTTTCTGCCGCCTCTTGCTTCTGCAGGCTCGGTGTTAGGAGCTATTCGTGATACTCTGATCTCCCGCTTCGGTATGGCTGAGGACGCAGTATTCGTAACAGGCGGGGCCGACACCCAGTCCGCCTTACATCAGACCGGTATAAAAAAAGGCGAAATGGCTATTGTCTCGGGCACAACCACTCCTGTCGTAATGCTTATCGACAGCAAGTATTACGATTCTAAGCAAAGAGTCTGGACAGATTCAAATTTCGGGGGCGACGGTTATGTTATTGAGATGAACCCCGGTGTCACAGGACTTAACTATCAGCGGTTTAAGAATAACGTCTGCCCTGATTTAAGCTATGAGATGCTTGAAAAAACTTATGCGGAGAAAAAAGATTTTTCCTGCACAGCCTCTTTCTCCTCTCTGCTTTTCTATGAACAACGCTCACTTAGAAAGGGAGGTTTCTTCATGACCTCCCCGATGAATGACAGTATCGACCGCACTGATATGGCTTGGGCAGTGATTGCAGACATAGCCTGCTCGATATACGAACAGCTTTACCGGCTTGCCGAGCTTACAGGCTTTGAAAAAAACTATATTCTCGGCTGCGGCGGGGGATTCCGGTCCGGAACTCTGTGCCAGATGATTGCAGATCTTTCCGGCTTTGAACTGAGGATTCGCCCCGGCTTTGAACAGGCATCAGTAAACGGACTTGTGGCCCTTTGCAACAGTGCTCTCGGGCTTGAAGAAAACAAAGCCAGATCCGATTATATTTCTTATTTTCCCCGCAAAAATCAACTTATCCACAAATACCACCCGGTGTGGAGTAACAATAGATTATACGCAAATAAATCCTAATTTCATTTTCTTTGGAGGTATTTCCCATGTTAATGCAAGAAGAACGCGAACAGATCGTAGAGATCGGCAAACTTATGAGCTCTTCCGGCCTGTGCCCCGGTACAAGCGGAAACCAGAGTATTTATAACCCGCAGCTGGGCCTAATGGCCATCAAACCCTCCGGAATCACCTATGATGAGACTAAGCCCGAAGATGTTGTAATCATGGACCTCGAATCCCATATCGTAGACGGTAACCGCAAGCCCTCCAGCGAATGGGATCTGCACACCGTATTCTACAAGAACAAACCCAACTGTCACGCTGTTGTTCACACGCACTCTGCATTCTGCACCACTTTTGCATGCCTTGGTATGCCCATTCAGGCTGTTCACTATGTACTTGCAGACGCCAACACCCACGAAATTCCCTGTGCTCCCTATCACACCTTCGGAACGGCGGAGATGGCCGAAGAAGCAATCAAGTGCTGCGGTGACGGTGATGCAGTCCTTCTTGCAAACCATGGTATTGTTGTCTGCGGAAAGACGCTCAAAGGTGCTTTCGGCCTTGCAAAAAATCTTGAATATATCGCAGGGCTTCAGTACAGAGCAATGTGCATAGGCAAGCCCAATATACTGTCCAAAGAAGAGATCGGCAGAGTTATCGAGAGCTTCTCCCATTACGGTCAGCCTGCAAGCGGCAAGACCGGTTATTGATAGAGATTTGAGTAAGTGATGGTCATTCATCTTTGATATATGATCCGTCACTTACTTCGCAAACTGTGATTATTATGATAAGGAGCGTATTATGAATTCTTTTGATTTCTACAGCCCCACCTATTTTGTGTTCGGCAAAGATCGTGAAAACGATACCGGCAAGTATGTCACCAAGTTCGGCGGTTCCCGCGTAATGGTTGTTTATGGCGGAAACTCTGCGAAGAAATCCGGTCTTCTGGACAGAGTTATGGACTCCATCAAGGCAGAAGGCCACTATGTCATAGAATTGGGCGGAGTAAAGTCCAACCCCAAGAGCGGCACTGTCTATGAAGGCATCGAGATCTGCCGCAAGGAAGGTATTGACTTCCTTATTGCAGTCGGAGGCGGCAGCGTTATCGATACTGCAAAATCCATTGCTATGGGTGTGCCCTATGACGGCGATTTCTGGGATTTCTTCTCTTGCAAATGCCCCGATACTGCACTTCCCGTCGGCGTTGTGCTGACACTCGCCGCTTCCGGCAGTGAAGGCTCCCCCAATGCTATTATTACCAATGAGAAAACCCTTGACAAATGCGCAGCTGAGGCAGATTGCATCCGGCCCAAATTTTCCGTGATGAATCCAGCTCTCACCCAGAGTCTGCCTCCTTTCCAGACTGCATGCGGTGTCACAGACATCATCTCTCATGCCCTTGAGCGTTACTTCACCAACACCCCCGGCGTCGAGACAACCGATCGTCTCCTTGAGGGGGTAGTTCTCTCCATGCTCCATGAAGGTCGCACCGTAATGAAAAATCCCGATGATTTTGACGCTCGCGCCAACATTATGTGGGCCGGCATGGTCTGCCATAATGACATTATGGGCGTAGGACGCAAACAGGACTGGAACAGCCACCATCTGGAGCACGTCCTCTCTGCTGTTTACAACTGCGCTCACGGAGCAGGGCTCGCAGTCATTATGCCTGCATGGATGAGCTACTGTATCGAGCATAGCGATGCAAAACGGTTTACACAGCTTGCTGTACGCGTTTTCGGCTGCCAGCTTGACATCGACAATCCCAAACGCACTGCCCGAGAAGGTGTTGAGGCTTTCAAGAGCTTTCTGAAAGAGTTGAATATGCCTCTCAATTATGCCGAACTCGGCATTGATCCGGATATCGAAAAAATGGTCGAAATGAACAATGTAGGCGACGGTGTCACAGGAGGTTACGTTGGCCTTACCTCCGATGCGATCCGCGAGATTTATGAAATAGCTAAAAATCAATAAAAACTAAAAAACCTGAAAGGAAAGAAGAAAATGGAAAACAAAAAGTACGGATTTTCTACTCGCCAGATCCATGTCGGCAAGATGAAGAACAGTGCAGGCGCTCTCTGTGATCCTATCTATCAGACTTCCACCTTCATATTTGATACCGTTGAGCAAGGCGGCGGCAGATTTGCCGGAACTGAACCCGGTTATGTCTATTCCCGTCCCGCAAACCCCAGCACAAACACCGTTGAGGCAAAGGTTGCCTCTCTTGAAAATGGTGAAGAAGCGATGGCTGCAGCTTCCGGCATGGGCGCAATTACTGCCTGCCTCTATTGCAGCGTTGTCGCAGGAGATGAAATCGTCGCTGACGAGACTCTGTACGGCTGTACATTCGCATTTCTTTCTAAGGAAATCACTCAGTTGGATGTTAAGGTAAGCTTTGTAAACCTCAATGATGAAAATGCTCTCAAAGCTGCCCTCACAGACAAGACCAAAGTTGTCTACTTTGAGACTCCCTGCAATCCTACAATGAAACTCATAGATATTGAGAAGGTTGCTACAGCCACTCACGCATTCAACCCTGACATTAAGGTTATTGTTGACAACACCTTCTGCTCTCCTTATCTCCAGAGACCTCTCGACCTCGGGGCTGACGTTGTTGTCCACAGCGCAACCAAGTATATCAACGGTCACGGAGATGTCATTGCCGGCTTTGTTGTTGGTAAGAAAGAGTTTATTGACAAGGTTCGCGGAATTGGTATCGTCCACATGACGGGTGCGGTTATGAGCCCGTTCAACGCATTCCTTATCTCCCGCGGTCTGAAGACGCTGAGCATCCGTATGGATCGCCATTGCGAAAATGCCATGAAGCTTGCCAAGTATCTTGAAGCTCACCCTGCTGTTGAAAAAGTTTACTACCCCGGTCTTGAAAGCTTCGAGGGATATGAAATTGCCAAGAAGCAAATGGACAATTTCGGCGGGATGTTATCAATTGAGCTAAAGGCTGACAAAGCCACTACTGCAAAGACTATCAACAAGCTTAAACTCTGCACAATTGCCGTATCTCTTGGGGATGCTGAAACTTTGGTAGAGCACGCTGCATCCATGACCCATTCTACCTACTCTGCTGAGGAACTTGCCGCAGCAGGCATTCCCGAAGGTCTTGTCCGCATCAGTGTAGGTCTTGAGGATATTGAAGACATCATCGCTGACTTCGAGCAGGCATTTGCAGACCTTGCCTGAACTATACAGAACTATATTGTTATTCCCGCGGAAAAACCGCGGGAATAACTTTAGAAAACATTCGGAAAGGATATAAAATGAAAACAGTTGCAACTAAAAATGCTCCCGCTGCCATTGGTCCTTATTCCCAGGCGCAGATTGTTAACGGACTCGTATATACCTCCGGCCAGATTGGAATTGATCCTGCAGCCGGTGCTCTTGTTGAAGGGCTTGAAGCTCAGGCAAACCAGGTATTCAAGAACCTCAGTGAGCTTCTTAAAGCCGCAGGCTCAGACATGAGCAAGGTAATTAAGACCACTGTGTTTATCAAAGATATGAACGATTTCGGCAAGGTAAATGAAATTTATGCGAAGTATTTTACCGAACCCTTCCCTGCCCGTTCCTGTGTTGAAGTAGCAAGACTTCCCAAGGATGCTCTGGTGGAATGTGAAGTCATAGCAGAGCTATTGTAATAATTCCCTTTAATTATATTCATCTATGATTTCTATATTGCCGATACGAAAGGCAATCGATTGTAATTAGTGAAAATAGAATCTTCCAGGTGAAAACGGAAAAAGCAGGCGATTTTATCCCTGCTTTTTCCATTTAAAAGTTCTTATAAACGGCGATTTTTGCAATTTTACTCCATTTTCACCAAAATCACCATTTTCACCTTATGCAGAACAAGTTTACTACTTACCGGATCATCAGCTCGTCATCGCTAATTGTTCATCAACACCCTGAAAGCCCGCATTGCGATTCTGATTGTTTCACGCGGCACGCAACAGGAAATACAAACATAACCGCTGCAGACGAAATCATTACCGACAAAGAAAAAATCACTTTCGGGATGTTCCTTTGCCATCAATATATTCCCAATGATAGCCATGCGTAGTTTTATGATACCCAAGACACACCGCGGTGATACTACTCGGCCTAATGCCCATTGTCTCTCCGGCTTCGTATGCAGTGGGAAACAGTTCTCCTGTTTCTACACACAGAACCGGTCTCTTTGCTGTTTTTCCGCTGTGATGGACCTGTTTCTTCTGGGGGAGATTCTTACGCTCCGCAGAGAACCCGCCATAGTCCTGATTATACCCTTTTGCAGGATCCGTAAGATCATACCTTCGGATCAGATAGTATTCTATGTTTCGGGCAGAATACTCATCCAGGTGTTCCCCGTTGATACTCTGCGTAAAGCTATCCCATCCATAGTAATCAACATCATCTGTTAGCGCTATATTCTTAGGGTATCCATGGCCTTTTTTCCATCGCTTCTCCGGTTTTATCCCGGTATACCCGGCATACATTTTTCCTTCCGGAGAATGAAGAGTATAGACAGTATAGCGGTACGGATTGGAAGCATTTGTACCTTTTCGGACATTATAGCCTTTTTCCGGATTGGTGCTGTCGTACTCCGCAATCATTTTTTCTTCCAGTTCACGTGCTTCCTGAAAGGTAAGCCCGCTCGCCAGCGTTTCATGCTTAAAATTCTTGGGACCGATCCGATGAATTGCTTCATGAAACCGTTTATTCGTGATGTACCCGTTGCCGTAATCCCAACGTTTTTTCGGATCATTTCTGCAATATCCGATATAAACAAGGCCCTGAGGATCGGTATGCTTATATACGCAGAAGCAATGATCAACTTTTTCAACGAGAATTTTCAGTTCTTCAAAAACATCTTCTGTTCTCATCTGTATCTCTCAATCTGTTTTTTGGAACCGCATCCAGGGAACTCATCCGTTTTTCCTATTGAAGTATAAACGAAATTATCCCAATTTCCTTTTTTTCGTATTCATCGGTCTTTTTACGTTTCCCATTCAAAACAACATATCTCACAGTTCTTCACGCCGAAAGCGGCAAATTCCTCATTTCCCATATCCTGGAAATAGGATTTCACAAAGCGGGCAATCCCGTTGTGGGCAACAAGGATGCAAGTTTTCTCATCGTCCTTCAGATCATCCAGCAGGTTATAAATCCTCTGAGCAACGCGAAACATGGATTCACCACGTTCAAACGAGTTTATGAAATTCAGCTTCGCATTGAAGAAATCAACGCTGTCTCTCGGGCTGGTGCCTTCCCATATTCCGAAGTTCTGTTCAATTAGGCGCGGTTCTTTTTTCGCCGGGATACCGGTAATCTCTGAGATTTTCCGCGCTGTATCTGCCGCACGCTGCAGGGGCGAGTACAGAATCAGGTCAGCATGAATCCCAGCATCAAGGATTGCCTGAGCTGTCTCCACAGCCTGACGATGGCCCTTGTCTGTCAGCGGCGAATCCGTTACACCACAGATTTTATCCTCAACGTTCCACTGCGACTCGCCGTGCCTTACGAAATATACCTTTTTCATCGTCATTCATCCCTCAATATATCTCTTCAAATTTGCGAAAGATTGAATCCGCCTCAGTAAGCTCCCGGATCACACGCGCCGGGTTCCCTGCGGCGAACGAATTAGCGGGAACATCACGCGTCACCACACTGCCTGCACCGATGACACAGCCATTCCCGATGGTTACACCGGGGCAGATGACAACATTCGCTCCGATCCAGCAATCATCTCCTATGACAACCGGTTTTGCATAGCAGAGATGACGTTCCACCCCATCGGAGCACTTCAGGAGCCTTCTTTCATCGGCCATCATCGGATGGATCGGCGTAACGATTGTCACATTCGGGCCGAAATTGCAGTCATTCCCTATCGTAACGGTGGTATCGTCCTGAACGGTGAAATTGAAATTGAAAAAGCATTTCCTGCCGATCCTGGTATGGCAACCATAGTGAAACCGTATCGGCCCAAGGCACCAGGAACCTTCACCGAATTCTCCCAGCATCTCACGCAGAATGGCATAACGCTCTTCCGACTGTTCTTCAAACAGATTGTTGAATTCCTGGCTGAGCCTGTGGGCTTTCTTCTTTTTGGCAACAAGAGCCGGATCTTCCGGATCAAACGGCAGCCCGCTGAGTGCCCGCTCCTCTTCTGGCATAACAGCATTCGAATCCATTGTAAAAAACCCTTTTCCCCGATATCAATAACCAAGCTCTTCTTCAATCAGAATCACTTCGGTTTCCATACCAATCATGGGGCCCCAGATAACGAGAAGTGCGTTGCAAATCCTGTCTTTTGAACGGCAATTATGGCACTTGCCGTCAATCTTGCAGGGTGTCTTAACATCAAAGCGGGCAGCGTTTGTGACAGCAGCAACATTTCTCGCGCGGGAGAGAGCGCTTTCAAAATCCGGGCAGATTTTATTGGTTCCCGAGATAAAATACACTTTTTTATTCCCGAACACCTGACCCGCCAGTCTGTTGCCCGTCCCGTCGATGTTGAGGATTTCCCCATCTTCGGAGATCGCATTGCAGCCTGTGATAAACACCGGTGCCTCATTCTCCTTTTTCCGGATATCAGGATCTTTCGACCGCCAGTGCCAGTACACAACATTTTTTTCGGAAAGTCTTTCATAAAGCCCGAGCTGTTCGGCAGTCATACACCCGCCGATCCCAACTTCCGTGTTCCGGATCTCTCCGGCCAGATAGTCAGCAGCTTCCTTCCCTGTGGGAAAAACCTTGACTATATGCCCACGCTGTTTCAGATTATTTACTGTTTTTTCCAGATCACCCACTGTTATTTCCTCCTTAATAAATCTCTATATATATCTGTAAAAGGCTGACTTCCTTTTTTATTCGTCAGTTACGGCATGGGAGAAGCCTGTCGTTTCAATCCTGCCATAGTTGTGGCCGGCGTCTGCACGGAAAGCGTAAAAGAATTCCAGCGGTTCCTCTCCGGTATTAACACTACGATGTGCATATCCTTTCGGAACATAGCTGGCAACACCAGGCTCGAGCGGAAGCGTCTTCCACTCCCCCGCTTCATTTTCAATCAGGAGAATGCCGTGACCACTCAGGCCGTAATACACTTCAGCCGTATCGATGATGTTGTGGAAATGGCCTTTTGTCATATAGTACTCATGACCGATTTTCCCGGGAAAGACCCGGCTGAGCCCGAATGCGACATCCCCGGGATGTTCCGGAGCACCGAGTTCCTGATATTCATAGATCACGGGATCCTCAATCGCAAGAACAGACTCTACCGCCGTCTGATCACGAAACCAGGACTTCATTTGAGAAAGCGTCCTCGTTTTCCAGAGATCAGGGTGCGCATCTTTATCTGAGAGTAAAAACGCGAAACCCTCTATCCAGTCTTTTTTATTCATTATATCCCCCTACTCCTTTTGTTTTCTTCACTATATCATAAACACTTATCGCGGGCAAGAAAGAAGTCTCACGATGCCAGGTTAGTGAACCAAGTCGAACCAGAAGAGTTGAAGCAAATACAGGGACAATATTCCACACAAATTCCACATAGAGCACATACACATTCCATATACTCATGATATCTTACAGGCGTTCCCGGAAAACGAGAACAAAAAACACAAAACAGGAGTAAAATATCATGAAAAAAATGATTCGTATCATCAGCTTTATCCTCGTACTCGTTATGGCTTTCTCTGTCGCAGCATATGCAGAGAATGAAACCGAAACTACAGAAGAACCTCCCGTCACTCAAAACGGGCGTCAGGGCAATCAGAATCCGAGGATGAAAGGCAATGGAAGAGGCTTCGAACAGAAAGGGTTCGGACAGGCCGGCCGCGGCGGGAAAGGTTTCTACGGAGCAGCGGGCATTGTCAGAGAAGATGACGTAGACGCGCTTCTGGAAGCAGGCATTATCGACCAGGAAACCGCTGACAAAATCAAGGAATACGCCACTTCCAAGCAGGAAGAATTCAACGCCACACTCGAAGGATTCGATGAGATGACACCGGAAGAACGTACAGAAGCATTTGCGGGGTTCAAAGACGGACGCTTCAAAGGCAGCTGCATGGACGGCCTGATGGATGCGCTGGTAGAAGCCGGAGTTCTGACACAGGAACAGGCAGATGCCGTTGCCGAATCCATGAACAAATGATATAATGCCGTAAGGTCGGCGCAGTGCTGGGCTGCGCCGGCTTTGTCCATATGGGAAGAGGTGGAACAAATGGCAAAGGTCCTGATCGCGGATGATGAATCGGATATCCGTTCGCTGATACGCCGATACGGAGAACTTGAGGGTTATGAATTTCGGGAAGCCTCAGACGGAGCGACGGCTGTTGAACTATGCAAAGATGAGAATTTTGACGCAATCATCATGGATATTATGATGCCCGGAATGGACGGATACACCGCCTGCCGGGAAATCCGCAAGCTGAAGGATATCCCGGTACTGATGCTGTCCGCACGCGGGTCAGAGATTGACAAACTGTATGGTTTTGAACTGGGAATTGACGATTATGTGGTAAAACCTTTTTCTCCCAAGGAACTGATTGCACGGTTAAAGGTTATTCTCAGCCGACATCACGCACAAAATCCGCAAAGGCAGGAAATCCTTGCCATCGGGAAGATGGAAATCAATAAAGCCGGGCATACCGTCAGCATCAACGGAGAACCCATCGGGCTCACTACAAAGGAATACGAATTATTGCTTTATCTGGCAGAAAACCGGGGAATTGTCCTGAGCCGGGAACAGATCCTCAACGCAGTCTGGGGATATGACTATATCGGAGAAGACCGTACGGTGGACTGGCAGATCAAGCTGCTGCGAGGCAAACTCGGAGAATGCCGGGAATGGATCAAGACACTGCGAGGGGTGGGATACAAGTTTGAAGCATAGGACAACTTCCTTTAGGAAGAAGCTCTGGGCATATTTTGCCCTGTTTGCCGTGGTGATCCTTTCTCTGCTCTGGCTCCTGCAAACGGTTTTTCTGCAGAACATGTATGAATCCATGGTTACGAAAACCGTGGAGCGGGCAGCCGCCTCGATTCGATCCGCGTCTTCCGGCATCACGGAAGATGATCTGGACAGGATTGCCACTAATAACTCCCTGCTGATCGTGGTGACCGACCGGCAGGGAAACCTGCTGTACAGCACCGATGAGCACAACAGCATCTATCGCGGGAAAAACTTCAACCGTCCGGGAGGGATCCAGAACTCTACCCCGCAAGGCCGAATGGCGGGCAACGGGCAGAAAGGGCAAAGAAAATATCTCAGCCTGCCGGATGCCTATGAGGAATTTCTGAATGCGCTGCAGCAGAACAAAAATGAGGCTGTTTCTCTCCGCAGCGAAGACGGACAGACCCTGATTTACGGATTTATGCAGGATAACTCTGTCTACTACATCAGCACTTCCCTCTCGGCAGTCGGATCAACGGTAGCGATTCTGAGAACACAGCTTGTGCTGGTTTCCGCTGTTTCCCTCGTGCTTTCATGGATTCTGGCATGGCTGCTGGCAAAGCGTTTTTCCTCCCCTTTGACGGCGCTTTCCCGGCAGGCAGAAAACCTGTCTGACGGGCAATTTGATCCGGAGGGAATCCGCGGGTTCAGTGAAGAGATCGATCAGCTTGCAGACAACATGGAGACTGCCGCAAAGGATATCACTCAAGCCCGGAATTACCAAAAGGAGTTCTTAGCCAACATCTCCCATGATCTGCGCACGCCGCTCACCATGATACGAGGCTATGCCGAACTGGTCAGGGATATTTCCTGGCAGGATGAGGAAAAACGGGAAAGCGATCTTTCCGTCATTATCCGGGAAGCCGAAAGGCTGAACGGGCTTGTGGACGAAATTCTCACTTATTCAGAGATCGAGGCAGGAAAACTGCCGCTGCAAACGGAAACTTTCAATTTCAGCGAGATGACACAGGATATACTTGCACAGTTTGAATTCCTGTGCATGCAGGAAGAATACCGGATCCGATCCGAAATCGAACCCGGTATTATCGTAACAGGAGACAAAAAGAAGCTGGAGCGCGTAGTTTACAACCTTATTGATAATGCCATCAGCCATACCGGGGAATCCAAAGAAATTGCAGTCAGACTCTCCCGAAAAGACCGGTCGGCCCGTCTGGAAGTGCAGGATTACGGCCCCGGGATCCCGGCAGATGTGCTGCCACATATCTGGGAGCGATACTTCAAAGCCAGCCAGCAGAAAAGGAATAAAAAGGGTTCCGGCCTTGGCCTTGCAATCTGCAAGGAGATTCTTGAACAGCATGAAGCAAAATATGGCGTGGAGAGCGCCGAAGGCAGCGGAAGCTGTTTCTGGCTGGAACTGAGCTTAATATAGTGGGAAAGGCAGAACTGAATCGTTACACAAACTGAATGATTTCGTCTCGCCCGTCTTGCCCCCTCTCGCCCGTCTCGCCCTCGGTTTGCGCATGCATAAATGAGGGCAAAAGGAAAATTTATTAAGACAGGAAAGCAAGCTCTTCCGCGTCAGCTTTTCCTCAGCACGACACTGCCATGAAGATCACAGATCGGCATCGGGATCATTCCCTTTTCCCGGCAGAATTCATTGACTGCTTCTCCTGCCCCCGAAAACTGTGTGCTGTTCACATCATGGATAAGCATCACACCGCCGGGAGACAGTCTCTCCCAGAAAAGAGGAAGTGCCGCCGCTGTCGGTGCATAAAGATCGGCATCTATGGAAACAAATGAAAACCTGCAGTTTTCACAGGAAGAAAATGTATCAGGGAAATATCCCACATGGAAGACTGCTTTCTCCCGGGAGGGAAGCCTGCGATAAACAAGATCTTTTCCGGTATCCGAAAAATCACCGGCCTTCGCACGAGACAACCCCCTTGCCTGTTCGACAGCTACATCTTCAGCGGGAAATCCTTCAAAGGTGTCAAAGAGATGGAGCGTGCGATCAGAAAAAGCAGCATTGATCAAAGCGGCAAAATCTCCACGGAATACCCCGAGTTCTGCCACATCCCCCGGGATATTCCTGTCATGAATCTGTTCTGCCAGCAGGCGCATGGTAGCGACTCTGGCATCAAAAATCTGCAGTGCCTCGGGAAGAATGATCTCTCCGTCGAAGTCGAGTTCCCGAAGCTGCGCTGTCATCTGTTCCGTACGCTCGGCATCCATCACACAAAGGCAATAACATTCAGGCGCAAAAAGAAGACTGTCCTCCGGAGAAACGACGGGAATACCGGCCAGTGTTGTGCCCCATTTTTCCTCACAGTTATCCGCAAAACAAGCGATTGTATAGTCCGTTCCCATCAGGCGTGAGATCATTGCTCCGAC
>JAFQZI010000067.1 GCA_017406005.1 Oscillospiraceae bacterium | reverse complement strand
CGGATCTGCGTCTGTGCGGATCTGGAATCTCGCCTTGCACGCTGCATGAAATATGAAAACAAAAAACCGGAGAGTGAGAGGCTGACGGAAAAACAGGTTCTGAAGAACATCCGGAGAATTGACAAGGGCCGTGCGCGCACCAGAGAAATTCTCACCGGAAAGGCAAGAGGCGACGGCAGCACGTTTGACCTCACTATCAATGCTGCAAACTGGGAGATGAAAAAACTGGTTCCCGCTACAGCGGAATTTGCGAGACAGTGGTTTGAACAGTAATGGAAAAAAGGGTATCAAAAAAAGACCTTACGACAGGTGTTGTCTGGAAACGTCTGCTTGTGTTTTTCCTTCCGATTGCCGCAGGCACCTGTATCCAGCAGCTCTACAACGCCGTTGACGGAATGATCGTCGGCAAGTTTGTCGGTACGGTTGCGCTGGCGGCAGTGGGCGGAAGTTCCGCCCAGATTATCAATCTTCTGATCGGTTTCTTTGTTGCGATCACGACGGGGGCATCCGTCGTCATTGCGCAAATCTACGGCGCGGGGCGTACCAGGGATGTGCAGAGTGCAACCGGAAATGCGGTTGCGGTGTTTGCAATCCTCGGCCTGGTGCTGATGGGGATCGGGCTGGCAGCGGCACCTGCCATGCTTACCCTGCTGAAGACGCCGGCAGAGACGATGCCCGGCTCGGTTCTCTATCTGAGGATCTATTTCCTCGGAGTGCCGTTTATCCTGATCCTGAACATGGAATCCAATATGCTCCGCGCGGTGGGGGACTCTGTCAGCCCATTCCTGTTTATGGTGGCGGGATGCGTTACCAACATTATCCTGGATGTGGTTTTTGTCCTGTTCTTCCATTGGGGGATCGCCGGTGTCGCGCTTGCCACGGTCGCAGCACAGGCGATCAACATGGGGCTGCTGACGAGAAAACTGATGACAACGCAGGAAGGCTATGCGCTGAGCCTGCGGGAGCTGAAACTCAACGGTATTTACCTCTCCAACATGCTGAAGATGGGCATCCCGGCCGGGCTGCAGTCTTCCATGTACGGGGTTTCCAACATGATTATCCAGATCGGTGTAAACACCCTGGGAACGGTTGTCGTGGCTTCCTGGGCGATGTCGTCGAAAACGGACGGAATCTTCTGGGCTGTCAGCAATGCGCTCGGTGCGGCTATTACAAGCTTTGTCGGGCAGAATCTCGGCGCAGGCAGGACGGATCGTGCAAAGGATTGCGTCAAACAGGGGCTGATTCTCGCAATGATCATCACGGTATTCCTCAGCGGAGGCATTCTTCTTATTGCAAAGCCTCTTCTCCGGATCCTGACGGATGACCCTGCGGTTGTCAGCACCACCTATGAGATCCTGACCTTCTTTGTCCCCTTCTACTTCATATGGACGGTCATCGAAGTGATTACCGCCGTGCTCCGCGGAGCAGGAGACGCCGTGAACCCCGTGATTATTATCGGCCTGGGGATCTGTCTCTTCCGCATCGTGTGGATCCTGACGGTGTTTGCCTGGTTCGGTACGCTGCCGGCACTCTGCTGGTGCTATGTGGCGTCCTGGACGGTAACGAGCACGGCACTGATCATTTACTACCGGCACGGAGGATGGATCAGGCGCAGACGAATGGTAATTCATAATTGAAACGGATGTGGAAAAGGTATTGCCCGGACAACCCGGGTGATACCTTTTCAGCAGTTTTTAGGACAAATTGCCTCAGATTTATGCTTTAATCACAGAATCTCGGCAAAAGGACGGCGATTCTTTGTGGGTTTTTTCGAATTGACAGAAACGATTTAGAGTGGTAAAGTGTCCACACAACCGAAGCAATGATAGAGGCGCGAGCTGTATCAGTATCGGATCGGAGGTTCTCAAAAGCCGATGAGGATCCGGGAAAGGGCAGTTCGCCGAAGCTGAGAGCCGTTTGAGAGGCTGGATGCTGGGCGGCAGGAGAACATCCTGACGACTGTCGCAGAAATGCGGAGTGCTATTGTTCGCGCTGAGTTTTCTTTCATACGGAAAGATGATGGCGGTCGAAGCACAACGCTTCGGCCAAATTTTTTACCCGAAAAGGGAAAGGAGAACCATCATGAACCGCAGAATCAGAATTTCAGCAATCCTTCTCATCGCAGTATTTGTCTTCACCATGTCCGGTGCAGCCTTCGCGGATGTCCCGTCGGGAGTGGAAGACGGCGTACTCACCATCGCAATGGAATGTGCTTATGCTCCGTATAACTGGACGCAAAGCGATGATTCCAACGGAGCTGTCCCCATCGCCAATGTTCCGGGCTCGTATGCAAACGGCTATGACGTTATGATCGGCCAGAGGATCTGCGAAGCAAACGGCTGGGAGCTGGAAGTCATCCAGTCAGACTGGGATTCCCTCGTCCCTGGTGTCCAGACAGGCACTTTTGACGCAGTCATCGCAGGCCAGTCCATGACGTCCGAGCGTGCGGAACAGGTCGATTTTGCAGGCCCCTACTTCTATGCAACGATTGTCTGCCTGACCAAGGCTGACAGCCCCTTTGCAAACGCCGCCGGTCTTGCCGACCTCGCTGGAGGTTCCTGCACAGCGCAGATTGCTACCATCTGGTATGATACCTGCCTGCCGCAGATCACCGGAGCAAATCTTCTCCCCGCAGCTGAGACGGCACCTGCCATGCTGATGGCACTCGAAACCGGTATGGTTGACTTCGTCTGCACGGATATGCCGACAGCACAGGGCGCTGTGGCTGCATATCCCGATATGGTGATTCTGGACTTCTCCGGCACGGATGGAGACTTCCAGTTTACCGAACAGGAGCGTGCCGAGAATGTGAACATCGGCGTGTCGATGATGAAGGGTAACACCGTTTTGCACGAGGCGATAGACAGTGTGCTCTCTGAAATGACGGTAGACGATTTCAACAGCCTGATGGAATACGCAATTTCCATCCAGCCCCTGAGCGAAGACTGATTGACCTGACAGCAGTCTGACAGACAAAAATAGAGAGGGAAAAGATCCTCTTTTCCCTCAATTTTTTATGAGTAAAACAACGGAAGGGCAACCCTATGAACAAATTTGCACAGCTTGGCGCGGATATCGCGAAGCTTTGGCTGAAATACGGAAGCGCCTATATCGGCGGCATTAAAAACACCCTGATCCTTGCTCTGGTCGGAACCATCATCGGCTGTCTGATCGGATTTATCTGCGGAATTCTCAATACGATCCCGTACAACCGCAACGACAACCCGGTGAAGCGCT
>JAFQZI010000066.1 GCA_017406005.1 Oscillospiraceae bacterium | reverse complement strand
GGTTCCGCAACGAAGTATTTGCTACGCTTGATAAGGTGATGGATCGGCTTTGTGAGACTATCCGTAATCTTCTTCCTTCTACTATTCACAGCATTACTGCTCGTTCCTGGATTATATCCTTTTTTAATTGAAGATTAGTATGAGTTTAATTATACTGGCGCAGAAGCAAATGTTTGTGTTGCACTTGCCCATATGGGAATGAAAACTGACTTCATAACTAAACTTCCTCGTAATGATATTGCTTATGCTGGTGTTGCCGAAATGCGTAAACACGGTGTTAGTGTTGATAACATCGCCTTTGGAGGAGAAAGAATTGGTGTTTTCTATGCAGAAAAAGGAGCATCTCAGAGACCTTCGCGCATAGTTTATGATAGAAAATACAGCTCTATTGCAGAATCTAGATTTGAGGATTTTAATTGGGACGAGATATTCAAAGATGCAGACTGGTTTCATATGTAGCGGAAGAGAATTGCAATTCAATAGAATACTGGTGCACAATACCTGAAAAAATAATGCAATTTAATCAACTATAAGGTCATGGAATGGCATAAAGCGAACGGATACGACGTAGAATGATCTGAGCGCCTCTTCTTGAGGCGCTTTTTTAGTTGGATTCTTGGTGATGGTTGGTACCGGGCTAGCTGCAAGAGATGCCATAGGAAGTAAAAAAATGAAGACTAATAAAAGAAGAATGCAGTAGAATCTCTTCCAAACCATGTTAACCCCTCCTTCTTGTTAGAAACAACAGTGACATAAATGACGGTGAAGATACTTATACAAAATATAGTATACCCCAAAAACATCAGTTGCGAAATAATTTTATTTACATAACTAATAAA
Organism: Oscillospiraceae bacterium; assembly: GCA_017406005.1. Lineage (GTDB taxonomy): Bacteria > Bacillota > Clostridia > Oscillospirales > Oscillospiraceae > Limivicinus. Next base: position 29,661 of record JAFQZI010000066.1, on the reverse strand, counting down.
ACTTGAAAATAGTCCCGATTGTTTCAGGATGGAAAAGTTTGTGGATCTATGCTATAATTTTCCTAATAAAGATAAACTGTTTTGATAAAGAAGGATGTTACGAAAAAGCGCCGAGTTCGATGATCAAATGCTCTGAACTACGAGATTGAGATTAAAAAGAAAACCGAGGCAGATCAAATGAATATCAAAGAAAGATTGATAAAGGGGAACCATAACTTCATTGCAAACGGAAATCGGGCGCTTCGTGAGGAGACCGCGCAAAACGGGCAGCATCCATATGCCATCGTTATTTGCTGCTCAGATTCTCGCGTTATCCCTGAACAAATATTTTCTGCGACAATCGGAGACCTGTTTGTGATTCGTGTTGCAGGCAATGTGATGGACAAGCATCAACTTGGTAGTATTGAATATGCTGCTGCTCATCTCGGCTGTGAGCTTATTTTGCTGCTGGGTCACACAGGATGCGGTGCGGTGAATGCGGCACTGAGTGGTCACTCTGACGGCTTTATCAGTTATATAACAGATGATATTCTTGAAGCAGTTGGTGATGAACGTGATCCTGCTCAAGCATGCAGATTAAACGTTCAGCATGGGGTAAATAGAATTAAAGAAGAATTTGCCGAGCACCCAGAGATGCCAAATGTTAAAATCATCGGTGCGGTATATGATATTCACAGCGGTGAAATCGAGTGGTTGGGATAGATAAATAGGAGATGAACCTATGAGAAAACCGCACTGGATTATGAAAGAACATCTTTGTGGACAGATAGAATATGTCTGTTCCAGATGTGGTGCGGCATTTGATAATGCCTGGGAAGAATGTCCGGAATGCGGTGTAAAGATGAAAAAGGTCAAGTACGATCCCATCTTAGTGGAAGAATACGAAATGTTGGATATTCTTCTTGGAGATGATGAGGACGATTGGTAGAATGAACTCGGTAACTCAGGGCTTGCTGGGGCCCGCGATAATCGGGTAGAGGTATGCTGAAATAATGAGTAAGAAGGAAGAAAGATTTAGCAAGTTTTCTGTGGCGCTTGGCTTATTGGATTATATTAATCCAATTTGCTATTGCATCACCATGGTGACGATCGTTAAGCATACCCGTGCTGATATGGGACAGCCGTACGGTGTTATTTTCCTGATCGGTGCAATCATTTCTATCTTTTTCGGATTCATCATACCGACAGGAAAGATAATTGTCGGACTTGGTCTTATCAAGTTCAGGATGCCGGTATCCCTTGTATTTTGCGTAAATACCGGAATCTTTATATCCGGGCTGATGCTTCTTCGTTATGCGCTAAACATGAGCATCGCATGGCTGTGCTTTCTGATAGCGGTTGTAGTAGTCCTGCTGATTCTGATATACCGCAAGAGCAAGAAAATTAATACAATTGCTGTTCTTACCGGAGCTGCAGGATATGTGATGCTTTACACATCCTTGATAACAATGGCTGCAAGGCAAGGCTCGATACCTTCGATTATCATGTATGCCATAGCGATTCTGCTTTTTGTTATGCTGTGCGGGATCGGTATCAAAGCAAACCTAAAAGACCCGAAAGTTCACTGGGTGATCGAAGCATCAAACGTTGTATGCCAGATGCTTGTTGCAGCTGCAACGCTGCTGCTAATTCATTAAGAGTTGTTATTCCAGTTTGTAGACATGTTCCTACGTACTGATAGAGCAGTTGATATGTTCCCACGTACGGATAAAATAGTGGATATGTTCCTACCCCCGTTTTGTACGAACAGGCAATGAAATGAGTATCAATCTTATTTCCTCGTGCCACGTCGAAACGGTATGTTGCTTGTATCACCAAAAGAAGGACTTCATGAGGAGATGAAATGAATAAAGAGTGGTCGGAACTTAATAAGACAATGCAGAATCAGATCAAGAAGAGAGATAGTTTTGATTGTGGAATCCGTACATTGATGGAACTGCGAGGTGAGCTATGGGATACCATTCTTTCTTTGAATAATAAGCTAAGCAGAGATGAATTCAATGCTATACCGTTTATCAATGCAGATGGATATCACAGCAAGACAATCGCGTATTCTTTATGGCATATTTTCCGTATCGAAGATATTGTTGCTCATACGCTGATAACAGAAGACGAACAGGTTTTCTTTAAAGAAAACTATCAAAAGAGGACAAATGCTTCGATCATCACAACCGGGAATGAGCTTGTGAAGCAGGAAATTGCTGATTTTTCAAAAACGCTCAATTTGGATGAACTGTATCACTATATCGGGGACGTAAAGAGCAGTACTGAAAAAATATTGGAAAGTCTTTCTTTTGATGATCTGAAAAGAAAGGTTTCGGATGAAACAAAAGAGAATCTGAAATCACTTCATGTGGTCAGTGAAGATGAAAGTGCCATCTGGCTCATTGATTATTGGTGCAACAAGGATATCCGGGGATTGATCCAAATGCCCTTTTCAAGGCACTGGATCATGCATCTTGAAGCGTGTCTGAGGATATTAAACAAGATTCATCCATAGAGAACCAGATGTACTATATGAGGATTATGGTAGAATTGTCTCGACAGGTCGATTCTGTAATGTTTTTGGAGGCGAATGATGACAAGCCTGCCGGATGATTGGAATGATTTATCTGGCTTTGACCGCAGAGGATATTCGGTATTTACAGAGGCAATGATTATGAAGAAACTTTTATCTGGTAATAGTTTAAAACTCTTGTGCCTTGTCATCGGGATGGCACTTCTGACGCTGACGCTTACAGCATGCGGAAAGTCTGAATTCGGAGTAACCGAAAACACAGGGAAGCTGATGATGATCACGGCAGAGAACGCTGCCAAAGATGCTCTCTTTTTGGTTGGCTCACTGGACGTTGCTGATGGGGAGCAGATTGTGATCACTTCCAACTTAGCAAAAGGTTCAGTCAGGGTAGAAATAGTCGCAGCGCCTGAAGAACAGAGCATCGATAAACTTCCTGATATGAATGGGGAAGCGATCATCTCAGCTGATGTCACCAGTACGATGGGAGCATCGGATACGGTTCCTGCGGGGAGTTACATGCTTAAAGCAACCTGTCTTGAGAAGGCAACCGGTACCATTCAAATCGAAGTGGAGCCGGGTACAAGCACAGCCTACTCAGATTTTATAGGCAGGCAGTATACAGGAAATGATCCATGGGGCAACCCATTATCGATTATTTTGAAATTGATGGATGGAGATGAAATATCCTTTGAGTATAAGGCTGTGATTGGTGAAGGTGAGTATATGCGCACTTTCCTGACAGAGTCCTCAGGGGAACTGAAAGACGGAGTAATACCGTTCCATATCTCCTCAACGGCAAAAGAATATGAGGCAATGCATTGTGATTATACGGGATCCTTGACACTGAGAGATGGAAGCCTTTTCGTAACTTACGATGCCGGTTCGGTTGTTGAAGAAAGTCCGGAAGGTGGTTCTGCAGGTTATCAGGCGCTTGGTCTCGAGGGAGCAGATAAAACAGTCGAATTATCGGCCAAGTAACAGGAATAAAATACCTATGAAAAGATTTCTTGCAATCATTATCGCCCTCTGTATATTCCCGGTTTCATCTGCCTGTGCCTATACATCTATCGCACAGGATAAGGCAGAAGAACTGATGGAAGAGGCGATCATTGTCGATGTGCGAACAATGGAAGAGTTCAATTCCGGGCACATTCCGGGAGCAATTTGTATACCCGTTGAAGGAATAACCACACAACCGGAACAATTGCCAGATTCCGATCAGCTTATTCTCATCTATTGCCGCTCTGGCAGAAGATCAAAGGAGGCTGCAGAAAAACTGGACTTGCTCGGGTACAAGCAGGTCTTCGAGTTCGGGGGAATTATTGACTGGGACGGTGCCGTGGTTACGGCTGAGTATGATAATGCCGAGAGGCTGTTGCATGAGGGAAAGGACGAGGCGGCAATCGAGCTGCTTGAGAAGGCAGTGAAGGATGGGGATACATCTGCTATGATTCTGCTGGGTGAGTATTACCTGTCTCTCATACCTCCGGCATATGAGCAAGCAGGGCAGCAGTTCAAACGTGCCGGAATGAATGGGAATTCAATCGGTTATTTTAAGCTTGCGGAAATGTATCAGGGAGGGCTTTTGAACGTCGGCAACCCGTGCACAGATGATTTGGAGAAACTGAGTCTTGAAAAAGCGGTTGAATATTATAAGCTGAGTGCTGATTTGGGAAATAAAGATTCCCAATCTCGGCTTTTGGAACTGGGGTTGTCGGATGAAAGTTGAAAAAGCCGGAATAGAAGATGTTGAAGCCCTTGTGAAAATGCGCCTCAGCTATCTGATCGAAGACAACGGCAGCCTTGATGCTCAAGACCTCACGGTCATCGAAAGGGATCTGCCCGGATTTTTTCAGGCACATCTGGACAGGGACCTGATTGTATATGTAATCCGGGATGGACGCACGATCGTTTCATGCGCGTTTCTCCTGATAGTGGAAAAACCCATGAGCCCAGCTTTCATTAACGGAAAGACAGGAATTGTTCTGAATGTATATACCTGCCCGCTGTATCGACGGAGAGGGTGCGCCAAAATGATCATGGAAGCGTTATTGTCCGAGGCGAGGGAAGCTGAAATCTCAGTCATTGAGCTGAAAGCCACAGAGGATGGATATCCTTTATATCGTTCAGTAGGATTTACGGATGATGGTTCCGGGTATCACATGATGAACTGGAGAAATCAATAATTCAAAGCAATGTAAAAGCACATCTCTTATATGGAACTAAATATAGGGGTTTCTGCAGTTTGGAAGTTAATTGCTTTTAAACTGCGGAAACCCTTTTTTGTGCCTGTGGGAACAGATCCGAAATTGAAACGAGTCAACGATTTTTACTGTTTCCGGCAAAAAATTTTTTTCTTCCGTGTGACAGTTCTGTGATGAACCCAGTGCTACACTATGCCCGTAAACAAAAACAGAGGTCTGACGGCCCCGGAAATAATAAAACAAAAATAAAAAAGGAGATTAAAAAAATGAAAAAAGCAGTTGCAATGGTAATGGCAGTTATGATGGTAGTGGTTCTTAGTGTTACGGCATATGCCGCAGGTCCACTCACTCTTGATCAGGCGAAACAGACAGCTCTTAATTATGTAGGCGTGAATGCAGCAGATGCAACCTTCACGAAAGCACATCCCGACTGGGAAAACGGTCGCGAGGTCTATGAGCTTGAGTTCTTCGCAAACAATACGGAGTACGATGTGGACGTGGATGCAAACAGCGGTGAAATCGTGAAGTTCAGCACGGAGTTCTTCGGCGGATACACCACTCCGAACAACTACGGCAATGGCTACTTCTACTATGATGATGACATGTACGACCGTGACTGGGATGACATGTATGACCGCGATTGGGACGATATGTACGGCCGGGATTGGGACGACATGTTCGACTACTGGGACTGAGCCCTGACAATTAATACTGATCACTGATAAGACGCTTTAAAAGATTTTCGAAGCAGAATTGCGACAGGCAAGGCAGAAGCCGCAGGGAATACTTTGTGTACTTTCAAGGCTGATAACGCAGCATGGCACAATTCTGCCCGATTAAATGGTTTTATCAGTGATCAGTATAAAATCTGGAAGACAGGAAAGGAGGAGGTGAAAACAATGAAGGAGCTTAATCTGGAAGAACTGGCACAGGTCAATGGCGGTATTGATGAAACCACCGAGTCTGTTCTGGAACTGATCGGAAAGATTGTCCACTGGTTTGAAGACCTTTAAGATAGGTATGATCGACAGCAGGAGAAAGAAAAATTGAAAATTCCCATATAGCCGGCCCGAGATGAGATATGATTCATTTCGGGCTGTTGCTTTTTTGGGATTCATGGTTTTCAAGATGGAAAAGCTCGTGGATCTATGTTATAATTTTTAACAGATAAAGAAGAGAAGAAAAGATGTCCTGTTTTCTGAACAGGCATATAAATGGTATGAGCACAGACACAAGGAGAAGAAGGATTGAACGAATCGGAACTCTATAAAGAGCTCGGAATACTGACAAAAGACAGAAACAGGTGGAAAGAGAGCATTCCGTATATTTCGTCTCTTCTTACCCATGAATCTGTGAAAATACAGGCAAAGGCGCTTTGGCTGCTTGGGGAGATTGGCCTTGCTGATCCTCTGTCGGTGCAAAACGCGGTTCCTGCAATAGCTTCCTTCTGTGACAGTCCGGTGCCGCTTCTGCGGGAGCGTGCGGTCAATGCCCTCGGCAGAATCGGGCGAGGCAACTATCATGTGATCGAACCATTCTGGGCGAGTCTGTTCCGCTTTGCCTCTGATGAGGAGCCAAAGGTCAGGCTGAGTTTTATCTGGGCATCAGAAAACATCGCCGCGAACACTCCCGACATTTATGAGAATACGATGCCGGTATTTGAGAAGCTTCTGCACGACACGGATGACAAGGTAAGGATGGAAGCGCCGGAAATCTTCCGTGTTCTCGGGAAACGCAGACCGGAGTTTGTCAGGCCTTTTGTGGAACAGCTGCAGCAAATATCGGAAACGGATAAGAACGATGTCGTAAGAATCCACTGTTTGGGTGCGATTAAGGCGACAGTATCGAAGTGAACAGATGCCAGGATGATATTGATGTAGAAACATCAGATGGAGAGTCGAAATGAGAAAAAAAGCTAAAACGATTATTACAGCATTATTCCTGATACTCGTATTGGTTTTGCTGCTGATTACGCTCAACGGCCGCGGCAGGAATGATGTTGCTTCAGCGCCGGCCGAGCCCGTTATGAATAACGAACCTGCCGGCCTGGCCGAGCATGCTGAATTGCCCGAAACAGAGGCCGTTACGGGAAGACAGAATGGTGAACGCTTCGAGGAGGTTATTATCCTCGAGGGAATGGAAGAAACGGTCAGATACGAGCACGTCAGGAATGACACGATTGGGTTCGAGATGGACTACGACTATGAACATTTCAACCGGCACAGCGAGTCGGATCGCGAATGCTTTGTTTCGTGCTATGACGACCCCGATAATCCGGAGAACTATCTGGAGGTGAGATATAACCCGCACGATGCAGATACCATAGCCGCATCCATCAGCGAAGCACTTTCTAATAATTATGATATCAGCAAAAATGATTCCTTCATGCTTGACCGCGCGGGCAGATGCATACGAATTGATGCATCTGCGGAAAAAGGCGGTATGAGAATGCCTGATTTGCTGCAGATGGTGTATGTTATCCCGGCATCAGACGGTTGCCGCGTCGCCACCGCGCACTATTCCATTGAAGGTGCCGAGGGCTTTGGGAGGCGCTTCCACTATTTTATGGATACCTTCTCGGTTATAGCCAGTCAGGGAGAGAAAAGGCTTACCGACGAACAGGCCGTTTCCGCAATCAGGCAATATTGCTGTATCAACAATCCGGATCTGGGGGGAATAGTAAGCGCAGAAGAATACCCTGCTTATTGGGATATCTCATCAAGCAGCGAGAATGAAATCGTGGTTGTGTTCCGATCATACACAGGGTCGTTGAATCGATATTATATTGACCCGGTTTCGGGAGGTACATATGTTACAGAGCTTGTCCCCGGAATAATAGATGAGGAACAACGCACGGATGAAAGCCTGAATGTTTGGGATTATTTGTTCTGATGCGAGGACCTCGTTGTGAAGAAATGATATAGATGAAAGGTGGAATACCATGAAAAATAGAAAACGGAGGATCTTTTCAGGCTGCAGCGCACTTGTGCTGGTCTTTGCCCTTATTTTTGCGGCATTGGTTCAACAGCAAGCCCCGGCCTCAGCGGCAAACGATGAGCAGAGCACACTGGAGACGATTCTGTCTCGCGGCGTTTTACGCGTTGGTACGGCGGGAGACTATCAGCCGATGTCATATCTCGACCCGTCATCGGGACGTTATGTAGGCTTTGATGCTGAGCTGGCGGAGGATTTAGCCGCCGCACTCAACGTAGAGCTTGAATATGTGAAGACTTCATGGCCAACGCTGATGGAAGACACACTTACCGGGAAATTTGACCTGGCCATATGTGGCATCACTGTCACTGAGGCCAGACAGGAGCAGGCGCTGATGTCGATAGGCTATCTTGAAAACGGCAAAACCGTGCTTTGCCGTGCAGAGGATGCAGACACATATACCAGCCTGGAGGCTATCGACAGGCCGGAGGTGCGGGTCATGGAGAATCCTGGTGGGCTGAATGAACAGTTCGCACGGGAAAATCTGCCTCACGCGACACTGATCATCCATAATGTGAACCAGGAAATTCCCGGGCTTGTCGCTTCGGGAGAAGCGGACGTCATGATCACGGAGACCATGGAAGCGGGCTTTTATGTAGGGCAGGACAGCCGTTTGGCCGCACCGCTGATCTATGAACCTTTTACCGATGCCCAGCTCGGTGTACTGATGCCAAAGGGCAGCGAGGATCTGCTGGCGTATGTCAACACTTTTCTTGAGAAAGAAAAAGTCTCCGGCCGTATCGATGAACTGGCCGAAGAGTATATCTATCGCTACATTGGAGACATGGAACTCGAGCCTGCAGCATGAACAACTGTGTTTCATGGATGCCCACATAGGAAGATAGCCATAAGAAAACGTAAAGATGTAACAGAGAAACGGAGAGTGGATAAGGGTGGAAATCAGAAGCGCGACGCCTGATGATGCGCACCGTCTGCTGGAAATATACGCATATTATGTCGTAAATACGGCCATTTCGTGTGAGTATGACGTTCCTTCAGAGGCGGAATTTCGCAGCCGCATAGAGCATACCCTTCAGAAATATCCTTATCTGGTTCTGGAAGAAGATGGTATTATTCAGGGCTATGCATATGCCGGAATATTCAAAGTGAGGGCTGCTTATGCCCGCTCCTGTGAAGTATCCATCTATGTGGATCATGCCGTAAAAAGACGGGGTTACGGAAGAAAGCTCTATGAAGTACTGGAGGAAAGGCTGAAAACGCAGGGATTTCTTAACATGTATGCGTGTATCGCTTATCCGATCGTTGAAGATGAATACCTGTCAAAAGACAGTGAAAAGTTCCACCGGCATCTTGGATTCAGCTTAGTCGGTGAGTTTCATGAATGCTCTTACAAATTCGGCCGTTGGCAGAACATGATTTGGATGGAAAAGATGATCGGCGAACACATTTGATAAAAGGAAGTTGTTCGTTCCATGCCTCCGCTTAACATCAGCGAAAAGTCCGCTTCAGACCGGGCAAGTCTCGAAGCGGGTGACGCGGCTTAGGAGGAGAGGAAGAGACTTGAAGATGATTTGCATTCAGTTAATGATTTGAAAGGAATAATGTTATGAGTGAAAAAGGAAAAAGATGGTTGCTTTTAGTCCTTGCCTTCCTGGCAGGCTTTGTGCTTGCCGCAATTGTGGCTTTCACATTGATCAGGCAGCAGGATATCCCTGCTCTGCAAGCAGCATCGATACCTCAGGAAGCGGAAACAGCTCACTCTGTCGTAGAATCCAATGAGAGTGCTGAATCCGCCGTTGATGCTGAAGCTGTCGAGAGTATTGACTATTTTGTAGTCTTTCCTTCCTGGAATCCGGACAGTGCATCACTGAAGGAACTTGTGGATTTTGTGTCTGCTTCCACGGACGAATCAGGCCCGAACTACCTTGATCCGGCAGATCGCATTGCCACCTTTGATATGGACGGCACCATACTCTGTGAGAAAGCACCCGTCTATGTTGACTATTGTCTGACCCTGTACCGCGTGCTCGATGATCCGGCGTATAATGCAACAGAGGAAGAGCGAGACGCCATGCAGCAGGTGCGTGATTACGCCTATTCCGAGGGCGTGACGTACCATCCTGACACCATTACCAAAAGCGACCTTGTTGCATCCGCCTTTGCCGGCATGACGCCTGCGGAGTTCCGCGCATACGTGGTCGAGTTTGCCGACAGCGTGAATGCGGTGGGCTTTGAAGGTATGACTTACGGGCAGTCGTTCTACAAGCCCATGATCGAGGTGATCGACTACCTGCGGGCTAACAACTTCGATGTGTGGATGGTCTCAGCCTGTGAACGCGAGGTTGTGCGTGCACTTGTGGAGCGCTTTGGTATCCCGTACGACCGTGTTATTGCTACCGATGTGCCATATGTCGCTTCCGGGAAGGGAGAAGAAGCCGCCGACAAGTACAACATGGGAAAAGACGAAAGTATTTTACTCGGAGCACCGCTTGATGAAGTGGAATGCGGCCAGTCGGGCAAGCCGGCTGCCATTGCACGTGAAATAGGAAAGCGGCCTGTCCTCGCATTCGGCAACAGTGCCGGCGATTATTCCATGCTCAACTATGCCGAGGGCAACCCTGAACATACCGGTATGGGCTTTTTCGTGGTGTGTGATGACACCGAACGCGAATACGGCAACGATGTAAAGGCTGCCAAGTTCTATGACGAAGTTGAAAAGCAGGGCTGGACGGCCATCTCGATGGCAAATGACTGGGCGACGATTTACGGCGAAGGTGTGCAGAAAACCGGCTTGCCCGGAATCGAAGAACCGCTGCAGGAAGCAGCATAAAAGCCATGAAAAAGACAGTATCTATCTTGCTGACCCTGTGCCTGTTGCTCGCATGCACATCCGCTGCCCTTGCAGATCAAACGCACAGGTCACCTGTTTACGAACTCTACAGCGCAGATGGCTGGTATGAAGACGACATTGGAAATTCGGGAATCTATTCTTTCCATGTTCCCCAGATCTTTGACGCTTCCCCTGATGCGGAAGAGATCAACGCAGAGATTGCCGAACAGTTCGGCTCGCGGGTAGAAGCTCACTTCGGATATATAGAAAAGGGGACATCTTTCTGGTCATGGAAAACCGACTGGGAAGCGTATTGGAGCGGGAACCGTTTGTTCCTGCTGGTTACGTCCGATCTGAACGGAGACGATCCAGACTATGCCGCATATGGCTATGACTTTGAAACCGGCAGCAGAGTCACGAACGAAATGATCCTGGAACAGTTTGGAATCACGGAAGAAGAGTATCTGGAAAATCTGCGGGAAACGGTTCGGCTTATGTTTGAGGAAAGCTACATTCCGCCTCCTGCCGGGGTGAAGACGAATTTAGACCATGATAAGCTGCTGGAGAATACGCTGAACAGGCTGGATATGAAACAGCCGATGTTTATCAATCAGTTCGGAGAGATCACAACAATCGTGATAATCGATTCCATCGCCGGAGCCGGCAGATATTACGCTCTTGCCTCTCCATATTCCCGCCATTGAGAAAATGGTGCGGCTGGGCAGTAAAACAAGGTCCGTCTGCGTAAATTGAATCATATGAACGGGATACTTATATGAAGATCATGGTCAGCGCCTGCCTTGCAGGGGAAAACTGTAAATACAACGGCGGAAATAACCGGAATAAAAAAGTGGAAGCACTCTTCGACGGAAACGAGATTATCCCCGTTTGCCCGGAAGTTATGGGCGGCTTGCCGACTCCGAGAGCCCCTTCGGAAATTGTACATGGTATAGTAATCAACAAAGAAGGATTCAGCGTAGATCGGGAATATCGGCAGGGTGCGGAAATGGTTCTGAAGATTGCGGAACTGGAGCGGCCGGATCTGATCATCCTCCAGTCAAGAAGCCCCAGCTGTGGTGTGAAGCAGAGGTATGATGGAACGTTTACCGGAACATTGATTGACGGATCCGGCATAACGGCGGAACTGCTGATCGAGCATGGTTTTCCTGTTGTTGACGTGGAGGACTTATGAGAATCTATGCGCATGGCGATTCGAAGAGCATCATAGCGTGGTTTCAGCCTGCAGCTGATCCGGAAACAGCTGCTTGAAAAGAAAGAAGGAGAAAAAAATGAAGCATTATATTATTGTAAAGTTTACGGAAGGTACGGATTATCGTGCATTGGAAGACCCGGTGCGCCGCATCTTTGAAGAAACACTTTCCATTCCCGGGATACGCGGGGTAGATATCAGACTATCCAATTCTGACAGACAGAACCGTTATGATATGATGATCATCATGGACATGGAAAAAGATGCACTGCCTGCATATGATGTCTCCGAGCCGCATCTGCGCTGGAAATCTGAATATGGTAGCTGTGTCGCAAAGAAAGCGATTTTTGATTGTGATGACGGGTGCTGATCAGCTGGATAATTGGCAGTGGGAAAAATAAATTACATACACGAACCGACTGATCTTCAGTGCGGGCAGGCGGTCCTTGCTATGATAACCGGGCTGTCGGCACAGCAGGTGGTTGAAGAACTCAATAATGATCGCGAGACGACTCTTAAAGAAATGAAGGGTTTTCTGCGTGAACATGATGTTTGGGTATCGGATGAACGGATACAGATAACAGGCAGGGAACAACTCCCGCCTTTTTGTGTGCTCAGTTGTGAAACGCCGCGATGCTGGCATTGGTCATTGTATTGTGATGGTGTGTTCTATGACCCGGAGCACGGAGTATTAGATGATTTTCCGGAAAGTGCAAGAAAATACTACTGGGAGATCAGAGTTAAGGAGAAGTGAGAATGGCATCAAGCAAAGAATACCTCGATTTTATATTGGAACAGCTTTCTGAACTGGAAGACGTGACTTATCGGGCGATGATGGGAGAATATATCATCTATTATTGCGGTAAAATAGTCGGCGGGATTTATGATGATCGCTTTCTTGTAAAACCCACCAGATTTGCTGTGGCGATGATGCCGGATGCTGAAATGGAGTTGCCGTATGAAGGGGCAAAGAAAATGCTCCTTGTGAACAATGTGGAGGACAAGGCCTTCCTGAGAGAACTCCTCGAGGGGATGTACAGAGAGCTTCCTGCTCCGAAAAGTAAGAAATGATCTGATGCTCTGAAAAAGGAGGGACACTGGAAGTGCTTTGGAATGCGAGAAATGGCTCAGTTCCGATAGACGATACCGTTATGAGCTTTGTGTCTTTCGGTTACGGAGAGAAGCCGCTGATTGTACTGCCCGGATTATCAGACGGACTGATGACGGTTAGCGGGAAAGCGTTAATGCTGGCGAACCCCTATAAACGGTTTTTTGATCGTTTTACGGTTTATATGTTCAGCAGAAAAAATGAACTGCCGAAAGAATATTCCATTAAAGAGATGGCGGAAGATCAGGCGAGAGCGATGCAGAAACTCGGTTTGAGAAAAGCATCTGTTCTGGGGGTATCTCAAGGAGGGATGATTGCTCAATTTTTCGCAGCAGACTTCCCCGAGCTGATTGAGAAGCTTGTGATTGCTGTATCCGCACCTCGGGCAAACGAGATTGTCCGGGAGTGTGTCGGCAAGTGGATCCGTTTGGCGGAAGAGGGCGATCATAAAAAACTGATGATAGATACGGCAGAGAAGAGCTATTCACCGGAATATCTGAAAAAGATCAGAAAAATATATCCGATTATCGGAACAGTCAGCAAACCGTCTGATTACAGCAGATTTCTGACGAACGCCAACGCAATCCTTTCGTGTGACGCCGTTTGTGAGTTGTCTGAAATTGCCTGCCCCACGCTGATTATCGGAGGAGAAACAGACCGGATCGTAGGGGTAGAAGCATCTTATGAATTGAAAGAAAAAATCAAAGGAAGCGAATTGTTTATATACAAAGGGCTGGGCCATGCTGCCTACGAAGAGGCAGATGACTTCTATGAACGGGTTTTCAGGTTCCTTGAAAAGGAATGACAGAAAAGAATACGGTAATACAGTGGAGAAAATGACAGATGCATTTTGTTAATGCGAAAGGGATACTGACCGGGAACAGCGGCTACTATGGAATGAACATTTATCGGGGCTGTTCTCACGGATGTATTTATTGTGACAGCAGGAGCCTCTGTTACCAGTTTACCCATCCTTTTGAAGATGTTGAAGTAAAACAGAATGCGCCGGAACTGCTGGAGAAAGAGTTAAAATCTAAGCGCCGTAAGTGTATGATTGGAACGGGGTCAATGTCTGATCCCTATATGCATTGTGAAGAAAAACTTCTCCTGACGCGAAGATGCCTGGAGATTATTCTGAAATATGGTTTTGGTGCTGCTGTTCTGACAAAATCTGACAGGATTTTGCGGGATATTGATTTGCTTGATGAGATCAACCGTTCAGCAAAATGTGTTGTTCAGATGACGCTTACCACTTTTGATGACGATTTATGCAAAGTCATTGAACCGAATGTATGCAATACAAAACAACGAATTGCCGTGTTGGAAAAGATGCGGGAAAGAGGGATTCCGACTGTTGTATGGATGACACCCATTCTTCCGTTTATAAATGATACGGAAGAAAATGTTGCTGCTATTCTGGAAGAGTGTGTCCGTACAGAGGTAAAAGGGATCGTGTGTTATGATATGGGCCTTACACTCAGGGAAGGTGACAGGGAGTATTACTATGCGGCTCTGGATAAGTTTTTCCCGGGGATGAAAGAGAAGTATGTGAAGCGCTATGGAAATGCATATGAATTGCCAAGTTCGAATGCCGGAACCCTGATGAAGATGCTGCATAGGATCTGCAGCGAAAACGGAATCCTGTCACGGCCGGAAGATTGTTTTCGGTATATACAGGAATTTCCGGACAAGTACCCGCAAATGAGTTTGTTTTAATCGAAAAAGGGAGGAAAACAGTTCATGAAAAGATTATTCAAAAACGGTTTGATTTATGATGGATCCGGCGGAGAACCTTTCAAAGGAGATATCCTGATTGAAGATGACCGGATCGTAGAAGTCTCAGAGAAGATCACGGAAAGTGCTGATCAGGTCATCGATCTTTCCGGCTATCAGGTCTGCCCGGGGTTGATTGATGCGCATTCCCATAATGACTTTTTCTATGACCGGGAAGATGCCGAGAAGTTTTACCGGCCGTTTATCGAGCAGGGCATTACCACACAGATTACCGGCAATTGTAGTTTTTCTCCGTTCGGGATAGACGAAGCCACTCCCTATCGGGACAAAATTGGCGGAGGTCTTTTTGAAACGGTTAAGCCATGCAGCTTTGCGGAATTCATAAACCGTGCACAGGGAAATCTCTTCGTGAATCTTGTTCCGCTGATCGGGCAGGGCTCTGTGCGGGCAGGCATGAAGGGGTACGATCCGGCACCGCTCACAAAAGAGGAGATTGAAAAAGAGCTTTCACATGTTCGGGAAGCAATGGAAGGCGGAGCTTTCGGGGGCTCATTCGGTTTCATGTATGAACCGGACCGCTATGCGCAAAAAGAGGAGATCATTGCTTTTGCTAAAGAGATCGCCAGATATAACGGTATTGTTACGATTCATCCGAGAGCCTGCTCAATCGTCAGTGCGGATTATCCTCTTATCACGAAAAAATCGCATCTGGAGATGGGGCTTGATGAAGCTGTTGATATTATGCACGAGTCCGGCTGTAAGCTGGAATACAGCCATCTGATTTTTACCGGCCAGAGGAGCTGGAAGCTGCTTGACAAGATGCTTGCTACGTTTCATCGTGAAGTCGAGGCGGGAAACCCGATCGCTTTTGACAACTACGTTTTCCATTATGGCGCGTCTGTTATCACGGTTGTCTTTCCGGAATGGTATGCTCAGCTCAGCAGGGAAGAGGCGGCCAAACCAATCAACCGCTTCAAGCTTCAACTGACAATCCTGATGTATCGCAAAGTTCTGGGGATCGACTGGGAAGATATGGTTGTTGCATATATTTCGGATGACCATCCGGAGTATGAAGGAAAAACGGTTGAGCAATGTGCCAAAGAAGAAGGGCTCTCGAATCTTGACATGTATCTCAAGCTTGTAAATCTCTCCAATCGGGCCGGAAGCATTTATCTCGGGAAGTATTATAATGCTGAAATCGTACATCGCCTGATGGAAGACGATCTTTCTGTTTTTATGACGGATGCGTGGATTGAAGAAAAGGGCCTTCAGAATATTGCGGCATTCCAGACTTTCCCGCAGTTCTTCCTTCTTGCACAGCGCTATGGGATTCCGACACAGAAAATTGTCCGGAAGATGACCGGCCAGACGGCAGACCGTTATGGCATTCCGGAACGCGGCTACATCAGAACCGGATACAAGGCTGACCTGACTGTAATTGACCTGGCGCATATCAAAGTAGATGAGTCAAAACCGGACTTCCGCCCGGAAGGTATCGTTCATGTTTACATCAACGGGCAGCCCGTTTTGCAAGACGGCTGTTATCTCGGAGGGAAAGCCGGCAGAGTGCTGCTGAAAAAGTAAAACACTGGAGAGCCATATGACGGAAAAAACCTATTCAACACCCTGCGGTACAATTCATTACTGGACGGAAAAAGCAGATGCTTCGGCAAATACGCTTGTGTTTCTGCCCGGGCTGACGGCGGATCATCGGCTGTTTGAGAAGCAGGTTGAATATTTCTCCGGGAAATATCCTGTTTTTGTTTGGGATGCTCCGGGGCATGCCTCTTCATGGCCGTTTGAACTGTCCTTTCATTTGGAAGACAAGGCACGCTGGCTTGATGAAATACTGCAGCAGGAAAAAATCAGCGCTCCCGTAATTGTCGGGCAGTCGATGGGTGGATATGTAGGGCAGATGTTTGCACAGCTGTTTCCGGAAAAACTTAAGGGGTTCATATCCATAGACTCAGCACCGCTGCAAAGAGAATATGTGACCGCCGCAGAAATATGGCTTCTGAAAAGGATGGAACCCGTCTATCGTCATTATCCGTGGAAAGCACTTCTGAAAACAGGGTCAAACGGAGTTGCAACATCTGACTATGGCAGAAAACTGATGCGGGAGATCATGATGGTATATGACGGCGATCAGGAACGTTATGCCGGATTGTGCGGCCATGGGTTTCGTATCCTTGCAGAGGCTATGGAAGCTGATCTGCCGTATGAAATCAACTGCCCGGCACTGCTTATCTGCGGAGAAGAAGACCATGCAGGATCCTGTATCAGATATAACAAAGCCTGGCACAAAAGAACGGGGATACCCATAAAGTGGATCAAGGGTGCGGGGCACAATTCTAATACAGATGAGCCGGAACTTGTAAATCGTCTGATAGAAACTTTTGCCAACAGTCTCCCTGCGGGAGACGATCCGGTATAAAGGAGACGTCTCGTGATAAAACGGTTATTGAAAGCATTTGCTGTTATCCTTGCTGTGCTCCTGACCTGCACCCCGCATTTCGCTTTCTCGGAAGATCAGGGAACTCTGGAAAACATTACCAGGGTCAGTGAAGGGCATTATACCTGCACCTACGACGGGATCAGGCACGCATTTATTGTGGATCTGCCGGAAAAGGCCGAAGGTTCGCCGCTGATTCTGATGCTTCATGGATATGGCGGCACTGCCGAGAGTTTTCGCACAGAGACCGGGTTTGAAAAAGACGCTAATCCTTTGGGATATACTGTCGTATATGTTACGGGGGCTCCGAATCCCGATGATAAAACTTCTTCCAACTCCTGGAATTCCGGTATAGGCAGTTCCCCGAATCGAGATGTCGGACTCCTGACTGCGCTGGCGAAATATCTTCAGCAGGAATACCGCCTGGATAAACAGCATACTGCTGCTGTTGGGTACAGCAATGGAGCGTTTATGGCGCATCGTCTTGCTCTGGAGGCGAACAGTACCTTTTCTGCCGTTGTCAGCGTAGCCGGTACAGTACCTGCAAGTATTTGGAATGAGAGGGACGGTCAGGTTTCGGCCGGATTGCTTCAGGTTACCGGAGAAAAAGATGATGTGATTCCGAAACACAGTGATGGCAGCGCCAGATATGCAAAAGAACCGGCAATAGAAGACGTGATCGAATATTACGTAACAGTGAATGGGCTTGAAATACAGGAAATCCTGACTGCAGGCAAGAAATCCGTTTTAACGAAGTATGGGAGCCCTGCTTCAGACATGGAGGTTTGGCATCTGCTTGTAAAAGATGGTCGCCACTCGTGGTCCGGAGAGCGAGTAACAGGGATCAATACCAACCGGCTCATTCTGGAATATCTTGAAACGCAGATCAGGTGAAAGAGAATTTCTGAACGGATGGTGTTCAAATCCGTATAAAAGCACAGGAGAGGACAGTAAGATGGATGTAATAGAAGCAATTCAGAAAAGGCACAGTTACCGCGGAAAGTATAAATCAGATCCGGTACCGAAAAAGGATCTGATTGAGATTATGAAGGCAGGGCTGGCAGCGCCTTCCGGATGCAACAAGCAGACGACCAGTTTAATTGCTGTAGACGATCCGGAGCTGTTGAAGAAATTGCGTTCCGTCATTGATCCGCCTGTCGGCGAAACAGCCCCGGCCATGATATGCATTCTCTCCAAAAGGATTTTTGCATATCGCGACAGATGTTTTGCCGTTCAGGATTATTCCGCAGCGATTGAGAATATGCTGCTTGCGGTAACTGCACTCGGATATCAGAGTTGCTGGTATGAAGGGCATATTACGGATGAGGACAGAATCGGCTGCCAGATGGCACAGATTCTTGGTGTTCCGGATGAGTATAGGCTCGTCTGTTTTCTTCCCGTCGGCATTGCGGAATCCGAACCTGTCCCGCCACAGAAAAAGAATTTTGAGGAGCGCGCCTGGTTTAATTCTTTCCCGGGATGAACAGAGTCTTTCTTATGCTGCTTTCTGATTACTGTTTGTTCCTTCATGAGCAGGTTCAAAAAGCAGTTTTTGCCGCAGAACATAGGAATCTGCGACTTTTTCATAGACAGCCGGAATGTAGTATGGTAAAATAAAGATTACTGTTTTGGGCTGAAGTGGATCAGTATCTGCACAATTTGCTTCAATGGGCGGCCTCGCTCATGTGTGAACATAAAATACAACTGAAACAGCTGGGAGCCGCGAAAAGGCTTTAAGCCGTATAACAATACACTGCTGCGGACAGGCATACACTGAAAAACTGGTACAGGAGGAGTAACGATATGCCGGAGAGCCATCTGAAGTTTCACTCTGCCGACGGCAAGCGGAAAATTCTGCTTATTGAGGATGAACTTATCAACCGGGAGCTCCTTGGCTTTATGCTTCAGGATTCCTATAACGTTGTTTTTGCAGAAACCGGAGCAAAGGCATTGGAATTACTGGAGACACAATATGAAACGCTGAATTTGGTGCTGCTGGATTTGAACCTTCCCGACATGAAAGGCATCGATATTCTGCATAGGATCAAATCGGATGAGCGGACCGCAAAACTGCCGGTTATCGTGATGACGGCGGATCAGGATGCCGAGGTAGAGTGCCTCAGCATCGGTGCGACTGACTTCATCCCGAAGCCGTATCCCAAGCAGGAGGTCATTTTAGCGCGTATCCTGCGGACGATTGAACTCTTTGAAGATCGGGATATCATCCGCTGGACGGAGCGTGATCAGCTGACGGGGCTGTACAACCGCGAGTTCTTCTATCGTTATGCAGCTCAGTTCGATGCCTTCCATACGGAGGTGCCTACAGATGCGATTGTGCTGAATATCAACCACTTCCACATGCTCAACGAGCGTTACGGCAGGGATTTCGGAGATGAGGTGCTCAAACGCATTGCGGAAAGTCTTCTGGAGGCAATGCGCGGCTCGGACGGTATTGTCTGTCGGCAGGAGGCCGACACTTTCCTCATTTACTGTCCTCACCGGAGCGACTATGACGGCATTCTGGAAAAAGCCAGCGTTGAGATGGGTGAGGACTACCATGTCCGAGTCCGGATGGGGGTGTATTCTGAAGTAGACCGCGGCATCGACATAGAGCGCCGCTTCGACCGTGCAAAACAGGCGGCTGACACAGTCAAAAACAGTTATTTACATGCAGTCGGCGTCTATGACAGCACTATGCACGAAAAAGAGCTGTTCGCTGAGCAGCTGCTGGAAGACTTCCATATGGCGATCCGGGAAAAGCAGTTTACTGTGCACTATCAGCCGAAATTTAATATCCGAGCCATGGAGCCTGTCCTGAACAGTGCCGAAGCGCTGGTTCGCTGGCGGCATCCGGAGCTCGGCATGATCAGTCCCGGGGTCTTTATTCCTCTCTTTGAAGCCAACGGTTTGATCCGGGAACTGGATTCCTATGTATGGCGGGAGACCGCAGCACAGATTCGGCAATGGAAGCAGACGCTTGGACGTTCCATTCCTGTATCTATCAATGTTTCCCGTATAGACCTGTATGACCCGCAGCTGCTGGAAACACTGGAGGGTATTGCAGGGGAATACGGTCTTGCACACGGAGAGCTGCTGCTGGAGATCACGGAATCGGCCTATACGGAGAATTCGGAACAGATTATCCGTGTGGTGAAGGCACTGAGGGACAAGGGCTTTTACATTGAAATGGATGATTTCGGCACGGGCTATTCCTCGCTGAATATGATAACCACGCTGCCTATCGATGCCCTTAAATTGGATATGCAGTTCATACGAACTGCCTTTCGTGACAGGAAGGACACGAGGCTCATTGAAGCGGTCATCGGGCTGGCGCAGTCTTTGGGTCTGCCGACTATCGCAGAGGGGGTAGAGACAGCAGAGCAAATGTTCACGCTTAAAGCCATGGGCTGTGACATTGTGCAGGGCTATTATTTCTCAAAACCTCTTCCCGGCGATGAGTTCGAAGCTTTTGTCCGGGATCTGGTTCAGAAAGCGACGGAGGCTGCGGATGAAGTCCGAAAGGTTGCCAGAAGCGGACCGAAGGATAAATTTACTTACGACGCCATGCATGACCCGCTGACCGGGTTATACAACCACACCGCTTTTGACATCCTGTTTCATGATGCAGACCACGACCATATTGCGGTCATGATTGCTACGGTGGACGATTACCGTACATTCCGCGCGGAAAAGGGGAAAGCCTATGCTGATCAGGCTGTCAAACGGGTCGCGGATGTGCTGCTCGGAAGCTTCCGCTCGGCGGATGATGTATGCCGCCTGCAGGAGGATGAGTTCGTTATCATTATGTCCCGTATGGTCAGTTCCATGCAGCAGCTTGTCTTTGAGAAGATTGAACAGATCAACGAAACACTGAGGAAAGCACCGGAAGGGCAGGAAGCTATCTCTTTGAGTGTCGGCGTCGCTTTTTCTGACAGAGCCAATCCGCAGGGCAATGTGTTCGAGGACGCGGACACTGCGCTGCGGCGAATGAAACAAATGAGGCAGACAGGCTGTGCTGTATACTGATACATTCTGAAAGACTCAGAGGGACTGAGTCAGGTTCAGAATAAACGGATCAAGACCAGTGGGGGAGGTCGTTATGACAGGAAAAAAGTTTGATCTGACGGAAGAAACCCTTTCCGTTATTGAAGAGATTGGCGGACATATGCCGGGCGGTTTCTTTATGTATAAAGCTGCAGATCCGGAAGAGCTGATCTATGCGAACAAACCTGTATGCGATATCTACGGCTGCTCGGACATAGATGAATTTAAAGCTCTGACCGGATTCACCTTCAAAGGCATGGTTTATCCGGAAGACTATAATCGTATTTCTGCATCCATCGCTCAGCAGATCGACGCCAGTGAAGATCAGATGGACTACGCGGAATATCGCATAGTCCGTAAAGATGGAAAAATCCGCTGGGTGGACGATTACGGGCATTACTGTGAAACAAAAGCCTATGGCGGCATCTATGTGGTGTTCATTTCGGATATTACGGAAAAACGGGAACAGCGGGAGACAGATAAAGAGACCCGTGATGCTGTTATTTCTACGCTGACCAATGCCTATAACACGGTATGGCTTATCAGCGATGTTGTGACGGAAAAAAGCTCTCTGTACCATACTGATTTGGACGAGGCACACGCGGAAGCCATCCGTAATGCCTTGAGTCATGCCAAATATACGGATACGAAAGCAGAGTATGTCGTCACCATGGTTGCCAAAGAAGATCAGGAACGGATGCAGGAGCAGATTGGGCTTCCGTATATCCTGAAACAGTTTGAGACCAGAGATCAGTTCTCGGTCAGCTTTATTCGAGACCTGGAGAGTGGACCGAGGCATTACCGGATCGATTTTGGCAAGGTATTTATGCCCGGTGGACGGATCGGTGTGACGATGGGCTTCAAGGATGTGGATGATGAAATCCAACAGAGCCGTGCTATGCAGGAAGCATTGGAAGATGCCAGAAAAGCAGAGGCGGAATACCGGCAGGTTGCGGAAGAACGGATGACCTACGGAAAAGTAGCACAAGCTTTGGCGGGAGACTATTTCAGCATCTATATTGTTGATCCGGATACAGAGAAGTTCGTGGAATACAGCGCAACGAAAGAGTTCTCTGATCTTGGCGTAGAAAAGGCGGGAGATAATTTCTTCAACGTGAGCCGGAAAAACATGGACCGCCTGATCTTCAGCGATGACAAAGATCGCTTTCTGGGCACATTCTATAAGGAAAAAATCATGTCCATCCTGGAGCGGGACGGCAGCTTTACCATGAAATACCGGCTTGTGGTAGGCGAAACACCGACGTGGGTCAGCATGAAGGCAACGCTTCTGGAAGACAAAGATGGCCGGCATCTGATAATTGGCACGAACAATATCGATGCCCAGATGAAGAGGGAACTGGAATACCAGCAGCATGTAGCGGAAGCGAGAACCAACGCGCGGAATGACTTTCTCGCCAACATGTCTCATGATATCCGGACTCCGATGAATGCTATCGTAGGCTATACCAACATCGCTAAAAGTCGTATAAATAATCCCGAAGCGGTCACGGATGCACTGGAAAAGATCGGCTCTTCCAGTCACTTCCTGCTTTCGCTCATCAATGACATTCTGGATATTTCAAAAATCGAGAGCGGCAAAATGAAGATCAATCTCGGCCCATGCGATCTGGGAGAGATCTTCCGCCGCATTGAGGATATTACTGCGCTCCAGGCAAGGAATAAATCCCTGATCATCACTTACCGGCATGACAGCGTTCGGCATCTCAAGGTGAATGCAGACGAGCTGCGCATTGAGCAGGTGCTGGTCAACATCGTAAGCAACGCCATCAAATATACGCCGGCAGGCAAGACAGTCGACCTGATTGCCGAGGAAGAACCCATTGAGGGGAACAGGTATCTTTATCGGTTCATCGTCAGAGATACCGGCATTGGCATCAGCGAGGATTACCTGCCGCATATTTTTGAGAGCTTTACCCGCGAAGAGAAAACGACGGTCAATCGTATCCAGGGCACCGGGCTCGGGCTTGCCATAACAGCAAAAGTGGTCGAAATGATGGGCGGTACGATTTCCGTGAAGAGCGCGGTAGGCGAAGGCTCAGAGTTTACTGTTGAACTGGAACTCGAAACCACGGACAGGGAAAACACGGAGGAGAAAAATGAAACCGAGGGGAGCAGCTTTTCCGACTGCCGTGTGCTTCTGGTAGAGGATAACGAGATCAATGCGGAAATCGCGAATATGATCCTGGCCGAATACGGAATTGAAGTTGATCGGGCCGGGAACGGACAGATCGGGTTGGAGCAGGTGCAAAAACACGAAAGAGGATATTATGATGCGGTGCTGATGGATATTCAGATGCCGGTTATGAACGGCTATGAGGCAACGCGGGAGATACGCACCTTTGACAGCCAAATCCCAATCATCGCTATGAGCGCCAATGCATATGAAGAAGATGTACGGGCTTGTCTGGAAGCCGGAATGAATGCGCATCTGGCGAAGCCTTTCCAGCCGGAGGATCTGCTCAGGCTGCTCCGGACATATCTGTGACAGGGAGGTGACGGAAGGATTGGATGAAAACAGTAAAGTAAAAGCGCTGGATCGCTACCTCTCTCCGGCCGATGTCTGGGCGATGGCCTTTGGCTGTATGGTGGGCTGGGGTGTGTTTGCCATGCCGGGTACGACCTTTCTTCCGGTGGCAGGCCCTGCAGGCACCCTGATCGCCATGCTGATTGGTATGGTCATTATGCTTGTCATCGGGAGCAATTTTTCCTATCTGATGGGGCGCAGCTCTATGACGGGTGGCGTCTATTCCTACACCAAGGAGGCATTTGGCCGGGATCATGCTTTCCTGAGCTCATGGTTTCTGTGCCTTTCCTATCTGACCATCGTTTTTCTCAACGGTACTGCCCTGTTTTTCATTGTGAGAATCCTGTTTGCCGATTCGGTTCACAGCGGTTTCCATTATACTGTGGCAGGGAACGACATCTATCTGGGCGAAACGATTGCCTCTGTACTCGTGCTGGCAGGCGTAGGAGGGCTTTTTATCTTTGCCAAACCCTTTTTACAGCGCCTGCACACGGTGCTGGCATTTGTGTTGCTGGTCGGCGTTGTCGTGGCGGGGATATTCTGTTTGCCCCACGCAATCTCCTGCGGCGTGCTGCGGGACTATGGCATTCGCGGGCTGAATAAAGGCTATGCGGTATTCAGCCTGATCATCCTGGCACCATGGGCATATGTGGGCTTTGAGGTTACGGCTTTTGATACTGCACATTTCAAGTTTCCCATGAAGCGCTCAAAAAAGATTATCGTTACTTCAATCTTCACAGCGGCTTTTGCGTATATTGCCATGGCGTTTGTAAGCGTGGCTTTGGTGCCGGATGGCTTTTCCACCTGGCAGGAATACATCGCAGGGCTGGTTTCCCTCAAGGGCGTTGCCTCCGTGCCGACCTTTTTCGCTGCGCGGGCTATTATGGGGCCTGCCGGCCTGGCTGTTATGACGGTCACGGCCGTGGCGGCGATTCTGACAGGCATCATCGGCGGCTACCGCGCTACGACACGCATCCTCTCCACCATGGCCGAAGATCACATTCTGTCGGAGAAGTTTTCCAAAACCACCTACAGCATTGTGTTCATCATGGCGCTGTCGATTCTGCTCTCTCTGCTGGGGCGGAATACGCTCAACTGGTTTGTGGATCTGACATCCTTCGGTGCGATTGTGGGCTTTGGCTACGCTTCTGCTGCGGCATACAAGCTTGCCCGGACAGAGGGAAATAAAAAAACCATGGTGACAGGGCTGATCGGCTCGGCGATCTCCGTCATCCTTGCGATTGTGCAGCTTGTACCGCGGCTGGCTGCCATGGAGGCTATGGGCAGCGAGGCTTTTCTGCTGCTGAGCCTGTGGTGCCTGCTGGGTTTCGTGTTCTATTGGAGGACAGTCGCTCGAAGCACACTGACGGAGTACAGCGGTATGTCTGCCTCGGGGGTTGTGCTGTTTGCCCTGTTGGTCTATTCTGCATTTCTGTGGCTGATAAAACTTTTGGCTGCGGGGCAGACAGCCGAGAGTATAAGGCAGTCTCTCGTATGGGGCAGTGTTGTGCTGTTGCTGATAGTCTTTGTTGGTCTCGCCGTGATGCTGTATGTGCAGAACATTGTGCGGGAAAAGCATGAAGCGGTGGAACGGGAGAAAATTCATGCTGTGGAGAGCAGCCTGGCTAAAAGCCAGTTCCTGTTCAATATGTCGCACGACATCCGGACACCGATGAACGCGATCCTCGGCTACACAAACCTGGCGCGGAAAGAGACCGACCCGCTGCAGATCTATTCCTATCTGGACAAGATCGAAAGCTCAAGCCAGCACTTGCTCGCATTGATCAATGATATTCTGGAGATGAGCCGCATCGAAAGCGGGAAGATTGAGCTGGAGTTTGTCCCCGTAGATCTCTGTGCCGTTTTCGACGGAATGCGGGATCTGTTTTCTGAACAGATGAAGCAGAAGAACATGGACTTTCAGGTTCACACGAGCCAGGTGCAGGATCGTTACGTATGGGCTGACAGGAAGAATCTGAACCGGGTTCTGCTGAATGTCCTCTCCAATGCCTACAAGTTCACACCGGAGGGCGGAACCATCACAGCCACGCTGTGGGAGTCGGGCGCCGGAGAAAACGGCTATGCCTCCTATGAAATACGCGTGCAGGACACCGGCATCGGCATGTCCAAGGAATTCGCCGAGAAGATGTTCAACGCATTTGAGCGTGAACGGACGTCTACCGTCAGCGGCGTGGAAGGAACGGGGCTCGGCATGTCCATCACCAAGAGCATTGTGGATCTGATGGGCGGCACCATCGAGGTGTTAACGGCTCCCGGCTCCGGAACGCAGATCATCATCCGGCTCAGGTTCAAGCTGGCGGAGGAAAAGGATGTGCCGGAAGCCGGAAAGGCATCCGGAGAAGCCGCAGGATATGAACCGGCGGTTGACTTCTCCGCTAAACGCCTGCTTTTGGTGGAGGACAACATGATCAACCTGGAGATTGCCGAAATGATCCTCGAGCAGGCCGGGATTACCGTGGAAACTGCGGAAAACGGTCAAGTCGCCGTCGAAAAGGTCTCGGCATCGCAGCCGGGATATTATGATGCCATCCTGATGGATATCCAGATGCCCGTCATGGACGGCTACGAAGCCACAAGGGCTATCCGATCCCTGGAGGATCGGGCACTTGCGGATATCCCGATCCTCGCTATGACCGCCAATGCCTTCAGGGAAGACGAGCAGGCGGCGGCAGAGGCAGGGATGCAGGCCCATATCGCCAAACCGATCGATGTTGGTGTAATGATGAAAACACTGGCAGACGTGCTTCTGGAAGCAGAGAAAGCCTCTCACGGGAAAGAATGAGGAGAGAAACAGCATGCTGAAGAGAAAGAGAAATACAACGTCTATTGCCGTCATCGGCAGCATTGTGGTCATTCTGATTGTGGTATTCGGAACGGTGTGGATGGGCCGGAGCGCGAAGAAAGATACAGAAGAGGCAGTCCGTTCCGTCAGCCTGCTGTATCTGGATGAGCTGGCAGGCCGCCGCGAGCAGGTTGTGGAAAACAATCTACAGCAGAAGATCAATGAAATCAGGACCGCTGTAGAGATGATGAGCGAGGAGGATCTGAGTGATAAGGCTCATCTGGAGGCGTATCAGCGTCGAATGAAGCAGCTTTTCTTGCTGGACAGGTTTGCATTCGTTGATACCGAAGGTCTGATCTATACCTCGACGGGGACACAGGACAATATCGACGAGTTCAGCTTTGATTATAAAACCATTTCGGAACCGGAAATATCCATTTTTAATCCGGAGAGTGAGCAGCGTCAGGTTATTATCGCTGTTCCGGTCAATGTCCCTTTCGAGGGTAAGACCTTTTCTGTCTGCTTTATGGCCATCGACATGTCGGAGATGCTTGCAGGTGTATCTATGGACTATCAGAGCTCGGATGCAACCTTCAGTAATCTCTACACCAGTAGCGGCGTGTCTCTCACGAATCAGGTGCTCGGTGGGCAGGCGGAGGAAAACAATCTGCTGGAGGCCTTAAAACACGTTACCTTTGATAAGGGGTATTCTTTCGAGCAGGTCTTAGCCGATTTCACGGAAGGAAACAGCCGGCAGGTTTCCTTTACCTATGAAGGCATACAGGAGACGCTCAGCTACGTACCCGTCAAGGGAACCGATTGGTTTTTGACCTATCTGATCCGGGAAAGCGTGATCAGTGACCAGATCAGCTCGATTTCTAGGGGCATCATCACACGAAGTGTCATACAGTCGGTTCTTACAGTTGCTGGGCTTCTGGTATTGTTCCTCTATATCATAGTGCAGAACAGAAAGAATGCAAGGCTGCTGATTGAAAAGGAAACTGCTGATACGGAACACCGGATCAAACAGGAAGAGATGGAACAGCGCCTTGCCCTGCAGGACGAATTGCTGACGCAGAGAGAGCAGGGTGAACAGCAGAACCGGATGATCAAAGCCTTATCCTCCGACTATCGGAGCGTCTACTATCTGGAGCTGGATAAAAACGCCGGAATCTGCTACCAGGCGCGAACTGATCTGCCTGGCCTTAAGGCGGGTGAACGCTTCCCTTATCTGGAAGCGGTCACGGCATACTGCAATCGGTATGTCATGGAGCCATACCGGGAGGAATTCCTGAAATTTATCCAGCCGGATGCGGTTCGTGAAGGACTGAAGAATAACCTGGTGATTGCCTACCGATATATGATCTGCGTAGATGGACATGAATCCTGGGAGATCGTAAAATTTGCCGGTGTCCGGCATCCGGATGAGCGGGACGATCACATTGTCCATACTGTCGGCGCCTGTTTTGCCGATGTGGATGCAGAGACGAGAAAGGATCTGGAGCAGAAGCAGACTCTCAGTGACGCTCTGGAGTCTGCAGAACAGGCAAACCGGGCCAAGACAGCATTCCTCTCAAATATGTCGCATGAGATCCGAACGCCTATGAATGCCATTATCGGCTTGGACAACATTGCTCTCAACGACCCGGAAACACCGAAAAAGACGAAGGAATATTTAGAAAAAATCGGCGATTCTGCCAACCATTTGCTCAACCTGATCAACGACATCCTGGATATGTCCCGCATCGAATCGGGAAGAATGGTTATCAGGAACGAAGAGTTCTCTTTCTCGGAGCTGCTGGGAACGGTCAATACTATGTTCAGCGGACAGTGTGCGGATAAGGGGCTTGAGTATCTCTGCAACATTAAGGGAGAGGTAGACGACTGTTATATCGGCGATAAAATGAAACTTCGCCAGGTGCTCATCAATATTCTGGGTAACGCTGTCAAGTTTACACCGGAGGGAGGCAAGGTCGAGCTGACGGTGGAGCGGACAGCGCAGTTTGAAAACCAGACGACGCTCTGCTTTACCATTGCGGACACCGGCATCGGTATGAGCAGAGAGTTCCTTCCCAAACTCTTCGACACTTTCGCACAGGAGGATTCCTCCACGACAAGCAGGTATGGCAGCTCAGGCCTGGGGATGGCAATTACGAAAAGTATTGTGGAGATGATGAACGGCAGCATTGCTGTGGAAAGCGAGAAGGGCGTTGGTACTACCTTTACGGTGAAGGTAACACTGATGAATGCAACTGAGCACGGTGAAGAGGAAAAAGAGTTGGCAATCCATCCGGATGAGATGAGCGTGCTGATTGTAGATGATGACCCCATCGCTTGCGAGCATGCGAAGCTGGTGCTGGAAAAAGCGGGCATCGCCGCGGAACTTGCTGCGTCAGGTATGGAGGCTATCGAGAAAGTAAAGCTGCGCCATGCGAGACGTGAACCGTACAACCTGATTCTTGTAGACTGGAAAATGCCGGAGATGGACGGCGTAGAGACCACACGGCGGATGCGCGAAGTTATCGGGCATGAGTCAGCCATCATCATCCTGACGGCTTACCGCTGGGACGATGTGCTTGAAGAGGCGCTGCAGGCCGGTGTTGACAGTTTTATTCCCAAGCCGCTCTTCGCTGCCGCGGTTCTGGATGAATTCCGGGCTGCTTTGAAGCGCAAGGGTATCATGGCCGGCAAAAAGCAGGAGAAGGCGGAGCTGAAAGGCCGCCATATCCTGCTTGCGGAAGATATCCAGATCAATGCGGAGATCATGATGATGGTGCTGCAGGCACGTGGGATGGAAGCCGATCTGGCAGTCAACGGGAAGATCGCGGTCGAACTGTTCGCTTCACATGAGCCGGGCTGGTACGACGCGATTCTGATGGATATGCGTATGCCGGAAATGGATGGCCTGGAGGCATCTCAGGTGATTCGCGCCATGGATCGTTCGGATGCAAAAAAAGTTCCTATCATTGCATTGACGGCCAACGCTTTTGACGAGGATGTGCAGCGTTCGCTGCAGGCGGGGCTGAACGCCCACCTTTCCAAGCCTGTTGATCCGGATAACCTGTATGAGACGCTGGAGAGCCTGATCAAAGACTGACCGGCGTAAGAAATAAAAAAGATAATATGAGGTGACAGTATGTTAACGATTGATGCTCTGCGCAAGTTCGGCGCAAATACCCAGGAAGGCCTTGGCCGCTGCATGAACAATGAGGCTTTCTACCTCCGGCTTGTTAATATGGCGTTGGGGGATGCTGGTTT
>JAFQZI010000065.1 GCA_017406005.1 Oscillospiraceae bacterium | reverse complement strand
TGTCTTCGAGAACTTCAAAGTTCTCTCCGTCATAGGAGGTGCGGGTCATCTGATCGTCACCGTAGAAGTTGCACTCGAGATAGAACTCGCTGAAGTCCTTCTTTGCGGAGACGGTTACGGGCATGTCTTCCACGCCGATGCTCTCGATGGAGAACTCTACGACGGTCCACATATCATAGTCGGGATTCGGATCGAATTCTGCTTCTGCGACGTCTTCTTCAGTAGCTGCAAATGCCATTGCGCCAAGGGACAGAACCAGTGCGAGGGTTAACATAACTGCCAGGAACTTTTTCATGTTGTTTTTCTCCTTTTGGAAATATATATTATTCAGCCACGCGGCTGCTGGGACACAGGATTATCAGGCTGCTTCTCCAACTCGCAGGAAGGATGCAATCAGAGCAACCAGACCTGCAGCGACGGTGAAACCAACGAAAACAAAGTAACTTAGGATGGTATCCATGCTGTCAAGCCCTGCGACAACATAGCCGAGCTGGTTGACCATGAGCATGGTTCCCCATACAGCAGCAGAGAAGAGCAGGAACGTCATGACAACCGGCATGTAATTGGCAAACTTCGGCGCAGCTTTCGCAAGCAGAAGGCCGAGCACCGCGAGGCAGGCGGCACCGATCAGCATATAATAGACCGGCTGGTAGGTATACATCACTTTTCTGTAAAGAACACAGGCAACAACTGCAAGGATCGCTGCTACAATGCTCATATAAGCGCCGGAACCAAATTTGTTTTTAGCCATTGTTCCTTCCTCCTTATGCCTTTTTCTTTCCGGATTTGATATCGTTGCGGATAGCGAGGATGAGGCACAGCGCAGTCAGAACACCGAAGCCGATTTCCGCACCGAGAAGTGCTTTGTCAACCCAAGTCTGAACGTACTGAATCTCCGTTGTGGAGCTGATGCCGTTCATGGCATTGCTCTGTGCAATGTTGTAGAGGTAGTACTTCAGGCTCTGCTTCATCTCCTGCTGGAAGCTCTGATCCTTCGCGATCATGTCTTTGGAAGCTTCCATCGCACCGATGTCAGAGGTATCATAAGCAGAGGACGTCAGGCATGCACCACCGCCGCCGGCCACGATATCACGCCAGTTCATATAGTCGGCACCGTTGATCATGTCGGTAACGAACCAGCCCATATAACCCCATTCATCGCGGGCGATGTTCACGAGAGTCGCACGGTAAGCGCCGGAATAAGCCGCACCGGCACGGTTGAAAGCCGTCATAATGCCTTGTGCCGTATTGTTTTCCATGCACATCTGGAAGCCTCTCAGCTCGTTTTCACGGGCTGCCTGCTCCGTCAGATAAGTGGAAAGGCCCGGACGGTTGGTTTCCTGATGGTTAAAGGCGAAGTGCTTGGGCTCTGCCATCGTGCCCTTGCTCCGTAATCCGGTGCAGGCAGCGTTGCCCATGTAAGCGGTGAGAACAGGATCTTCGGAATAATACTCGTGGTTGCGTGCGCAGTAAACGGCACGGTGGAGGTTCAGGCCGGGCGCATAAATGGAGCTCTCTTTTGCATAGAGACCGTCTTCGCCCATCAGCTCGCCTTCACGCTCAACCAGCTCTTTGTTGAAGGTAGCCGCAACCATCGGTTCCGTCGGGTTCGTGGGCATCATATAGGCCGCAAACTCATCGGACTCCGCGGTGTAATAGGTCTGATCCTTGTCGTTGGTGGACCAGCGCACATAATAGCCTGCAACCTGGTCGCCCGTGTAACCGAGAGGACCATCATTGCAGTAGACTCTCGCGAGCTGAATGGAATCGATATTCTCCAGGTCGTCGCCGGCTTTGGCAACAAACTGGATAGCTTCGTCGAGTGTGATCTGATCAAGGAGATCATCCCAGAACGGATCATCAAAGCCAATCACGCCGGCAGGCTTGTCATTCTCGTCAAACAGGAGAGCATCCACCAGCTTGTACGGGCCGGCTTTGCCCCATGTCACGCCGCCTTCCACGGTGTTCTCATTCAGGGTGTAAAGACTGTTCGTCAGCCCGACCATCATGGCTTCGGACGGGGTAAGGTTCGTAACAGGCGTCCATCCCTTGGTCCAGTCGGAACGGGTGGTGTACTCCACCGAACCCTCAATGAGCTTGTTGAGATCCATATCCTGCAGCTGATTCTCAACACCAACGGAGTAGGTTTCCATATCCGTCTTGTCGAGAGTCCAGACGATGGCATTGTCGGCATTGATCACTTCGGTGTCTGCCGTCATCACAAGGCTGTCTTCACTGCCGGTCTTCTTTGCAAGGATGTTGTTGAGCGCCTCATGTGCCCCGTTGCCGATGGCAAAGTAATAGTCGCCGTCTTCCAGCACCCAGGCGCCCTGCGTGCCGTTTTCTTTTACGGCATTCTCATCATAGCTGGCAAAATAGGCAGGATCGAACTCAATGGTAACTTCTTCGGAAGCACCCGGCTCCAGAACACCGGTCTTCTCAAAGGCTGCAAGCTGAACAGCAGCCTTTTCCAGCCCGCCTGCTTTGTAAGGAGCCTGCACATAGAGCTGCACAACTGCCTTGCCTGCCACATCACCTGTATTGGTAACGGTGGCTTTCGCCGTGCATGCGCCGCCCACATTAACCTCGACGGAATCGAGCTTCTCTTCAAACGTTGTGTAGGAAAGGCCGTAACCAAACGGATAGGATACTTCATCCTCATAAATCCATTCGTCACCGGTAGCCCCTGCGGAAGAGGAGGCATTTGCCTGCCCGATTACGGCATCCTCATAACGGGTTTCATAGTACTTATAGCCGTTGTAGATGCCTTCAGACTCGACCAGATACCAGTCGCCCTTGTTGTTCTCCGTCAGCATAGGATCGCCGGAGCCGTTGTTGGAATTGTTGGTGTAGAGATAGACACCGAAGTTCACCATGGCAGGTGCGGAATCGGACCGGACAGCAAACGTATCGCTCAGATGGCCGGAAGGATTGACAGCGCCTTTCAGTACATCCGCAACTCCAAGGAAGCCGTTCATGCCCGGTTCGCCGACCCAGACGATAGCACCGATTGCATCGTCATTCTTGAGGTCTTCGATCTCGATGGGGTTGTTGGCATTGATCAGAACAATCACCTTTGTGCTGTGCTCTTTTGCCAGCTCGATCATCGCTTTCTCGTTGGTGGTGAGCGCCAGCGGCCGGTCGTACGTATCCGTCTCGACCATCGTTTTACCCTGTTTTACAAGGTTCTGCATCTCAGGGTTGTAGTCAGCCGCTTCGGAACTGTCACGTGAGAGCACGACAATTGCAATTGTGCCGTCGGCAGATTCCAGGACATCATCCGTATAGATCTCTGCCGGTGCTTCGCCGACATTGTACGTTGTCGGATTCTCGTAGGATTTGCCGAAAGACGGCGTCAGGGAGTGCCCGTCTTTCCTGCCGTAGGACTTGGTCATGTCATCAGTATCATAGAGGGAGATCATCTTCTCATTCAGGGAGAAGCCTTTCTCCTTCAGTGCCGAGACAAGATCCCACTGTACCTGACCGGCATCTTTCGCCACATAAACAGATGACCCGATTCTGCCACCCAGAGTCGGATGCACGGAGTTGAGGCCCCAGAGGGTAACCTTCTCCGCAGCGTCAACCGGCAGCGCAGAATCTTTATTCTTCAGAAGGACCGTGCCTTCCGAAGCAATCTCTTCTGCCAGCGCAACCTTTGCGTCGATCAGTTCTTTCAGGCTGGAGAACTCGGACTTATAATAAGTAGAATCCTTTGCCTCTCCGCCTGCGGTCTCCACGATCTTGTAGTTTGTGATGCCCAGCTGCCCGTTAATGAAGGAAGCATTTGCCTGCGCAATGCTCTGGGCACCGACAACGAGGGCCAGAAACGCGGCAAACAGCGCTGTAAGGCCTCTCCACAAGCCCGTGGAACGTGTCTCTTTTTTCATAACATCCCTCCTAATAATTAATAAAGACCATACTGCTACAGGGGTTTTGTGTGGCCCATTATATCATGTTTTGCGCATACACTCACTCTTTTACGCGAACGGTAGAATTCTCTTCGCAAACGGTTCATCGCTTGACAGAAATGATCCCTTCCAATATAATTTTCCTGCCGAGATAAAATAACGGCAAAAAGGAATCCGGTCTTCCGGAAGAGAGGAGAAGCAGGAAATGCTGAACGATGAAATCAGAGAGGAATTGTACCGGCTGCAGGATCAAAAGTACCGGGATTTTCAGAGCAAGCTGATCCCGACGGCGGACCCAGACACCGTCATCGGTGTGAGGACTCCGGAACTGCGAAAATTCGCCAAACAGCTGATCAAACGGGAAGATATTGCGGTATTCCTGAATGACCTTCCTCATCGGACTTTCGATGAAAACCAGCTCCATGCCTTTCTCCTTTCCGAAAGTAAAGACTACGAAACCTGCATCGCAGAAGTTGAGCGTTTTCTCCCCTTCGTCGACAACTGGGCAACCTGTGACCAGATGTCCCCGAAAGTTTTTCGAAAGCACAAAGCGGAACTATTGGAACACATCCGTGAATGGCTGCATTCCGAAAAAACCTATATTGTCAGGTTTGGAGTCGGCATGCTGATGGAGCATTATCTGGATGAAGCTTTTGATTGCTCTTACCCGGAGATGGTCGCAGAGCTCAGATCGGATGAATACTATATCAACATGATGATCGCCTGGTATTTTGCCACTGCACTGGCAAAACAGTACGAATCCATACTGCCGTTTCTGGAACAGCATCAGCTGGCTGTTTGGACGCATAACAAGACAATCCAGAAAGCTGTTGAAAGCTATCGCATTACATCGGAACAGAAGGAATATCTGAAAAGCCTCAAGCGCAAGTAAAGAAGCTATAATTCTCGGTTCAGCAATCGTAAGCAAATTATATTATCAGGTAACTGTTCAATCCCATCCTTCCCGTATACTGAGCTCGCGACGGAGCACTGAAATGGAGGTATAACGTTGTCTTCGCGAGCCATAGAATGCAGTTATTACGAAGCAACTGAACAGTTATATTATCAGTCAGATAACATGAAACGGGGAACGGTCACAAAACCGTTCCCCACTATTTTCCTCTAAGGTTGTTTATTACACAGCACGTCCTGCGTCATTGCCGGCACGGATTGCCATGGCAATGTTGAACGGCGCTTTGCAGTCACCGATCGCATACGTCTCTTTCACGGAAATGCCTTCCAGAAGGCTGGTGTCAGGCAGCATATCCGCCCCGTTAACGATCGCATCGCACGGAATGACCGTATCGACGCCGGATTCCGTGGTAATAACCGCCATTCCGTCCTTTACTTCCTTGATGGAAGCTTTCGGCCAGGAATGGAAGCCCAGGGAGTAGAGAGCTGTCGTCATCATGCGCTTTGCATGCTGAGACTGCTGCATGTCGAGCTCTTCCACCGGATTGGGCGTGACCATGGTAACATGCTTTTTATGCACTGTCAGCCAGAGGGCGGCATCAAATGCCTGCGCATTGGAACCGTAAACGATCACGTTTTCACCCATCGGCGTGAACATGAAGCTCTCCATATCGATCACGGGAACACTGCCGTCACCGGCAACATTCAGCTCCGCGCGTTTACCACCCACTGCCAGGATCAGGGCATCCGGCGCCTCCGCTTCGATCAACTCTTTATCCACCGTCTTGCTGGTCACAACATTGACGCCGTTTACTTCGAGCTGGCGGATGAGGTACTTCTTGAGGTCGGCCAGATTCTCATGCGGGCCTTTTACCATATCCGCAAAGTCAAGCAGACCGCCGAGGATAAACTTGCGCTCATAGAGCGTAACATCATGCCCGCGCTGCGCTGCAATACGGGCTGCCTCCATACCTGCCGGTCCACCGCCGACAACCATGACTTTCTTCACCGTGTCTGCCTTCGGAACCTCGTAGGTCGCAGGTCCGCCTTCACGCATGACACGCTGTGTCAGCGCATTGACACGGCAATATCCCTGCAACGCATTCATTTCATTGCTGCCGATGTGGCAGTGCAGGCAGCGTGTGCAGGGAGCGATTTCATCGATCCTGCCCTCGCGAAGCTTGTTGACGTATTCCGTGTCGACCGTGAGCGGACGCGTCATCATAAAGAAGTCGCACTTTCCGTCTTCGAGAGCCTGCTCAAAGAAGTCCGGTGCATGGGCGGGATCCATGTAAGTGACCACACCGCAGGGGATCTTCACTGCCTTCTTGTACATGGCGGCGACGTCCAACGTCATGCCGGCCCCGCTTGTGTCTCCGATCAGCTTGCCTTGCCAATGACGCTTGAAATCATACTGCGTGCCAAAGCCGGTCGCTCCTTCAATGCCGTTGAGGATGAAGTAAAGATCCGCGCCGAACTGAGCAACATGATGCCCGAGAGGTCCGAGACGGAGATGCATGGAGTCCGCTCCGGCCGCTTCGAAGAGCTTGGCAAATTCGATCCCCTCTTCCACCATGGTGACCTTGGTGTGAGGATCGGTTACGGCAGAGTCGAGCGTCATGAGTGTCGGGTTGTTGGTGATATTGTCATTCTCCTCAATGCAGTCAATCAGGATCTGAACGTTGAAGTCTTCCCCGACTTCCTTTTTAACTGCCTGGATCCATTCCGTGACAAACCGGGCACGGTTTTCAATGCTGCCGATGCCGTATTCGTCCTGTCTGGCATTATAAATCCTGGAGAGGAAGTGCTCGCCCATGTTGAAGCCGGCGGCATTCATTTCAACTGCTTTGAAGCCCATCTCCTTGAGATACTTCGCAATGGAAACACCACGGGCCTGAATGGCATGGATATCATCCACCGTCATGTCATTTTCGCCGCCGCCGAACTGGGCCCACTGATAGCCGAGGCTGGCGCCGTACTTCCCGCATTCTTCCGAAAGCTTTTTACCGAATGCGATGGTCTCTTCCGGCATGGGGCTGCCATCTGCAGGGGGTTCGAGAGCTCCGATGCCCTCTACCCAGATCATCTCAACGCCGCCTTTGGCGAAGTTTACATAATACTGCAACAGTTCATCCGTCAGGCCTTTCAGGTAGCATGCGGAGCCGGCAGCCGACTTGCACATACGGTGGCTCAGCTCGATCGCGCCGATTTTCAACGGGGAGAACAGGGTTTTCAGCTCTTTGTCATGGGTTCTGAAATCTGTGCGCTGCGGGTTGAGATACGCCGCCGGGATCATGTCATTCGGAGCATAGAGGTTTGTGCTTTCC
>JAFQZI010000064.1 GCA_017406005.1 Oscillospiraceae bacterium | reverse complement strand
GCATGCTGAAGCGCGCGTCATGGATATAATGCCGAAGATTTTGCCGCAGGCTTCAAATGCCTCATCCATATCACAGGAATCGTCCTGAGGCTCTACATAAACGGTGCTCTGCAGGCAGGAGATTTTGAAATTGCCGATGGGCTTCAACCGGCAGGAAATGTTGTTGAGAAGCTTCCGTTCAAATGCCTTTCTGTTCAGCCCCTTGAGGACAATCTCTCCCAGCTTCAGAAGAATAATGTCGTTCAATCGTTCAATCCTCTCCCCAGAGCTGTGCACATTTTACCGCTTTGTGCCATCCATGCACAAATGCAGCACGCGTCTCCTCATCCATCGTGCTGGTAAAGACACGATCGATGCTCCAGTTGTCTTTGATTTCATCCACATTTTCCCAATAGCCAACTGCCAGCCCGGCAAGATAAGCAGCCCCGAGAGCCGTCGTCTCAATGCAGGAAGGACGAATGACATCGCAATCAAGAATGTCACTCTGAAACTGCATGAGGAAGTTATTGGCACTGGCTCCGCCGTCTACCCGGAGCGACTTGATGGGAATACCGGAATCGTGTTCCATCGCCTTGCAAATGTCATAGCTCTGGTAGGCAAGGGATTCCAGCGTTGCACGCACCAGATGCGAACGGTTGAAGCCTCTCGTCAGGCCGACGATCACGCCGCGGGCACGCTGGTTCCAATAAGGAGCTCCGAGGCCTGTAAATGCCGGGACAACGTAACCGCCGGCGCTGTCCGGAACGGATTCCGCAAACACCTGGCTCTCACTGGCCTTTTCGAGGACATTCAGCTCATCGCGAAGCCACTGAATCGCCGCTCCGGCCACAAACACGCTGCCCTCCAGCGCATAGAGAACATGATCTTCAAAGCCGACCGCAATTGTTGTGACAAGGCCGTTTTTGCTCATAACAGGAGTTTTGCCCGTGTTCATCAGGAGGAAGCAACCCGTCCCGTAGGTGTTCTTCATATCACCCGGGTGGATGCAGCACTGGCCGAACAGCGCAGCCTGCTGGTCGCCCGCAGCACCGGCAACCGGGATTTCACCGCCATAAAGCTCAAACTCCGACTTTCCGTAGATGCAGCTTGAAGGCTTCACCTCCGGCAGCATGCACTTCGGGATATTGAGCAGAGAAAGCAGCTCCTCGTCCCATTCCAGCGTATGGATGTTAAACAGCATGGTACGGCTGGCATTGGTATGATCCGTCACATGTACGGCTCCGCCCGTCAGTTTCCAAATCAGCCAGGTGTCGATCGTGCCGAAGAGCAGTTCGCCCTTCTCCGCCCGTTCTCTCGCTCCGGGAACATTGTCCAGAAGCCACTTGATCTTGGAACCGGAAAAATAGGCATCGGGCACAAGGCCTGTTTTAGAACGGATAACGTCCGAAACGCCTTTGGCTACAAGATCGTCAATAATATCCGAAGTACGGCGGCACTGCCAGACAATTGCGTTGGCAATGGGCTTGCCGGTTTTTTTGTCCCAGACAACCGTCGTTTCCCGCTGATTCGTGATGCCGATCGCTGCGATGTCGTCGGCTGTCACGTCGAGCTTCCGCATGGCTGTGCGGGAAACCTCCAGCGTTGTGAACCAGATTTCCTCCGCGTCATGCTCGACCCAGCCGGGCTTCGGAAAGATCTGCCGGAATTCCTTCTGGGCAACGGAGCAGATGTTGCCTGCTTTGTCGAAGAGGATGCAACGTGAGCTGGTCGTCCCCTGGTCAAGTGACATGATGTACTGCATAAGAACCTCCAAATCGATGCGCATTTATTTTTACGGCTGCAGCCGCATAGTTTTTTACTGTTAACAATGAGAAGTTATTATTTTGTGAAGCGGAAGGGTGGCGTGGGAAAGAAGATATTCATACATCGGCATCAGATTCTCGAAAGCATCGGCAAGGATGAACGGCATCTCGGGCGTGAGAAGTGCACCGCCGAAATTCTCTTCATGGAATATATAGGTCGATTTTCGGTTGTACCAGGCATTCACAACTTCGCCGAAATCTCCCTTCGGGCGCTTATAAAACGGGCCGCCCAGCTTAAAAGCATCCATTTCCTCGACCTGAGAGGCAAGGCGCTCAAAAGCTGCCGGATTGGCCTCAACACTTTTGCGAAAAAGCTCCATCTGTTCAGCCCGCGGGCACCAGAAGCCCATCCCGTAAGAAAAAACAGCCGGTTCTATTTCAAAGTAGAAAGACGGCCCATCCCCAGAAACACTGGCATTCTCGATAGAGAACCAGAGGTTTTCTTTCAACGGGCCTTTGCCGTAAAGCCTCCGTGCATCCCGCCAGATCCTTGAGACATGAACTTCCGCATCCAGCAGAGGAAACCGCTGAAGCAAAAGGGCATAGGTATCGGCGGCAAGCTCTTTCATTGGCGTACCGATCAGCGCATCAAATTCCCCTTTATGAGCGTGAAACCATTCCCGCTCATTGTGGAAGCAAAGCTCCCAGAAAAAATCACCGGCTTTCGCCTGAAACCCCTGAAACATCGTTTCCCTTTCTGCACCAGTCAATTCAATTATTTCTGTCATTTTATCATTAAAAACCATTTTTTTCAAGAAAGGGAAAAAATCTTTCCGAAAACTGTTGACAAACGGTTTGCACTGTGCTATTGTATTAGTCGCTTAATACAATAGCACAGTTTGAGAGGTGAGACATGGACTTTAAACTGAAAGATGCAAGGCCGATCTGGCAACAGCTTGCCGACCAGATGACCGAGAGCATTGTAACGGGTGAGTTTTCACCCGGAGAACGGTTTCCCTCCGTGCGGGAGCTGGCGATGCAGGCAGGCGTAAACCCCAACACCATGCAGCGCGCACTGGCCAGGCTGGAAGAAGACGGCCTGCTGATAACTTCCCGGACGGCAGGAAGAAACGTAACCGAAGACGAGGAAATCCTGCGTGCCGTTCGCAGCCAACTCGCCGAAAAAAGAGTGATTGAATATTTGGAAAACATGGAAAAACTCGGCTACAGCAGCGGGATGGCTGCGGATTTTGCCAGGCAATTCCGGAAAGGACACGAAACATGAATACCAATGAAATTATCCGATGCGACAACCTGACGCGTACCTTCGGAAAGACAAAAGCACTTGACAGTGTCAACCTCTCCGTCGGCCGCGGACGAATCGTCGGCCTGGCAGCACCGAATGCGGCAGGAAAAACCACCCTGATCAAGATCCTTGCCGGGCTTCTGCAGCCTACGGCCGGCTCAGCCATGATCGACGGGGAACTGCCCGGCACCTATACGAAATCCATCACCGCCTATTTACCGGACAGACCGTGTTTCCCGGACTGGATGAACGTACAGGACAGCATTGACGTTTACAGTGATTTCTTTGCTGACTTTGATGCATTGAAAGCCGGAGAGATCTGCCGGACGCTGCAGCTTGATCGCAGCGCAAAAATCAGGACGCTCTCCAAAGGGACAAAGGAAAAACTCCACTTAATGCTGGTGATGAGCCGCAAAGCACAGCTCTATCTTCTGGATGAGCCTCTCGCAGGGATCGACCCCGCGGCAAGGGATTTCATGCTGCACACGATCGTAGCAGGGTACAACGAAGAGGGCACCGTGCTGATTTCCACCCACCTGATCACGGACGTGGAAAAACTGCTCGATGAGGTCATCTTCCTGAAGGAAGGACAGGTTGTGCTCCATCGGGCAGCGGACGAGATCCGTGAGGCGGAAGGAAAATCCGTCGATGAACTGTTCCGTGAAATGTTTCGCTTCAACGCATGGAAAGGAGATGCTGAAGAATGTTCGGAAAACTGATGAAATATGAACTGCGCAGCTGCATGCGCGTTTTTCTCCCCCTCTGGGGTGCAACTCTCGCTCTGGCCCTGATCAACGGGTTTACTACCGGGTATCAGCCTTCCATCTCCGCCCCGCTGCTTGAATTCCTTATCCGCATTCTGCCGGCGCTGCTGTTGTTCGGGCTGAGTTTCGGGATGTTTGTGATGGCTTTTGTTCTGATTATCCGGCGCTTCTTCTCCGGGCTTCTGGGGGATGGCGGATATCTCGCCTTTTCTCTCCCCGCAACCTGTGCCGAGCATATCGGATCTAAACTTCTCACCGCGCTGCTGATGCTGGTCGGCTGCCTGATCACAGGGTTTCTCGCAACTGTTTTCATCATCCTGATCAGAGGATACGGCGATAGCGTTCAAAGCTTCTTTGCCGAGGCGTGGAAGATCCTTTCTTCTTATCCGAAGCTCGGGCTTGTCATCGCAGAGGCGATCACTGCAGCGCTTCTCTCCGCATCGTTTTTCGTTCTGCGGCTTTATTCCGGAATGGCTGTCGGCCACCTGTTCAATAACCATAGAGGGCTCTGGTCGCTCGGCGCTGTCATCGGCATCGGATGGCTTTTCAACCTGGTCACGATCAAAGTGATACAGCTTTTCGGCCAGAATCTGGAGGAAAGCTCGTTCCATATCACAATTACATCTTTCCAGGAAGCCCTGAACTATCTCCCGGGGATCTTCGGAATCTTTATCGGCTTCTTTCTTGTCGGCAGCATCATCCTGTGGATCGTCACCTGGCTGATCCTCAAGAAAAGGCTGAACATTCTCTGATCTCTATCCGACAGAGTCCTCCTTCCATAATGCCGAACCTGCTTCCTGCAGGCAAAGATTTTCCCTTGCGACGGGAAAGAATACATGGTATCATGTTTTCACCAGACATCCCGCAGCAAAAGCAGGGATGGATCGGCAAAACGAAGGAGGACTTACAAAATGAAAAAGCTTCTCGCAATAGTCATTACCCTTATGATGCTGATGAGCATTTTTGCTGTCAGCGCTTCCGCCATCAATGAGGACGTTGAGGGAACGATCGGTATTTATTCTTCGATGTATCAGTTCGTCATTGATATGATGGACGAGGCAATCAAAGCGGAATTCCCCAATCTCACGCCCGCATTCGACGGCAGTTTCTTCTTCTACGGAGGCACATCGTCTTTAATCACAAAGGTTTACGGCGAGATGGAAACCGGAACCCTGGGCTGCGACATGATGCTTGTCGCCGAGCCTGCTTTCTCCCTTGAACTGAAGGAAGCCGGTTATCTTGAACCGATCGAAATTGAAGACGCCGATACCCTTCTGCGCTTCCCCTATGACGAAGAGGGCTACTGGTATCCTGTCCGCGTTTGCAACATGGTGCTCGCCTACAACCCTGAAATGGTGGATGACTGGGCAGCCAAAGGCGTCACCATTCCGCAGACCTTTGAAGCCTTTGCCAAGGACCCCGCTCTGAAGGGCTATATCTCTATGGGCAACCCGATGACTTCGGGGACGACTTTCGCAGCCGTTGCTTCCCTCATTCAGGACAACCACTACGGTGAGGCTTATCTTGACGGGCTTGCAGCAAACGAAGTCATGATCGAATCCGGTTCTACTGCCATCACAAAACTGCAGACCGGTGAATGTGCCGCTATCATGATTCTGGAAGAGTCCATTCTGAAGGTTCTCAAGGAAGCGGAAGACGCCGGAACACCGATCACAAACCTCGCCTGCATTTATCCGGAAGACGGTGTTGTGCTGATCCCCTCTACCGTTATGACTGTTGCGGAAGAGCATTCCGCCAACGTCAACACCGAAGCCTGCGAGGCTGTTGAACAGTGGCTCCTCAGCGAAGAAGCCCAGAAGCTCATTCTCCTGGGATATATGCATTCCGTTTTTGCCGGTATGGAAGAGATCCCGTTCGATTCCGTGGATACCAACTGGCTCATTGAAAAAGATCTGGGCGTTGACTGGGACAGTGCCTATCACAACCGTGAGGCTATCAACACTGCCTGGACGGAGAAGGTTACCACGAAATAAAAACATCCTGTAGGCTTCCGCGAAGGGGGGATCCGTCGAACGGCTTCCCCCTTCGAACTCTTGTCTTATACTGATCACTGACAGACAACAAAGAAGGTGAAGGAAAATGAAAAACGAAGCATTGAATCAGAGAGATCACGGCACTCTCTTTGTCAAGATTGCAATGCTTCTGTTATTTGCTGTCGGAATCGGGGCCGTTTTTGGCGGAATTGCGGGTTTAAAGACATATGAAGAATCCGGCTTCAGCTCCGAAGCAGCTTTCCAGGCAATCTACCACCTGTCAAACAGTGTTGAAGCGGATTGGAACGGACTCTTAAAGCCGCTGTTCGAATCCCATGACAGCGAACAGCGGACGGATCTGGAAGAGCAGGCTTACAGCCTCCTGACAGAAGCCTGGGAAGGGCAGAAAAAAGGGGCAGAAGCAGAGCTGGATGAAATCCTCGAGCAGGCAGAGGCAGCAAACCGTGAAGAACTGATCCACAAGCTCCTGTATATGACCTATCAGATCTCAGGGCCGAAGGTTTCCAGCTCTACCAAAAAAGCTCTTGCGGCGATACCGGAAAATGAGAAGGATGCCCTCACCGGTTCCCTGCTTTCAGCGATATCCGATGATCAGGAGCCGCTTCCGAAAGCAGCTGCCTCTGTTGCAGAGAAGCTTGAAGGGTCAGAAAGACGTGCGATGCTGATGCAGCTGGTCTACACCGCGCTGGGTGAAAAAAGCCACCTGAAGACAGAGGATATCAACACCTTCAAGAAGAGCATCCGTGATAAAGGCACACAGCTTGACGCCTTTCGAATGATAGCTCTGCGGGAAGTTACCGGTATCAGGCAGTTTGTTATCA
Organism: Oscillospiraceae bacterium; assembly: GCA_017406005.1. Lineage (GTDB taxonomy): Bacteria > Bacillota > Clostridia > Oscillospirales > Oscillospiraceae > Limivicinus. Next base: position 6,452 of record JAFQZI010000064.1, on the reverse strand, counting down.
GCCACAGCAGAACGGTGGTTCTCTGCGGCATCCTGCTCTCTCTCGACATGCTGCTCCTGGCATTTCTGATGGCAGCGGGAAAAAACTGGCATCCGGACATCAAATGGATCATCATCCTTGCAATTGTGGACTTCCTGCTGCTTTTCCAGCTTATGCCGCTCGTCTACATGGTGATCAAGGCATTCTATCCGGACAGCACACTGTCTTTTGAGACCTTCAAACGCCTCTATACCTATTCCCTGAATCTTGACGCACTGCGAAACACCCTGATCGCGGCGTTTTCCACTATGATCGTCGGCACGCTGCTGGCCTTTCCGCTTGCCTGGCTGGTCGGAAGAACAAACCTATATGGACGCCGGTTTTTCCGCTCCCTCTTTGTGCTGACGTATATGGTTCCACCTTATGTCGGCGCTATGGCCTGGCTGCGTCTGCTGAACCCGAACGTAGGTACCATCAACCAGTGGCTGCGCGCATTGCTGCACTTAAGCGATTCGCCGGGACCTATGAATGTCTATTCCCTTCCCGGTCTGATATGGGTTCTGAGCACATTTTATTATCCTTATGCGTTTATCACGATCAGCCGCGCCATGGAGAAAATGGACCCGTCTCTGGAGGAAGCAAGCCGCATTTCAGGTGCTTCCCCGATAAAAACCGTTTTTACTGTTACGCTCCCGTTGATGACGCCGTCTCTGATCTCCGGCGCTCTGCTGGTGTTTGTCAGCGCTGCCAGCTGTTACGGCATTCCTTCCATTATCGGGAGCCCGGGGCGCGTGCACACCGTGACAACACGTATCGTCGAATACGTTTCTCTCGGCCAGCAGGGTTTGAATGACGCCACCGGAATGGCTGTTTTCCTGATGGTTCTGGCGCTCCTCATTCTCTTTCTTTCCGATGTGGTGCTTGCCAAAAAGCAGTATATCACGGTTTCCGGAAAATCCGTCAGCCCCGCCAGGGTCGATTTGCGCGGATGGAGGATTCCTCTCACGATACTGGTCTCGCTTTTCGCCGTACTTGTTATCCTGATACCCTTCGCGACGATTCTTTTTACTTCTTTTAAAATCGATGTCGGAAAAAGCATCTTACGCCCCGGGAATTTCACAATATCCAACTGGAAAACCGTTTTCGGAAGAATCGAGACGATGAACTGCCTGAAGAATTCCCTCGTTTACGGGGCAGTCACTGCGACAGTCGGTATTATCGTCGCCTGTACGATGAGTTATCTGCTTCAGCGAACCACTATCCGCGGAAGAAAGCTTCCCGATTTTCTGATCACGCTCGGAAGCGGCACGCCTTCCGTCGTCATAGCGCTCGGTTTGATTATGACCATGAAGGGCGGATTCGGGATCAACATCTACAATACCGCCTATATTATGATCATTGCCTATCTGATCAAATACCTGATGATGGGAATGAGGACAGTTGTTTCCGCCATGTCGCAGATCCACATTTCCCTCGAAGAATGCTCGCAGATCGCCGGTGCCTCATGGCTGAAAACAATGTTTCGCATTACCGGCAGACTGATTTTCCCCTCCATTGCCGCCGGATGGTTCCTGATTTTCATCCCGAGCCTCTATGAGCTTTCCATGACGACCCTGCTGTACTCCAGCACAACAAAAACCATCGGCTTTCAGCTTTATGAATACTGGACGTTTACCAGCCAGCCGATGGCATGCGCAATGGCATTCGGGATCCTGATGATCGTTGCAATTTTGAACTTTGTGCTCAACCGGCTCACGAAGGGCGAGTTTTCAATTTGAGGGGATAAGAAAGAGAGGATCACAGATGTCTGCGATCGCAATAAAAAACCTGACAAAAAGTTTCGGCAATACTCCGGTTCTGAAAGAATTCAATGAAGTTATTCAAGACGGAGAATTTGTAACACTTTTAGGCCCGTCGGGATGCGGGAAAACGTCGATGTTAAGGATCATCGCGGGGTTTGAAACGCCTACCACCGGCGAAATCTGGATTGACGACAGACAGGTTTCCGGCGGGAAGACCTTCCTGCCGCCGGAAAAGCGGGATATCGGTATGGTCTTCCAATCCTACGCCGTATGGCCGCACATGAACGTATTTGACAACGTGGCTTATCCTCTGCAGATCAAGCATGTCGGAAAAGAAGAGATAAAAACAAGGGTATCCCGAATTCTTGAGACTGTCCATCTGACTCAATATGCGGACAGGCTGCCCAATCAGCTCTCGGGAGGCCAGCAGCAGAGAATAGCGCTCGCCAGGGCCCTAGTGGCAGAACCCAAGGTTCTTTTGCTGGACGAACCGCTTTCCAATCTTGATGCAAAACTGCGGGAATCCATGCGTTTTGAGATCAAGGACATCACAAAAGCTCTCGGTATTACAGTTGTCTACGTTACCCATGACCAGGCGGAAGCGATGGCGATGAGTGACAGGATATTGCTTATCAATAACGGAATCGTGCAGCAGGCAGGAACACCGGATGAAATCTATAACCATCCGGCAAACCAGTTCGTAGCAGATTTTCTCGGGAAAGTCGACTTTTTTAAGGGGACTGCAGAAAACGACGTCATCCATATAACACAGTGGGAGGCGGATCTCCCCTATCCCGAAATGGAACATAAGGGAAGTATAGAGCTCGCCATCCGGCCGGAAAACATCCGCTTCAGCAAATCGGGGGAAGGGATTCCCGGCGTGATGGAAAGGATGTACTATCTCGGAGATGTAACCGATTGCCGGGTAAAAGTGGGCAAAGCAACGGTCCGTGTTATCGCAGACGGATTCAGCCACAAAGAGTGGAAAGAAGGAGACACCGTTTTTCTGCATGTCAGAGAATTCATAGTCTTCCCGGACGACGGTTCCACCCAGGATCAGCTCCGCATCAGAACCTGACAATATAAATGATTACGCCGCACACTCACAACGGATGTTACGAGTGTGCGGCGATATTATTTTCAGAATCAGGTTTTTCCTTTGTATTCCAGGCAAAGCATGGTGAGATCATCAAACTGTTCGGCGCCGTTTACAAAACCGTCCACGCCATCGCGGACTTTTTTCAGAATATGGTCCGGCACGGTTTCCTTTCCCTCATTGAGAATCGTAAGCATCCTCTCCGTGCCAAACATATTGCCTTCCGCATCCGTCGCTTCGGGCAGACCGTCTGTATAAAGAAACAGCTCGGCACCGGGTTCCAGAGTCAGTTCATATTCCCTGTACTTCGCATTATCCAAACCGCCGATCACAAAACCGTGTTGATCTTTGTACAGTTCAAAGCTGCCGTCCGGCCTTCTCAGCACCGGATATTCATGCCCGGCATTGGCTGCCGTGAGTTTTCCGGTGGAAAGCTCCAGAATACCCAGCCAGGCCGTAACAAACATCTCCTCCCGATTGTTGGAACAGATAGCGGCATTGGTGTCGGTCAGAATCTGAGAGGGCGTTTTTCCCGACTGAGCGTTATTCGCCAAAATGATTTTTGAAGCCATCATGAACAGAGCCGCCGGAACACCTTTTCCCGACACATCCGCCATAACCATGCACAGATGGTCTTCATCGATGAGGAAGAAATCATAGAAGTCTCCCCCAACTTCTCTGGCAGGGTCCATACAGGCATAGATATCAAATTCAGGCCGATCCGGAAATGCCGGAAAGATATTCGGAAGCATATCCGCCTGAATCCGTGTGGCCAGGTTCAGCTCCGATTCGATGCGGGCATTCGCTACGTCTTTTTCATGCTGCGTTATCACCATATCTCTTCCGCGCCGGGCGATGTTGCAGCTGATAATGGCAGCAATGGAAAACATCAGCCATTTGGGGAGAAAGTCGTAAAGGAGCGTATTGCGGATCAGCATGTCCGCACTGGCACCGGCATTCTCCACAGCTTCTCCCAAAAACCCGCCCGTGGCAATAATCTCCGTTCCGGCCGGCATCGTGACAATGTTAAGATTGATCATCCCGTGTGTTGCACCCCATGCGGACGAAAAGGCGAACACCACAGTGGTAAAAAGAGAGGCAAAAACCGTCAGCCTCCTGGAAAAATACCGGCTGCTGAACACAACAGGCAGCACCATCAGGATAGCAGCTTTATGGGTCAGCATACTGTCGAGCCGGGCATACACAATAATCAGCCCGATTATCAGCAGATATTTGAGCCACCAGGTGTCGTTCTTTTTCCAGCGGCAAATCAGAAGCAGAATCAGGACTTCAACGATAGCCTGTATGGCAGGCGGGAAGATCGTCTCCATGGAGAGAGGAAAAATGCCCAGAACAGCCAATACTAAAATCAATACCAGAATGATCCCGCTGCAAAGCAGGATCAGCGAACCCAGCCGGTTCGCCTGTACTTCCGTCTCATGGAACATCTCGTCAGCCGTCAGCGACTGGCTGAGGCGCTGCCAGAAAGATGTTTCTCGCTTGTCTTTCATCGGTTCTCCCATAGAAAAGTATAAATGTTGAAAAAAAGGAATTTGGTTCAGCCTTCGCGGAAATCATGTGTGCGGTACTGAACAGCCTCTGCGATATGCTCTTCTGATATTTCCTTTTCACCGGCAAGGTCGGCTATCGTGCGGGCTACGCGAAGAATACGGTCATAACTTCTAGCGGTCAGGCCCATTGTATCAAAAGCCATATGCATCAGTTCTTCACAGCTTTCCGAAAGAGCACAATAGGTTCGAAGTTCTTTCGGCCCGATAAAGGCATTGCACATGCTGCTCTCTCCGTAACGCCTGCGCTGTACGGCACGCGCCGCATCCACCCGCTGCTTAATGGCAGCCGAGCTCTCTCCGGGTTTTCTGCTGCGCAGCTCTTCGAACTCAAGAGACGGTACCTGCACGATCAGATCAATCCGATCCAGCAACGGACCGGAAATTCTGCTGTGATAACGCCTGATATCCAGCGGTGAGCATTTACAGCGGCCGGAGGGATGCCCGAACCAGCCGCATTTACAGGGATTCATGGCACAGACGAGCATAAATCTGCTTGGATACTTCACCGTGCCGGAAACACGGGAAACTGTGACTTCACCGTCTTCCAATGGCTGGCGCAGCACTTCCAGCACATCGCTGCGAAATTCCGGCAATTCATCGAGAAAAAGAACCCCGTTGTGTGCAAGGCTGATCTCACCCGGACGCGGAACAGAGCCCCCGCCTGCCAGCCCCGCTGCCGAAACCGTATGATGAGGCGCACGGAAAGGCCTTGAGGAAATCACTGGATGGGCACGGGATGTTAAGCCTGCTACAGAGTAAATCTCTGTGCAGCTGATCATCTCTTCACGGGACAGGTCCGGCATAATCGTCGGCAGCCGCTTGGCCATCATCGATTTCCCTGCTCCCGGTGAGCCCACAACCAGAATATTATGTCCGCCGGCTGCTGCAATTTCAAAGGCGCGCTTGATATTCTCCTGCCCTTTCACATCGGAAAAATCAAGCAATGGTCCAGACCAGGCCGTAATATCCGGCTCGGACGCCGGAGCAATCGGTTCTTCCCCACGCAGGTGGGCAATCAATTCACTGACATTGTTGACAGGATAGACAGACACCTGATCGGCAAAAGCTGCTTCTGCCGCATTTTCCGCCGGCAGGAACAGATGCCTGATCCCATTCCTTCTGGCAGCAATTGCCATAGGGAGAGCCCCGAGAACAGGCCGCACTTCACCGTCAAGCGAGAGTTCGCCGATAAATGCCATATCTTCTGAAGGGATATCAATCACTCTTTCTGCCCTGCTTCTGCTGCTTCCCTGCGCAGCAAGGATACCGATCAGGACGGGAAGATCATAGACAGTACCGACTTTCCTTTTATCTGCCGGAGCAAGATTCACTGTCAGCCTGCTGGGAGGAAAACTGTATCCGCAGTTTTTTATGGCGGCACGCACACGCTCTCTCGATTCCTTCACTGCTGCATCCGGAAGACCGACAATCTCGAACGCAGGAAGACCTCCGGAGATATTCACCTCAACCGTTACGGGATACCCTCCGATCCCATCGACGCCGAAGCTTTTCACACTTGCAAACATCGCAATCCCTTCTTTCAGGATCTCTTCTTTTATTTATCATATCATAAACGGGCAAAGAGTTTCAAGCCCTCTCTGAAGCAAAAGATATGATTATTGTTTACTTTATTTTGTTTATTATATTATGTATATTATTTCGTGTTTATTATCTTATGTTATTTATCTTATGTTTATTAAATTATGTCTCTTTATTCTTTCATAATTAACAAATCAGTAACAATTAATAATGTCAAAACGGCTACAATGCTCAGGTAAAATAATCCTAAAGGCGGTATATTATATGAACACAAAAAGAGTTTTTTCTTTTATATTTTCTTTTCTTTTGATCGCAAGTGTAAGCGTCGCCGCAGTCGCCAGCGATTTGCAAGGCGGTCCGTTAGATTCCCTAGCTTCAGGTTCGTCCGATTCTGATCCTCTTGCCGGGCTGATGCAGGAAGGTTCCAGCGGATTTGAAGGAACAGTCACCATTACGGAACCTGTC
>JAFQZI010000063.1 GCA_017406005.1 Oscillospiraceae bacterium | reverse complement strand
TGCCCGCTCTCCGAAACCCGCCTTCGGGCGCTTCGGGGAGGACACATTACACATATCATAATAGTACAAAACTGGTTTATTGTCCAGCATTTTGTGTATTGCGACAAAAACCGACTAATCAGAGCATCATTTCAGCAGAGCATTCGGCAGCCAGGTGACGATGTTGGGCAGATAGGTGACGAGGAAGAGCGTCAGGATAAGCGGGATACACCATGGCAGGATCGCCTTGTAGAGCTTTTCCAGCTTTATTTTATTGACATCGGAGATGACAAACAGGCAAACGCCGAACGGCGGTGTGACCTGGCCGATCATCAGGTTCAGGACAAGCATGACCCCGAAGTGGACAAGGTCCAGCCCCAGCTTTTTGGCGATCGGAAGGAGCACCGGGAGCATCAGCGTCAGAATGGCACCGGGCTCCATCACCATGCCGAGCAGAAGAAGAATGACGTTCAGAATAAGCAGGATCACAGCCTGATGCGTGCTGATGCCGAGGATAAAGTTCGCAATTTTGTTGGAATATCCTTCCATCGCCATCACGTATGTGAAGAGCGTGGAACTGCCGATGATAAAGAGTGTATTGGCGGAGGACAATGCAGAATCCTTCAGGCATTTGAGGAACTGCTTCCATGTCATGGTGCGATAGACCAGTGTGGAAATGATGAGAGCATAGATCACCGCAATGCTGGAAGCCTCCGTCGGCGTGAACCATCCTACCGTAAAGCCGGAGAGGATGATCAGCGGAGTGATCAGGGCAAGGATGGAGCCCTTAAACTCATGCCACAACGCTTTGCCGCTGAACGGGTGGCGCTCATAATGCCGGCGAACGGCAAAGTAATAGACCATCACCATCAGCAGCAGTGCCATAATAACCGCCGGAACAACACCGCCCATAAAGAGCTTGCTGACGCTCACACTGGCAACGCTGCCGTAAATGATCAGCGGTATGGACGGGGGGAAAATCGGGCCGATGACGGAGGATGCCGCCGTAACGGCCCCGGCAAAATCCTCATCGTAGCCGTTCGACTTCATTGCTTCCATCTCAATGGCACCGAGGCCGCCTGCATCCGCCACCGCCGAGCCGGACATCCCGGCAAAGATAACGGAAGCGATGACATTGGCATGGCCGAGCCCACCCGGGATCCACCCGACCAGCTCCCTTGCGGTATTGAAGATCTTTTTGGTGATGCTGCCCGCATTCATGAGATTCCCGGCAAAGATGAAGAGAGGAATCGCGATCAGGAGGAAAGAGTCGATCCCGCTGACCATTTTCTGCCCGATGACGACCATCGGATACCCGAGGGACAGGCACCCGAGAACGGCGGACGCGCCGATCGAAATGCTGATCGGAACACCGATGACCAGCAAAATGACAAACCCGACCAGAAAGACTGTCATGCCTGCTCCTCCTTCCCTTCTCCGCCGAAGACTTCAATGCACCATTCGATCATCTGTTCGAGCGCTTTGAGCGCCATGAAAGCCCCGGCAATCGCCATGGGGAAATACTGCACCGAATAGGGAACTTTCGTGGCAAACGTTGAATAAAAGCGGGTGCTGACAAACGGATACTGGGCGCAGAAGGCCACGACCATGATCACGCCGAGCATCAGGGAGACAAGCCTGTTGATCAGAACCATGATCTGATAGACCGGCCCTTTTGCGCGCGAAATCAGAAAATCCAGACGCATCAGGCCGCCCTGGTTATATAGCGGGATAATGCCCATAAAGGCCATCCACAGGAAGGAAATGCCGCAGATTTCAATGGTCGGCCGGAAGGATTTGTTGAAGATATTGCGCCGGATCAGCTCCATCACGATGAAGGAGACCATCACCAGCACGGCAATCATGCTGATCACAGCGGCGATTTTTGCGATGGTATCCAGAATTTTTTTGTAAAGATTCATTTACACACCCCTTTATAACAATTGCATAGGTCAGATGATGACCTATGCAACTGTCCAAAGTGTTTAATACCGCGTTACGGGAGTGAATCCTTTCTATCAGCCGACTGCTTCGAGAATAGCATTCAGGAGATCGCGGTCGAACCAGGTCTCGCCCTGATAACGGTCATAGTAGGCAGGAATGTCAAGCTTGTCTTTGAAGGACTGGATATCTGGCTCGGCATCGAACTCAACACCGGCTTCTTTCAGCGTGGCTTCACCGGCAGCATTGTTGGCATCGATCAGATCAAAGCCGTAACGGCCGGCAGCAACTGCCTGCTCTTTCAGGATTTCCTGAGCGGCGGGCTCCAGCCTATCCCAGGCGCTGGAGTTGATGGCAATGGTGGTGCCCATCCACATGTAGTTGATGTAGGAGAAGTACTTGATATTGTCGTAGGTGGCGTTGGCAACCAGATGGTAAGTTGCATTGTCCTGGCCTTCGGCTGTGCCGTTGGCAAGAGCAAGTGCGAGCTCAGGCAGAGCAAGGGCAACAGGTGTGGCACCGAGTGCTTCCCAGACGTCCAGATAAAGCTGGCTGGTCGGTACGCGGATCTTCAGGCCTTCGACATCGGCTGCAGTGTGGATCGGGCGATTGGTTGTGGAGATGTGGCGCATGCCGTTATCGCCGGATGCGAGGTAGACAAGACCGAAAGTGGGGAAGCCGGCATAGATCTCATCACCGACCGGGCCGTTGACGACTTCGCAGGCCTGATCAGCGCTGCCGAACAGGAAGGGCAGGTCGAGAACCTTGGCGGGCTCATAGAACGAAGTGAAGCCGGAAGAGCCGGCGAGGATCACGTCGATCGTGCCCATACGGGTGGACTCGATTGCTTCGGCATCGTTGCCGAGGGTGCCGGGTTCATGAACTTCCAGATCGATGGCGCCGTTGGAAGCCTCGGCAACCAGCTCGGAGAACTTCACGAGCGTATCATAAGGGACACCGGAGCCGGGGCAGTACGCAACCAGTTTTACGGGCTTCAGCTCATCGGCAGAAGCAACGGACATTCCTACACTGGCAAGGGCAAAAACCATCGCAAGCGTCAGGAGCAGGGAAATCAGCTTTTTCATGTTCTTCCTCCAAAAAGTTATTTTATGAAATTGACAGGTTGTATCAATTCCCTGTTTTTTATTATACTCACAAAACCTGTTCTGTCAACAAAGGAAACCCGTTTTTTAAAAAAGAGCCCGGAGCAGAAGCGGAAGAGTGACCATGGAGAGCACCGTTGTGAGCATGATGAATTCGGAAGAATACTTCGGGTCGTACCCGTACTGGATGGAGACCGGCGTGCAGACGGTTCCTGTCGGGCAGGCGGCGATCACAACCGCGCTGAGCAGCAGCACATCGTTGGAGACGAACAGACGCAGGAGGAAGTACACTGCAACCGGCGTCACGATCAGGCGGATCAGGCTCAGCAGCCAGAGTTTTTTATTCAGAAAGGCCTCTGTCAGTTTGACCGGGCCGAGCGTTGCGCCGATCACCAGCATGGACACGGGAACCGTGCCTGCAGAGACCGTGCTGAAAAACTCCGTCACTGCCCTCGGCAGACGGATATGGAAGACAAACACCACCAGTGCGACCAGTGCAGCCACCAGAGGAGGCGAGATCATATTGGCAAGGCGGACGTGATTTCCGTTTTTCTCCTTTGTCAGGCACCAGACCCCGTAGGAATAGAACAAAACATTGTACGGGACGCAGGAAATGCCGAGATAGAAGACCGCCTCACTGCCCTTGAGCACCTGTACAACCGGGAGCCCGACGAACAATGTGTTGACTGCCGCCAGAAGCAGGATGGTCTGCGGTGCCGTCTCCTTCCTGTCAAACCGGGCACAGACAGTTGCGATAACATAGAGCAGGGCTGTCAGCGCCGCAAGAAGGAAAAAGGCGAACCACAGATCTTTCTGGGGCAGGTCAGGCCGGGCTCCCAGCACGGAATTCACAATAGAAGAAGTCAGCAGAACGTTGACCAGCAGCCAGCTTGCGGATTTGGCAAAATCTTTGCCGAGGTATCCTTTCCGGGCTGCCAGGTAGCCGATCACCAGCAGCACGGAAAAAATCAGCATCTTGATATAGAGGCTCGAAAAATCCATTTTCTGTCTCTCCCGCTCATTAATCAGGTTGGTTATCGTATTCTACTATCTGGCAGAGGAAAACGCAAGCATTTGCGGAGAACACCCTGAGATTTTTTTGTGTACATCCGATTTAAAATAGTGTACAATAGAATATCAATATTTGAAGAAACAATGCTTTCAGCCTGTATGATAGAAAGGACAAACAAATGGACGAAACAAGACCCGATGAAGCGGCTCCCGTGCAGGGTTCCGTTCTCCCTGCCGATGAAGTTCCTGCCGCCGGCGGCAATTCTTCCAAACCGGATAAAACCGCTGTGAAAGCCTATCTGAAGCAGGCTCGCGCTGAGGGTGCACAGTATCTGAAAGAAAAAAAAGCCTGTTCAGACCCTGCAGAGGCCAAAGCGTTCCGCCGGAAGTGGAAGCAGCGCAAAAAAGAATACAAGGCCGCGCTCCGCAGTGCGGACAGTGCAGAACGCAAAGCACAGAAAAAACGGTTCCGCGCTTTTCAGAGGCGCATTCATCGGGGGCGCAGAATCAGAAATTCCGTTATTGCTCTCCTGCTGATCGCCTGCCTGGTCTTTTTCGGCTGGCCCGGCGCCCAGATGCTCTGGAGGATCCGAAAAAGTGCAAAGTATACGACGAGCGGTTCCGAGGTCGATATTGCAAGGGCCTCTGCCTACGCGCTCTCTGCCGAACTGTGTGACGAAGGGTTTGTTCTGCTGAAGAATGACAATGGGCTTCTTCCGCTGGAGGAAAAAAAGCTCAATGTATTCGGAGATGATGCCTATCGTCCTCTCCCCGGAGCATCTACCGGCGAAGCGGTTTCTCTGCTGGATGCACTTGCCGAACACGACATTGCAGTCAACAGAGATCTGACCGGCATTTATCAGAAGCTTCTCAGCGAACCGAATGACCTTCTCGGCAAGGTGAAAAGCCGCCTCGCCGCTCTGAGATCTTCTGCCGATCAGCGAGACTGGCATATGCCGGACGCTTCGGCAATCAGAAGTGCGAAGTCTTTTTCTTCACAGGCTCTCCTGGTGCTCTCAGCACTTCCGGAAGATGGCAAAACGCCTTCTCCTACCGGCAGTGCTGTGATGGAAGAAGGCAGTGTACAGCGCGCTCTCGTTGAAAGTGTCTGTAAAGAGTATGACCACGTGATCCTCGCAATTGCTTCCGGCGGAGCGATTGAACTCGGGTTCCTCTCGGAATTCGACAGCATTGATGCCGTCCTCTGGATCGGCGCTCCCGGCCCTCGCGGCTTTTCGGAGCTTGCAGGGATCCTTACCGGCGAAATCAATCCTTCCGGCCGCGCAACCGATACCTGGCCGGCAACCTTCTCCTCCGATCCGGCTTACACCGCTTCCGCGCTGAGTTACTATGCCAACATGAGCGGGCAGTACGCCCTGCATTTCAGTGAGGGCATTTATGCAGGCTACCGCTATTATGAAACCCGCTTCGGGGAAGAGGAGGAAGCGTACAGGGAAAATGTTGTCTTCCCGTTCGGGCATGGCCTTTCCTACACGGAGTTTACGGAGGAACTGACCGCCTTTTCTGTTGAAGAAGAAACCGTCACCGCAGAGATAACCGTGACAAATACCGGTGAAAAAGCCGGGAAAGATGTTGTTCAGCTGTATTTTAACGCACCGTATGACCCTTCCCGCGGCATTGAAAAACCGGCCATCGAACTGGCAGGCTTTGCCAAAACTGCTGTGATCGATCCGGGCGATACGGACACCGTGACGATCTCCTGCCCGATCCGGGATCTGTCTTCCTGGAGCCTCTCCGATGGATGTTATCTCCTGGAAGCCGGAGAATACCGCTTCTCTCTGGGGAAAGATGTGCACGATGCGCTCCTCTCCTCTGACGGCGAAACCTATACCGTGGAGGAAGACGTCTTTTATCGGACGGATGATGTGACCGGCACCGAACTTCAGAACCTCTTTGCTTTTGCGCTTGACGAGGATCCTGTCCTCTCCCGTTCCGACTGGGAGGCGGTCTCTCTCGCAGACAACGGCAGGCGCATTGCGTCCGACGCTCTCAAGGAGGCCCTGAAGGCATATCAGAAGGGCGAAAAGGCTGACGGGAAAGAACCTGCCTACGCCAAGGACGGCAGTGCCTCCCTTGCCGATCTGAAGGGTCTCCCTTATGATGATGAAAAATGGAACGTATTTCTGGATGCTTTTAAGCTGAACGATATGATCCGGCTTGTTGCAAACGGTGCGTGGCACACGGAAGCCATCAGCCGTCTCGGCATCCCGGATACGAAGCTGACCGGTGAGGCAACCGGCATCCGGCCGATCTTCTC
>JAFQZI010000062.1 GCA_017406005.1 Oscillospiraceae bacterium | reverse complement strand
TTCACCGCCGCCTTTGCCTTCTTTTGAGGCAAACTGAGCGATACAGTATTCATAGGTTCTGCCCAGGAGATCCTGATCCTCTTCCGAGCCGTCCATATGAAGGTTGTTGGTAAAGAGGTCAACTACTTCACCCAGAACCTTTTTATCGAGATCGGGGTTGGCATAGACCTTGGGCAGGACGCCTTTCAGCGTTTTGTTTTCCTCTTCAATGGCACGCATGGCATCATCCAGCACTTTGCCGATCTCGGGGGAGTGGGTGTATTTAGCAATATAATTCCATCTGGCACATTCCGGTACAAAGAAGATATTGTCTTCCATGTAGGCATCAGGGTCATCTTCAAAGCCGTCGCCCTCTGCTACCAGTTCAGCATACCGTTTTTCAAATGCAGCGGAGATGTAACGCAGGAAGATCAGACCTACGATAATCTGCCGGTATTCTGCCGCAGGAATAGAGCCCCAGAGCACGCATGCTGCGTCCCAGAGCTGTTTTTCAAATCCAAGGTTTGCCTGTGTGTTTTTCTCAGCCATTTCAGGATCTCCTTCAAATTATGTTAACTCTAAATTACTATTATACATGATAATTGTCAATCAGTGCAAAGGTTTTTTGATGGGCGAATTTACCAAAATCAGTGGCCAATTTTTGTGCATGGTGCACAGGGTTTTCTGAGATAACGGGGGAGAATGATTGTTTTAGTATTATGCGTTTAGGAACGGCAGGGGAGGGACTGTTGAAAACGGGGTTTCCAACAGGGGCCCTCCCGCTCTGCCTGCTTATCCGTAATCTGTAGGTTTTTATGATAAAAAATTAAGGAAGAAAATACCCGGCTTGTGGGCCGGGGAAAATGCAAAGTCTGGAGAATGTTTTCAGTGCTGTTCTTTAGCCAACAAGCACCCTCTCTTTCATGATCGTCTGGTAGAAATTGCTCTCCCGGTTGATTTCGTTGATCGTAGCTGTCTTTTTTCTCTGCGTCATTCTTCAGTTCATTCTCTTCAAAGAGAAGACGAAAAAATATTTTTAATTCAAAATAAAAAAGTACTTGACAAATAATTCAAATAGATGTATTATGATGACACAATTTTCAAAGGAGATGCAAACCGTGGAATTTAATCGGAAACAGCTGGTGGAAAACATCAACAACATCATACAGCAGAAGAAATTGAAAGTAGGAGAAGTCGAGCAAGCGATTGGCATTTCGACAGGGTATATCTCCAGGCTTTCAAAAGCCGGAAATGAAAGCATCCCGGCAACGGATGTTATCTGGAAGCTTGCCCGCCATTTCGGAGTCAGCATTGATGCTCTGATTTCCGGCGATTTTTCTGAGGGGACGGACAATCTCAGTATTCTGAGAAAATTTGTCAAAACACTGAACGTCCAGACTGCAGAGGGCCTTCTGAAATGGTCTCCCGTTACCACAAAGTATGTCAACGCAGTTCTGAAAGGCCAGGAACCGCTGTTCTTCCTCGTCAGGGAAACCGGGGAAGATTGCGGAGTTCCGCAAATGAGTGAAGATTTCAGTGAAGCCAATAGAACGTATTCCAGATATAAAAAACGTGTAATCGATTGTGCTGCCACAAACGGGGATCCGGCCTGGATGATCGGTGACGGATTTAAGACGACGCTGCCTGACGGAAAGCGGGTATATCTCTTCTATATGGGTGCTGAACTGGATGTAGGGATTCCTCAGATAGGTTCGATTTATGAAGAATTCTATGTGATGTACCTGGAAGAATGGGTTGCTGATGCCGCGGAAGGGTATTGGAAAGCCGCCGAGGTTTTCTCTACGCTCGGACCGGGATATGAATTACATGACGATGTCTGGGATCTGGCAGCTAATCTTGCAATGAGTGCCTATGATCTTGAGATTGATACCGGTGTAAAGAATGCAATTCTGAGCTTTTTGAAGAATGACAGTATGGAAAAGAAAAAAGTTGAAGAAAAGGCTGGGGCGGCCGGAAACAGGGGAGGTATTTCTGTTGATTAAGACGATTACGAAAAAGGAAGTATTACGCATGAATCTTCGCGGGAAGCCGAAATGTCCTTTCTGCAATCGGCCCTTGACCTATGTCTATGAAGGGGCGAAGGGCATAACCGGAGAAAAATGCAAAAAATGCGGTCAGGAATACCTGGTTGATACGGAAACACTTGAAGTCATAAGAATTCTGAACCAGGCAAGCTGAATAGAAATAATATGAAATATGCTCGCTACCGAGCGTAAGAGGGCCACCATGCCGCACCGGTTCCGGTGCAGGCGAAACAGATAGTATGAGCCACTCATAAAGCCGGAGCAAACAGTGAAAACGAGTACGGATTCATCCGTCAGCTCGAAGGATCTGTTTGTTCCGGCTTTTTTTGTTTTTAAAACCTGCCAAACCTGTCAGGTTTGCATGATAAAAGTATCATCGTTCAATTCGGCTGGTATAAGCCGGAAATATATAAAAAAATTTGATAGTCCCTGAGTGCGCATGAAGGGGCAGCGGATCATAAGGGTTTTTCATGGCGGTGCAAACCGCCTGAGAGATCCGGCAGAACCGGTGCTTAGCTTTCGTGCGCTCTTCTTCGGGAATCGCCATAGCCGGTAGTCTGCCAGAAACAGATTACCGGCTTTTTTTGTTGGTCTGCTGCCCCTTCCTGCCTCCGGGGAGGAAAGGGAAAGATCATGAAAGAAATTGTTGTTCCGGGTATCTATGAAAAGGTTGCAGTCAGCGACGAGTACTACGAAGTACAGAAAAGAGAACTCTACAGACTGCGCCAGGAGAAGCGGCGCGCACACGAATGTCATGCTCCGAGCTATCGCAATTGTTTTGGCGATTGTGATCAGTGCAAATTCTTCTGCCCTGAGAGGATGGATTCCATTGAGGAAATGTCCGAACGGTTGGCAGATGAAGGCGGAGAGATTGAAAACGAGCTGCTTGCGGTCGACACCGTACGTGAAATCCAGATGCATGTACGGGAAAGGGTCAAAGCTTTGGGAACCGAAGACCGAAAGATCTGTAAATGCATCATGGCCGGTATGTCTGAGCGGCAGGCTGCAAAAGCTATGGGCTTGCCGAATATGACTTACCATGACAGGAAGACAAAGCTCCTGAAGCGGCTTGCGGAAGACTGGGCCGATCTCCGGGATCTGCTGCAATAAAAAAGTTTTGCAGTGTCCCGTGCAAATTCAGAAAAAGCGTCCGTTTACCGGGTGTAGGGCAAGAGCGCCACCCTGAAAAACTTTTTTTGTGAATCCGTGCAAATTCGAAAAAAGCGTCCGTTTACCAGGTGTAGGGCAAAACCGATACGCCCGAGGAAAGGAGAGCAAAGAAAAATGACTTCTGCGAAAGCAAAATTCCTTATGGATCTGTGTGTTGCCATCAGCTTTATAGCGGTGTCTGCCGGCAGGTATGTAGCGTCACTTGCTGATCTGCCGGACGAGGAAGACTGATCACCAGCACGGCCGGCGCGGAGCCGGAGCGGAAATCCGCGCAAACATAATATTTTAGAAAGGGATTTTCTTAAAAATGAGTGAAAACAATACTTCCAACCGCGTTGTTCTGAAAGGCGTTATCAACTATCCGGCTCTTGCACAGCCGAAATCGATCAATGGCTCCGCACCGAAGTACGGTGCCTGCCTGATTATCAGAAAAGAAGATGTGGACGTACTGAATACGTATCAGAGAGCTCTGGAAGCTGCCTATGATGCGGGAGATCGTAAGCTGATGACCGGAAAAACAAAGCCGAAGCTGAACCTTCTCCGGTGTCCGCTGCATGACGGCGATCTGGATAAGCCGGGGCAGGAAGCCTATGAGAACAGCTATTACCTGAATGCGTCCAGCAAAGAAAGGGTTCCGGTGGTTGACCGGGAACTCAATCCGATAGATCCGTCTGAGATCTATTCCGGCTGTGTGGTGAATGCATCCGTCACGCTGTATGCATACAACACAGGCGTCTCAAAAGGGATTGCGGCTGCGTTGAATGGGATTCAGCTCATCCGGAAGGGCGAACGTATCGGCTGGGGGCCGAGGATCGACAACGACTTTCAGGTGCTTCCGGATGACGATGAAAGTGATCTGCCCTTTTGAGGGCAGGTCACGGAGAAAGGCGGAAAAGCTATGAAAGATCTGTTTATCGATCTGGAGACTTCCTCTTCGGCAGACCTGACGAAAGTCGGTGTTTACAAATATGCGGAGGCAAGGGATTTCCGAATCCTTCTCCTCGCATACAGCGTGGACGGAGGGCCGGTTGAAATTGCTGACATCGCACACTATGAGCTGATCCCGCTGGAGATCCTCCGGGCCCTGACGGACAGGAAGGTCACGAAATGGGCCTACAATTGCAATTTTGAGAGGGTCTGCCTGTCGAAGTTCCTGGGCTATCCGGCCAATACGTTTATAGAACCGGAGCAGTTCAAATGCGTCATGACGTGGGGGGCCTATTTGGGGTTGCCGATGAGCCTCGAGAAGGTCAGTGAGGTCATGCACCTCCGGCAGGGAAAGCTGGATACCGGCAAAAATCTGATCCGCAAGTTTTGTAAATCCTCCTCCTTCCTGCCGATGCAGGATGATCCGGAATGGCAGATGTTTTGCGAATACTGCAGGCGGGATGTGGAAGCGGAGATCGAAATCTGTGAAAAACTCTCACCCTGGCCCGTTCCCGACTTCGTATGGCGCGAGTTCTGGGACTCCGAGAGGATCAACGACAGGGGGATTGCCGTTGACCGGCAGCTTGTCTGCAATGCAATCCGGCTAAATGAAGCAGTAACACAGGAACTGACAGAAGCACTCGAAAAGCTCACCGGGCTGGATAACCCGAATTCCGTTTCACAGCTCAAGTGGTGGCTGCAGGAGCAGGGACTGACCGTAGATTCCCTTGGGAAAAAGGAAGTGGAAAAGCTCCTGAAAGGGGAATTGTCAGATGTGGTTCGCCAGGTGCTCCTGCTCCGGCAGCGGCTTTCAAAATCCTCTGTCAAGAAATATCAGGCGATGCAGGCATCCGTGAATGCCGACGGCCGGGTGAGGGGGCTCTTCCAGTTTTACGGAGCCAACCGGACAGGCCGGTTTGCTTCCAAGCGGATACAGCTTCAGAACCTGCCGAAGAACCATATGGATGATCTGGATAACGTAAGGCGGCTTCTGACAGCGGGAGATTTCAAGACGCTGGCAGCAAGATATCCGGATGTGCAGGATGTGCTCTCGCAGTTGGTGAGGACTGCTTTTATTCCCGGTATACGCCACGGCAATGCCTCATCGGCTCGGAAGGGTACATTTCCTACCGCTCCAACTGCACCGTCCGAGCTATATGAAGAGGAAGACGAGAATAGCGACCGCATTGGGAATTCTCCTTCTAAGTTTCTTGTAGCTGATGAGAGTGCTATTGAAGCCAGAATTCTGTCATATCTTTCCGGAGAACGCTGGCGGATCAGAGCTTTTGCAGAAGGGCAGGACATTTACTGCGCTTCCGCCTCGCAGATGTTCCATGTGCCGGTGGAGAAAAACGGGCAGAATGCACACCTGAGGACGAAAGGCAAAATTGCGGAACTGGCTTTGGGTTACGGCGGGAGTGTCGGAGCTCTCGAGAAAATGGGAGCTCTTGAAATGGGCCTTGAGGAGAGTGAGCTGCAGCCCATCGTAGATGCCTGGCGGGCGGCAAATCCGAGAATCGTCAAGTTCTGGTATGACATCGGGGATGCGGCCATGAATGCCGTGATCTACCGTGCTACCACGCAGAGCCACGGATTCAGATTCATCTGGGAAAAAGGCTTCCTTTTTATCGAGCTGTTATCTGGGAGGCGGCTTGCCTATTACGGGGCAAGGCTCGGTACAAACCGTTTCGGGTCCGACTGTATCACGTATTACGGCATTGGGCCCTCGAAAAAATGGGAACGGCTGGAAACCTACGGGCCGAAGCTCGTGGAAAACATCGTCCAGGCCACGGCGAGGGATGTGCTGTGCTATGCCATTGGCAATCTGGGTGACCGGCTGGTTGTGATGCATGTGCATGATGAAATTATTTGCGAAGCCGACGGCAGCCTGAGCCCGGAGGAGCTCTGCGAAATCATGGGGAAAACGCCTCCCTGGGCAGAAGGGCTTCTGCTGAAAGCGGAAGGCGATGAGATGGACTACTACAGAAAGACATAAAAAAAATCCCCTGCAAATACAGGGGAGAGAAGAATGAATTCAAAGTCGGGCAGTATGTTGTACGGGATGTACATCGATGCGGAGCCCAAGCTGATTGTAAATTTTCAGAAGCGTGCTGATATTTGGTGAAGATTTTCCGGATTCAATTCTTGCAACCGATGAATGAGGCAATCCACACATCTCGGCAAGTTCACGCTGAGAAAGATCAAGATTATGCCGTTGTTCAATCATAGCACCGACAATCTTGGAGAGAGCTTCGACTTCATCAATATCTTTGCCAATCTCAGGATTTGTTTCCCTGACGTGATTTTTATAATCGGACCAGGTAGCCATTTTCACTTCCCCTTTCTTTTAATCCAATCATCCCGTTTATAGAAAAACGATAGCAAATTTGCGTCCAAAAGTCAATCAAATCTTAATGATAGGAGAACATTTATGATCACTATTTATTATACGGATACCCGCAATGATCCGAAAAACTGCCGGTATCCGCACCGGCTGCCGGATCTGAGCGATGAGGCCCTGAAAGAGGCTTTTTCGCATGATTATGTCTGTGCGGAATACAAAGGCAATTACCGCAGTACGGATAACTTTATCCGCTCCACCTGTCTGGCATTCGATGTCGACAATGATTTTTCCGACGATCCGGCAGAATGGTTATCTCCGGAAGATATCCGCGATGCGTTCCCCGGAGTTGAAATCATTATCCACTATTCCCGCTCACACATGAAAGCGAAAAACGGGAGACTGGCAAGGCCGAAGTTCCATATTTTCTTCCCGATAGAAGAGTGCACCGGTGCGGAAGAATATGCTGCCATGAAGCAGAGGGTGTATGAATACTTCCCGTATTTTGACGCCCAGGCTCTGGATGCAGCCCGGTTCTTCTTCGGCACCGAGAACCCTGAAATCGAATGTTATGAGGGAACGTTGTTGAGTGAATATTTACAGTTGAAAGGCGGAACGTCTGGTTATGCTGACCGCTCGCAGTGCTCAGAATTTGCTCGGAAGGGCACAATGAAGCACGCTTTTAGTGCTCCGTCCGAGCTAAAAGAGGAGAGAGGCAGCATCTCGTGCCCCCCTTGCCTAAAGGGGGGAGGGCCACGAAGTGGCGGGGGGATTCAACTAACTCCACCGTCCGAGCAAAATGCTGATGAAGATAATCTGTCCCCTGAACCCTGTTCCCTGACCCCTGTTTTCTCCTCACCCATTCCGCAGGGGCAGAGAAATACCACCATGTATTCCGTTGCTGTAAAGGTATTGAAGCGGTTCGGAGACACGGACAAGGCACGGGATCTGTTTCTTGCCGAGGCAGAGCGCTGTGTTCCGCCGCTGGACAGTGAAGAGCTGGCTGCCATCTGGAACAGCGCCATGAAGTTCTATCAGAAAAAGATTCTTACGGATCCGGAATATGTTGATCCGGAAGCCTACGGCAATGATTTTAAGTATGTTTCCCTGAAACCTCCGGATTATTCCGACGTTGGCCAGGCAAAAGTTTTTGTAAGGGAATGCAAGGACGAGGTCTGTTTTACCGAGGCAACGGATTTTCTCAGATATGACGGTAAATGTTGGAATGAGAGCCGCCAGCTTGCGCTCGGATGCCTGGAAGAATTCCTTGATCTGCAGCTTGCCGATGCTTCCGATCAGCTGAAATCTGCCGTACAGGAGCTGATAGAACTTGGAGAGAGGGAAGAAGAAATCGGCCCCGGGAAAAAATATACGGATAAACTGACAGCTTCCCGTGATGAAAAGATAGCTGCTGCAGGCAGGAGGTTTGCCGGCGCAGTGAAGTATAAAGAGTTTGTGATGAAACGGCGTGATATGCATTATATCAAAGGCGCTCTGGATGCCGCCAAACCTATGGTACGGCTTAAAGTATCCGATCTGGATAAAAATGAATTCCTGCTCAATACGCCCGATGCCACCTATGATCTGCGAAAAGGGCTGGCAGGTGCTCAGCCGCAGGATCCGGCAGATCATATCACAAAGATCACGGCTGTCTCTCCCGGTGAAAAGGGGAAAGAAATCTGGGAAGAGGCTCTGCAGGTCTTCTTTTGCGGGGATCAGGATCTGATCCATTATGTGCAGCAGGTTGTCGGGCTGGCTGCAATCGGTAAGGTTTATCTGGAAGCCATCATCATCGCCTATGGAGACGGACGCAACGGCAAAAGTACCTTCTGGAATACAGTCTCAAGAGTTTTCGGTAGCTATGCCGGGAATCTTTCGGCAGATACGCTTACCGTCGGCTGCAAACGGAATGTGAAGCCGGAAATGGCGGAGCTGAAAGGGAAGAGGCTGATCATAGCTTCCGAACTGGAGGAAGGCATGCGCCTCAATACCGCTATGGTAAAGCAACTATGCTCTACCGATGAAATCTATGCCGAAAAGAAGTACAAAGACCCGTTTTCCTTTACCCCGTCGCACACCCTGGTGCTGTACACCAACCATCTTCCGCGTGTCGGCGCATCGGATGCAGGTACCTGGCGCAGGCTGATCGTGATTCCGTTCAATGCGAAGATCGAGGGCAGTTCGGATATTAAAAACTATTCGGATTATCTTTTTAAAGAATCTGCTGAGGCGATCATGCAGTGGATTATCGATGGCGCGGAAGAGGTCATCGGTAATGATTATGAAATCACAACTCCTGGGGTTGTTCGAAAAGCCGTTCAAGCCTATAAGGACAGCAATGACTGGTTCGGTGAATTTCTGGAAGAGTGCTGCGATGTCGATATTTCTTTTACGCAGAAATCAGGAGAGCTCTATACGGAATACAGGGCGCATTGTGCCAGAAACGGGGAATATACCCGTAGTACTACTGATTTTTACACGGCTTTGGAACTGTCTGGCTTTATCAGGAAAAAAACCAATAAGGGTTCCATGATTTCCGGGCTCAGGTTAAAGTCCGTATTTGAAGGGAATTAAACAAATTATGTAAACTGAAAGTGACGATCAAGATGGTCATTTCAAGAACTTCGCTATAGAGATAAATTTTTATCCTATAAGAACTTTACGATAAGACTGTCATGATCGTCACACACTTAAAAATTCAAGGAGAAAAAGATGCAGTTTCACGCACATGATTATCAGAAATTTACAATCGATTTTATCAAAATTCATCCGGCTGCGGCAGCCTTTCTGGATTGCGGGCTCGGCAAAACAGCGATCTGCCTGACAGCCTTGAAAGACCTGCTGGAGGCAGGGGAGATCAAAAAAGTTCTTGTTGTGGCTCCGTTGAGAGTTGCCCGTGATGTCTGGCCGGTGGAAGTGGAAAAATGGGATCATTTGAGAGATTTGAAAGTTTCCGTTGTGCTCGGTACACCGAAGCAGAGGCTGGCTGCGCTGCAGGCGGACGCACAGATATACGTGACCAACCGGGATAACATTCAGTGGCTGGTCACGCAGAAGTGGCCGATCTACCTGTTCGATGCCGTTGTTCTGGACGAGCTTTCCAGCTTCAAGAATTATTCCGCACAGAGGACGAGAGCTGTGTACCGGCTCTGCCGGGAGGCAAAGCGTGTCATCGGGCTGACGGGCACGCCGGCAAGCAACGGTTTGATGGACCTGTGGTCGGAATTTGGCGTACTGGATGGCGGAGAACGCCTGGGGAAGAGCCTGAAATGGTATCAGCAGTATTATTTTACACCGGTCAGCTGGTATCAGGATCATCCCAAAGAGTGGAAGCTGAAGCCGGGAGCCGAAAAAGCAATTTATGCTGCAATCGGAGATATAACGATAAGCATGAAAGCAATGGATTTTTTACAGATGCCGGAGCTGATTTCAACAGATTATAAGGTATACATGAGCGAGCCGGAGAAGCGGATGTATCAGACATTGACGCAGGAGATGAGCGTCAGCCTGGCCGGAGGAGAGGTCACGGCGAAAAATGCGATGGCACTGGCGAACAAGCTCACGCAAATGGCAAACGGCATGGCTTATTCCCGAGACGGTACGCCTCTGAAGATTCATTCCCGGAAAATCGAGGCATTGGAGGATCTGCTGGAAGCCGCCAACGGCAAGCCGGTTCTGGTGGTGTACAGCTACCGGCATGATCTGACGAGGATCTCCGCCATGCTCCGGGACAAGGGTTATGCCTTCTCTCAGCTTGACAGCAAAGAGAGCATCCGGGCATGGAACAGGGGAGAGCTGCAGGTGGGCCTGATCAACCCGCAGTCTGCCGGGCATGGGCTAAATCTGCAGGAGGGCGGCAATCAGATCATTTGGTATTCATTGCCATGGAGTTTGGAGCTGTATCAGCAGACAAACGCCCGCCTCTGGCGGCAGGGTCAGAAGTCCGAAACGGTTGTGATCCAGCATATCATCACCGAGG
>JAFQZI010000061.1 GCA_017406005.1 Oscillospiraceae bacterium | reverse complement strand
TCTGCAGGAGGGCGGCAATCAGATCATTTGGTATTCATTGCCATGGAGTTTGGAGCTGTATCAGCAGACAAACGCCCGCCTCTGGCGGCAGGGTCAGAAGTCCGAAACGGTTGTGATCCAGCATATCATCACCGAGGGCACAATCGATGAGCGCATTATGGCTGTGCTCGGGAAGAAGAATAAAACACAGAATGCGCTGATCGATGCGGTCAGGGCGGAGCTGCTGCCATGAAAATATCTGATCATTTTAACAAAGGGCCGGTGCAGGATCTGCTCAATGCCGTCGTGGTGCAGGCTGCCGAGGATTACCGGGAATATTCCGCAAAACTGTTGGTGCATCCGGATGATCAGGAAGCCGCCGAGGGAAAGGAAGAAGTGGAAAGCTTCTTCCTCTCCGAGGACTTCTGTTTCTACACAAAGGTAGGAGGAGATTATATCCTGAAAAAACTGAAAGAGGAACAAAAAGCAGCCGTAGAACTCGCTTCGGAATTCCGGGAGAAAACCGGTACCCTGGTTAAAATCTGGCATGATTTTTCCGCGGGCGGGTTTCAGGATACCGACAAGCTGGAAATGGCAGATTCTCTTATCCGCAGAGTAAAAGAGATACAGAAGAAACCGCCAACCGGATGGAAAAAACTTTTTGTTTTCAAGACAGCTGAAAAAAACGCCATAAAGAAGATAGAACGCTGGAGGAAAGAACATGAGCGAAAAGACGAGTACGCTTGAGATCGAGAGATTTCTGGAACAATATCTGGAGGCTGATGAGAAAATTCGGGGTGAAAAGGATTATATTGCTTCTCTCCGTTCCATAGTGGAAAATACAACAACGCATCTCAGCTTTACAGCCGGGAGGAATCCTTCCAAAACAAATGATAAATTTGAGAATACAATGATTGATATTGTGGAAGAGGAGCTTAAGCTTTCGGTACGGCTCAATGAGCTGGCGGTGATTCAGGCAAACGTATTGAGTCTGATCAGAAAAGTTCCGGATGCCAAAATGCAGAAACTGCTTTACTGTAAATATGTTGAAGGCATGAAAATGAGCGAAATTGCAGAGGAACTGGATATCAGCAGACCGGGTGCATATATACTTTTTGAGAAAGCTCTGAAAGCAGCGGAACATATTTTTCGAAGTTAGACAGTTTTAGACACATTTAGACAGATTTAGACGAGATTATACACTTTCTATATGATATTATTATACTGGGAAAATTAAAAATCAGATTCCGAGAGGGCCGGGATATCGGCTCTCTTATTTTTTGCGGAGGTGCTAATGAGAGAATACATTCCCGACTATCAGCTGGAGCCGCCGGTGAAAAAAGAATTCATTCCGATCTGTCCGGTATGCGGCAAAGAATGCGATACCGTCTATCTGGATTTTGAGGGTGAGGTCGCCGGCTGTGACCGTTGCGTCTTTATGGAAGATGCGTATGTCTATCTTTATGAAGAGGATGACTGATGCAGCCCAGATATACAAACATGAAAAAGGCGGCTTCACCGAAAAAGGAATATGTCCTGGATTATTCCAATCTTTGCGGAGGGATCAACCTCTGGGATCCGGATTACCGGCTGAAGACAAATGAGAGCCCGGAGATGAAAAATCTCCTCTGGCGCAACGGTATGCTCTGTTCCCGCAAAGGGCAGGTTTTTCTGAACAGCACAATGCTGGGGCTGGGCATTGCAGCTTACCAGCGCTTCTGGCACGGATTCATTTTTGCCCATATCGGCGACGGGATTTATTGTTTTCAAATCACCCGCGGTGAGGCTGATCAAGGTGCTCGGAATACAAATGCTTCCGACGCTCTTACTGCTCCGTCCGAGCTGAGAGACGTGGGTAACGAGTTAGTGGCTGAGGGGCAGCTGCTTTGCACCGGCCTGCCTCTGGTAAGAGGTACGTTTTTTACATACAGCGATAAGCTGTATTACAAGACCACCGGGGCCTACAAAGAGATTACGGCTGTGTATGAAAACGACGCCTGGTCTTTTTCGGCTGCAACAGTCTATCCCTATGAGCCCATTATTCTGATCAATGCTTCCCCCTCTACCGGAGCGGGAGATCTGTACCAGCCGGAGAACCGGCTCAGTTCCCGGAAGACAGTTTGGTATAACGCCGTCAACGGCTCCAGGACGTATTCTCTGCCTGTTATAGCAAACCGTGTCACATATGTCGAAGTAGACGGTGTGCACATGACATCCGGATGGAGTTATGATAGGACAAACGGTAAAGTGATTTTCCAGACGGCTCCGCCGGTCACTGACCCGCCGACCAACAATACGGTCAGGATAACGTATGAATTATCCAATCCCGATGCACAGAAATCTATTATGGACTGCCGGTATGCTGCCGTGTATGGCGGAACCGGTGAACTCTGTGTTGTGATGGCAGGATCCGAAGACCAGCCGAATGCCTACTTTTGGTCCGGAAACAGCAATATAAAGATGGATGCGTCTTATTTCCCGATGGAACAAGTTCAACTCGCCAGCTCGACGGAAGAGCGCATAACAGGCTTCGGCAAGCAGCAGGATAATCTGATCATCTTTAAAGAAGGTTCAGTAGGAAAGACAACGCTGGGAACACAGGTTTTAAACGATAGAATCTACATTGACCTGCCTTATATCCCGATCAATGCCAGTATAGGCTGTGACCTGCCTTGGTCTATCCAGCTGGTTGAGAACAACCTGGTGTTTGCCAATCGGAGCGGAGTTTACATAATCCTTGATACGACTGCTGCCAATGAGAACAATATCGTTGGGATCAGCAGGAAGATCAACGGTTCAGTCGAAAGACCAGGATATCTGACAGATATTGCAGGGATTGATGAAGATCTGGTTTGTTCTGTAGATGACGGGACGCATTACTATCTCACGGTCAACGGTCACACCTGGGCATGGAATTACGAGCTCTCCGGTTATAAGGATCCCTCATGGTTTTACCTCACCAACACCAATGCTGTTGCATTGATTCAGGAAGCAGGGGAGATCTTTCATATCAATCAGCAGGGCAAGCTGACTGGTTTACATAATCAATACAACGATTATGGCTATGCGTTTGAACGACTGTTCCGATTTCCGACGATGAACTTCGGCAGCTATGATAACCGGAAAAATGTGAATTCCGTTATTGTTACGCTGGGGGCATATGAGCTTGAGAATACGGAGCTCTGGTATTTGACGGATTATGAGACCCAGAAGGATCTGACAAACCTGCAGGTGGTTGATGACGCTGTGTATGATGCAAATCGGGTCGTCGGTACAAGACCGGACAGCAGCAGAGTTCCTGCCGTCTTCCGGAGAAGGCCCATGTGCAGGAGAGTGCTGCATTTTACGATGAAGTTGGTAAACAACAATCTGAATGAAGATTTTGAGCTCGTCGGAGCTCAGGTGTTTTACAACCTGCAGGGACGATTGCGATGATTCCTACGCACGAGCTACTGATGAATTGCACGGAAGGGAACATTTCTCATCCGCTCCTGCTGCTCCGTCCGTGCTGAATTTAGATTGAAATAAATAGGAGAATTGTTATGGAAGAAAAGAATCTTGAAACCTTAGGCGGGCTGTGCAGCCACATGCTTTCTTCGCCGATGCCCTTATCCGATGATGTGCGCGAGTGCCTGACGCAGCTGTGTGTCCGGCCGACCTGCGCAGCGTATATCGTCTTCGGTATGATACAAAAAGCCGCCAAGGGTGATACCTCAGCGGCGAAGTTTATTAAGGAGATCAACGGGGAAGGGACTTCCCTGGACGATACCGGTATTTCCGATCTGCGTTCTCTCAGCGATGTGGTCCTCTGCCGTCTGGCAGGGTTCACGCTCGAGAAGCTGATGCAGAGCGAGATGTAATATTTCCTGAAATATGTTTTAAGAACGATTTTAATTCAGTTAAACTATTTTAGGCAGATCACGTCTGCTGTAGACGAGGGTACGTACTTCCATAATATTACCAATAACGACATAAAACACAAAATAGTTTTTAACTGGGATTGCATAGTACACATGCTCACGATCCTTTTGAGAGCGATATGGTTCAAATGCTTCCGGAGCTTTAAGCCGTTCATAAATAGCAGCTTCGACTGCATCCAGGAGAGCATTTGCTGCAATAGGATTATGCAGCCGGTATGCGATATAGTTTACCGTTTCCTGCAGCTTTTCCTCAAAAAGGGGCAGGATCCTGAGCTCATATTGCTTTTTGTCCATGGAGGTTCTTTCTCACGCGGGCGAATACTTCATCACCTGTGTATCGGGTTTCTGACATAGCAGCGGCACGGTCTGCTTCATCCAGCGCAAGCTCTATCCCATCGGTAAGTGCTGAGTACTGTTCGAGACTCATAACAACCATAGAACCGTATCCGTTCTTCGTCAGGAAAACCGGCTCTTTGGTTTTCAGTACGGTATCTTCAATTTCCGGATATTTATTTCTTAAATCAGATACTGGACGAATGTGCAACATTAGAATTCCTCCTTTTTATGTTATCAGAATTTTATCATAATACTATCATAAACGCAAGAGGAAATGCTGAAAATGAACAATGACTATCCCGACGCGCGGGCAGCGTGCGACGATCCTTATAAAAAGTTGCTTGCCGAGCTGGCTCGAAGAGAGCTGGCCCGGCGATATTATTCCGAATACCTGGCCTATGCCTACGGAGACAGCTGGATTCGGACCAGGCTGTCTTCTTTTTTGGCCCGGAAGATCCAGACGTTTATCGAAACGGATACCGGCCACGCGTATGACATTCTGATCATCGAATGCCCGCCGCAGCACGGAAAGAGCATGACGGTGAGTGAATCTTTACCGAGCTGGTATCTGGGGAGACACCCGACTGAAAACATTATCCTGGCATC
>JAFQZI010000010.1 GCA_017406005.1 Oscillospiraceae bacterium | reverse complement strand
GCTTCCTCGATCATCCGGGTCAGCAGTTCGTTTTCACTTTCTCCCTCAACAAAAAATCGTCCGCACATCTTCATTTCCTTTCTGCTTTATCATGGCATTTAGGATTATACTACCTGTTCAGGTTACAGACAAGGGGAGATTCATTCTTCCGGGTAAAAGTCGAAAAGACGCGCGTCTTCTGCGGAGATAGATACAATATCCTCAAAGGAAAAACTTTTCCGGCCTACGGTGATGGTCTGGCCAATCTCCATATCCACCTTCCAGACGACACCGGTTTCCGTCAGGTATTGACCGCGAATCCCGCAGGAAAACGAATGCTCGTCTGTGCAGGGAACATAGTATTTCACCGTGACGGTTACCCGATTGACCTTTGCCATGCGGCTGTTATAGGTCAGATTGCGCAGGATCGTCAGGCGGCGGTTTAGTTCTTCCTTCTCGCTTTCGTCCAGAATGATTTTGTCCGTGTATACGGTATTTTTGCTGGAAACGCTTTCTCCGTAGCCGTCCAGGGCGTCAAAGGGGGCGAACACTTTGGCCCGCTTGCCCTGTTCCATCCGTGGGTGCCGGAAAGCAAACTCGTCCATTTCATGATGGGGACGGCCCGGAGTTATATTCTTTGCGCGCCACATATAAACTCTTTGAATGTATGAAAAAACGCCAGATTCCAGATGGGGGCAGACCTGATAATCCGCGCTTTATATCATCAAGATTCCCTATGGTGTACATCAAATCATTACCGGAAATGCCCTGATAAAAGCAAACAGTTCCTTGGGGAGAATGCTTGCAAATGGAAAAAATTTGAACGAAGCAATTAATTGTCCCGAATATCATTCTGATACTTTGTCTAACCACAGCAATTCGGTAAATTTGGTGTCCAGAGCAGCTGACTCCACTTATTCCCCCATCTCCGTCGAACAGCCTTCCATCCTTTGAGTTTCAACATTTCTTCAAGAGAAAATCCTTCGAAAAAGTGTTGTTTTTTTGCTCGTTTCGTGATACAGTTTAGGTATGTCCCGGGCTGTTAGGGGCACGAAATGGGCAAGTACTCAGTGCCGGAATCGATTCGTCAGATGAAACCAAAGGGTACCATGGTCAAGTGTATTTCCGGTCATTATTACGTCTAAGCTTATTCCACTGAGACCGGCGCAGATGGCAAACGCCATACTGAAATGAGAAAGACTATCAGAATTCAATGCAAGACCACCATAAAGGACGGCTAAGCAGATGTTGATAAATCAGCGGGAATGCCTCGATATTCTTGTCGGCATAAAAGCGGAAATCAAGAATGCCCAGTATCGTGCAACAGTCACTGCCGACCAGGAACCTCTGATGCCGTATTATCATATTGGAAAGATCATCAACGGCCATAAAGACTGGGGGAAACGAATTGATAGAAAACCTTTCACGTGATTTACAGGCCGATTACCCAGACAACGAAGCTTTTTCGGTTCGTAATCTGCAATATGTGTCGAAGTTATCTGACATGTTCCCTTCTGAAACAATCGGGCAAGAGGCTGTTGCACAAATGCCTTGGAAAACGTTGAATAAAGCAAATGAAATCCTTTTGCGGGCTGAACATCTGAAAAAATGCTACGGTTTCGGCCAGAGCCTGACTAGGGCCCTGGACGGCGTCAGCCTGGAAATTCGTACAGGCGAGCTGGCGGTGATCCTGGGGAGCAGCGGAAGCGGCAAATCCACCCTGCTGAATCTGATCGGCGGTATGGATGTTCCCGACGGCGACACGATTATTTTTGACGGTCAGAATGTGACAGCCATGAAGGAACCCGCCAGAACCGCGTACCGGAAAAACTATATTGGTTTTGTTTTTCAGTCATTCAACCTGATCGCGGAACTGACGGTCCGGGAAAATGTCGCGCTCACCGCAGAAACCAAAACGAATCCGGAGATCGTGGATCAGACACTGGAACTGCTGGGCCTCTCCGACAAAAAAGAGAAGTATCCGCCCCAGCTTTCCGGCGGAGAGCAGCAGCGGGTATCCATTGCCCGCGCACTGGCAAAGCAGTCCCGGATCCTGCTGTGCGATGAACCGACGGGAGCGCTGGATTATAAAACCGGAAAACAGATCCTGATGCAGCTGGAAACGCTTTGCCGGGTTCACGGAAAAACTGTCGTAATTGTTACACATACGCAGGAAATCGGGAAAATAGCAGATCGGGTGATCCGGATGAAGGACGGCC
Organism: Oscillospiraceae bacterium; assembly: GCA_017406005.1. Taxonomy (GTDB): domain Bacteria; phylum Bacillota; class Clostridia; order Oscillospirales; family Oscillospiraceae; genus Limivicinus. The sequence continues at coordinate 7,771 of JAFQZI010000010.1, read as the reverse complement.
GGATCATCGAAATCCGAGAGAACGCAGTCCCCGATTCCGCTGCAGAAATTGAATGGTAAGGTCGAATGAAAGGCTCTATGTTCCGGGCGATCATAAAAAAATACTGGAAACTCCTGCTTTCCATTCTCCTTGTATCCGCCGTGGGATGCGTTAGCATGACAGGGCTTACCAGCGGTTACCTTTCTCTGGAACGGTCGCTGATGCAATATATCCGGGACTATGGCTATCCGGATGGAGTGATCCAGACCGCGGTCACCACACGGGATAAGGCGGATCTCCTGCGCTCATTGCCGGGCATTTCCGAGGTAAATACACGTCTGCTGGGAGATACGGTGATAATGAGTCCCTCGGGGCGGTACCTGTCCGTCCGGGCTATTTCCTTTTCCGACGAGGATTTCCAGCGGTTTTATTACTGGCAAAAGACAGATCCGAAAGAGAACGATGCCATTCTTCTGGAATATAATTTTGCCGATGACAACGGGATTTCTGCAGGAGATACCGTTTCGGTCCGCGTCGGTGACGAATACCGCAGCTATCTGGTTGCGGGAATCGTCTCCATGCCGGAAACGCTGGCAGTACAGCCGACACAGACGACCTGGGGCACAAATTCCGACTTCGGTTATATCTATGTTCCCATCCGCCTTCTGGAAAAGGAAGAAAATCTCGAGTATATGAAATCCAAAGAGGAGCTCGAAGACAAAGCCGAAGAACTGGAGGAAAAGCAGCAGGAGCTGGACAGCAATCGAAAGCGTTTACTGGAGCAGCAGGCCGAACTGGAGCAGGCTGAAGCGGCCCTGCGGGAAAAACAGACCGAGCTGGATGGGGGGATCGCGGAGACAGAGGCGCAGCTGGCACAGCTGGACGATGCCGCTGAACAGATTGCCGCGAAAGAAAAGGAGCTGGACATTTCCACTGAACAGATTGCCGCGGGAGAAAACGAGCTGGACGTCGCCTACACCCTGCTGAAGACAAAACAGGCGGTACTGAAGGCCTCATACACCCTGCTGAAGATAAAGCAGACACAGCTGGATGCGGGGATCGCGGAGGCAGAGGCGCAGAAGGCACAGCTGGACGCTGCCGCTGAACAGATTGCCGCGGGAGAAAAGGAGCTGGACGACGCCTGCGCCCTGCTGAAGACAAAGCAGGCGGAACTGGAGGCCGCATACGATGAACTGGAAGAATGGGAAGGATATCAGGTGCTATGCAACCAGTTCCTGCTCCGGTTCACCCCGGGTGCCGACCAGGAAGAGACGCTGGCGAAAGCGGTCCGGATCCTGGAGGATGAAGTTCCGGAGATCCAGTATTCATTTCTTTATGAAAATTCCGCTGTAAAGAATCGGATCGATGCGACTTTGCTGCCGGTCAAAACACTGACTGTTCTGATGCCGACGGTCTTTTTCGTGATCGTCCTGATCGTCGGCTATTTATTCATGTCCCTGATCATCCGCCAGAGCAGACGTGAGATCGGCATTCTGCGGGCCCTGGGCTTCTCCGCCAGAGACGTCCGGCTTCTGTTCTGCAAAGTAAACCTCCCGGTTTCCCTGGGGGCGATTATTCTCGGCACGCTGATCAGCATTGTGATTGCCCGTTATATCGGGTCGTCGTTTGAATCCTTTTTCCCGCTTCCCTTCTATGAATTTGTGTTCGATATCGGAAACGCGGTTCTTTCTGCCCTGATGACGGTGGCTGTGGGCCAGGCCGCGACTCTGTTCGGAACCTCCGTGATCAGCCGAATCCAGCCTTCGGAAGCAATGTCCCGGCAGATACCGTCCTCCGGGAAGCTCTCAAGGTTCGGCCGATGGCTGACCCGAAAAGCTGGTCCCTTCACCAGATACAGCATTATCTCCCTGCTGCGCAATAAAAAACGATTCGTCTTTTCGGTCATCTGTCTTTCCGCATCTGTGATGATAATCTTTGCTTCCTTCTCGTTCATCACATCGAAAAACGCGATTCTGACGGAGCTGTTTGACAAACAGATCCATTATGACTGTCAGGTGTTTCTGAAGGATGTGCCGGATAAAGCGTTTATGGAAGAACTTGAGGCTCTGGACTATGTGGCCGAAACCCTGCAGATGGGTTATTATACTTCGGATATTTCATATCAGGGACATACGGAAACCGCTTCGGTATATGCGCTTCCGGAAGATACCGATATGATACAGATATTCGGGATAAAGAACGAGCCTCTTTCGATCCCATCGGAAGGCATTCTTCTGGAAAAACACCTGGCAGCGGAACTGGGGGCTGTTCCCGGCGATCTTGTCCTGGTAGACGGAGTTGAGATGGAAGTGGCCGGCATATCAAATCAGAACGTAAACCGCAGCCAGTATATTTCCGCCCGTCAGGCAGAAAAGCTGGAGGAACCGACGCTTCGGGCGATCCTGATCCGGACGGAGGAAACGGATGAAACCGCAATCGGGGCGGGAGAACGTGCCGTGCAGGCCTTGTTGGCTGACCGGGATGATTACCTGTACTGTATCTTCACTAGACTGTTCCGGGGCGGCATGGAGAAGCTCTTTGCCATTTATGATTTGGCGTCATGGATCATCATTGGTTTCGCCGTGCTGATCGGCCTGATCATTGTCGTCAACACAACGCAGACCAATCTGCTGGAACAGTGCAAAGAGCTGTGTGTGCTGCGTACATTGGGTTTTTCTCACAGGATCGTTTCAAGGAAACTGTTCCTGCAGTCATTGCTCTACTTTGTATGCTCCTGCATCATCGGCACACCCTTCGGCGTGGCATTCGCCAGAACGGCGCTGCGTCAGCTCGCGACGAAAGAACAGGAATATCCCTTCGCCAGCGGAATCGCTGAATGCCTGCTGACGGCGGGCCTGGTCTTCGGCTACATTCTGCTCAGCCATCTGATTTCTTCGCGATCCATGAAAAAATGGAATATTGTGGAGATCGTAAAAGAAAAAGAATAAGATGGACGGGGCCTCCCTTCAGCTGTTATCCGAGTTCCCGTTTCACCGATACAGAAAGGAACAGAAAGCGCTGTAAAGGGGAATTGCAACTGAGGTTATAAGACGATGAATTGACACATTTGCCTGCGTGTGGTATAATGCCCCCGTTTCCTGAGAAATTCCAATTCACAGTATAAACAAAAGGATGGCGGCCCTGCTTGCTGTCATTCTGTACGAACTTTATTCAGACTATATCCTGCCGGTCGGATTCCCCGATGGCCTTATCAAAAAACAGACAAGCCAATCTTTAGGTTTCATAGGAGTGAATGAGTCGATGCGTGCTTATATTAAAATTTTAAGACCGGATGAAGCGCTTATGATGGCCATGCCGGTTCTTATCATCGCAATCGTTGGGCATGAATTTTCGGTTTCTGTCTTTCTGGGCACTTTGCTTGTTTATTTAATGGCCGGCGCCGGTAATGTAATTAACGATGTGTTTGATTACAAAATTGATGCAGTGAATAAACCGGATCGCCCGATTCCTTCCGGAAAAATAACGCTGAAGAACGCCAAGATTTATGCGGGAATCCTGTATACCATTTCAATTATTCTCAGCCTGGTCATCAGTTATCTGATCAATAACTTTTTATTCTTTGTTATCATCATCTGTTCAGCGGTTATCATATATGCCTATTCCCGGTATTTCAAGGCTTTGCCTTTAGTCGGCAATATCGTGGTAGGAGGCATGATTGGGTTTTGTTTTGTAGTCGGCGGCTTTATTCTTCTTTGCAGCACAAAAAACTGGGATATATTCAGGGTATCTGTTTACATAGGTCTTCTTGCCGCGGTTGCCAATGTCGCAAGAGAAATCATTAAGGATATGGAAGATGTTGAGGGAGATAAATTGGGCGGCGCAAGAACCTTTCCCGTTTTGTGCGGAAAAAAAGCTTCTTCAATTATATCGATTCTTTTGCTTGCGGCAACGGTTGCAGTGCACATCTATCTATACACTTTTGGTATCTTCAATATCGCATATATCATTATATTGGTTTTCGCGGTCATCTTGTACGCCTACTCTGTTTATGCTTTGTTTGCTTCAAAACTGGAACCTGTTGAAGCAACTTGTACAAAAGTGATAAAATATTTAAAAATAGCGATGGCATTCAGTCTGCTCGCTATTACAGCAGGATCATTCGATTTTTTAAGATAAAGGTAACTGTTCTTAGACCCGAAGGGCTCTAAGCAATTACAGGTTTCGATTGATTGCTACCAGAGGGAGTTGAAGGATATGCGTGTCCCTGAATACATAAATAATCTGATTTTCATTTTTTCGATTATTGTCAATCTAAAACAGATCTTCTATCTTATTGTTGCTTTGTTAAAGAAAGACAAATATTCAAGCAAGGAGGCTCCTTTTCATCATTATGCAGTCATGATATGCGCGAGAAATGAAGCGGCCGTCATTGCAGATTTGATTGACAGTATAAAAACTCAAACCTATCCGCAGGATCTCATAGATATTTTTGTCATGGCGGACAATTGCTCTGACAACACCGCTGACATTGCTTCTTCCCACGGTGCTCATGTATATTCTCGTTTTCATACGGAAAAAGTCGGAAAAGGTTATGCGCTTGAAGCGCTTATGAATCATATACGGGAGGATTATCCGGAGGGATTTGACGGATACTTTGTATTTGATGCGGACAATATTCTTGAGCATGACTATATCGAACAGATGAACAGGAAGTTTTCGGACGGGCACGACATAGTAACCGGTTTCAGAAACAGTAAAAACTTTGCGGACAACTGGATCAGTGCCGGGAATTCACTGTGGTTTTTGTGGGACAGTAAATACCTGAATTATCCCAGATATCTGCTGGGGATCAGCTGTACCGTATCCGGCACCGGATTTTTGTTCAGCAGAAGAATTGCCGAAAAGCTGGGCGGATGGCCGTATCATATGCTGACAGAAGACTGGCAGTTTTCTTTTGACCAGGTGACAAAAGGGGAAAAAATAGCATTTTGCCGGCAGGCTGTATTATACGATGAACAGCCGACTTCCTTTATCGTGTCATGCCGGCAGAGAATCCGATGGTGCCGTGGGCTGCTTGAGGTGAATGTACGGTACATGAAAAAGGTATTAAAGGGTATATATCACGGAAGTTTTTCCTGCTTTGATATTATCCTTTACGCGCCTACTTACGTCCTTTCGGTAGCGTCTTTGGCCCTGAACCTGGTCATGATCCTTCACGGCGCCATTACAGGTGACGGTATTTTGACTGCGGTTCAATCTTTTGTTTTGCTGTTTATCAGAATGTACGTTGCGTTCTGGCTGGTCGGTTTATTCTTTATTGTCACTGAGTGGAAAACCATTCGGGCCGGCGCTCTGAGCAAGATGATTCACTTATGGACTTTTCCTTTCTTTACTTTGAGTTATGTACCGCTGACTGCTGTTGCTTTGTTTTATAGTCCGAAATGGAAACCGATCCGGCATACGGTTACGGCGCAGCAATTGTACAATGCAAAAAAGAAATGATATGGGCAACTGTTCGGAACTTGGAGGGTTCTCAACAGCTGCGATATGCACTTAAGAATAAAACGGCGGGGTGTAAAGGATGCAAAACCTCATTGGATTATTGTTTTCGCTTTTGCTGGTTTTCATCTGTTTTGTTATTGCGTACCCGGTGTCAAAAAAGAATCCGGAGATTGCCAGAAAAATCGTACATATCGGGGCAGCGCATTGGTATTTCATATATGCGGCATTTTTTACCTCGCCGACCCCGGCGCTCATCGGATTGCCCGTTGTTGCTGTTTTTGACGGAATAATGAACATCACAGGCAGGTTTGGCAAAGCATTGGGACAAAGCAATCAAAAGAGAAACTGGGGACTTGTATGGTATCCGGTTTCCATTTTTCTTATGATATTATTGGGCAATTTGGGAATGGGCGGAATGACGGCGCTTGGCGTTGGGCTTCTCGGAATGGGATGGGGAGACGGACTTGCAGCAATTATCGGGATGAAATTTGGAAAGCATAGATTTGATACGAAAAAATCGCTGGAAGGTTCAGCAGCTTTTTTTGCTGCTGTAACCGTAATTGCTTTTCTTTTTACGCACAATATCATTCTATCGGTTGTGTGTGGGCTGACAGGCGCAGTCTTTGAATTCACGACACCGTTTGGCCTTGACAATATAACGGTTCCGCTGGTGCTTTATGTGACAGTTGCGCTTTGGCCGAAAAGCGCAATGCTTTTAGGGTTTGCGCTGATGGCATGTCTTGCATACAAATGGAAGCATCTGACCGCAAGCGGCGTCTCGGGCGCATTTGTGCTCGGAGTTTTATGTACATGGATATTTGGTATCGCGGGACTCGTGCCGCTTCTTCTTTTCTTTGTAAGTTCAAATGTGATTGGGAAAATCAGGACGCATATTCAGAAAGAGGAAAGGAATTTTATCGAGAAGAAGAATGGCAGAAGAGATCTCGTTCAGGTACTTGCAAATGGACTTATGGCGGCCCTGGCAGCAGTGGTTTTTGCGATTTCGGATTCGTGTTTCAAGATGAATGCTTTGATTGCTGCAGATGATGCAAAAGAGCAGCTTCTGATAAAGCTCATGTTTGCAGCAATCGTGATGTTTGGAGCGGCAACGGCAGAAGCTGCGAGTGATACCTGGGCCGGTGAGATCGGAAGATTATCGAAGAAACCGCCGGTTTCACTTAAAACAGGAAAGGTCGTTTCAAGGGGCGTGAGCGGCGGAGTGACTTTGCAGGGATACGGAGGAGGACTATTGGGGGCGGCTTTTATTGCAGTATTCTGGTATGTGCTTTTTTCAGGAATATCAGGACCGATGGATCGATTTATGAATAAGCTGCCGTTAGGACTGGCTGTTATCACATTATCCGGTTTTGCAGGCTGCATATTGGATTCGTTTCTTGGTGCTTTTTTCCAGGCGCTTTATATCGACGCCGATTCGGAAAAATACACCGAGAAGAAAAAATCACCGTCTGGAAAGGACAATGCATTAATCAGTGGCATTCAGTGGATGGACAATGACATGGTGAATTTGGCAAGTAATTTCTTTTCTGCTGTGATGGCATTTATAGTTGCAATGATCATATGACAGGAACTGCTCAGGATCCGGAGGGTTCCATCGGTTATGAGAATTGGCCCGGGAGGGCAGATTTATCTGCCCCTCGAAAAGGCAGCTTTTTTTTGCTCTCCGAGCTGAAGTGACGGTCAAGATTTCGGAGTTCCGAAGTCGGAAAAACGATCATGCCGTCCGAATGTGCATCGTCGCCTGATTGGGGCGTTCCGCGTTTTCGTCCCATGCATAGGCTATGTCGGACACAGCGCTTTGCAGCACTTTCAGGGAAAGTTCGTTGCCCTGTTTGGTCACGTCGAAGGAAGGGCCTCCGTAGCGCACGGTCAGAACGGCGCTTTCTTCGGATTCCGAATATTCGATCACGGCTTGAATGTCCGGCGACGCGAGGGTGGGGATCAGCATTTGCTGAACCAATTCCTCAAAGGCTAAGCGGACGCGGTGGGCCGTTTTGTAGGGGATTTGATTCTTATTGCAATACTGCTCGATTTCGCCCGCCATGCCTAAGAAGTCGTAATCCTTGTTTTCGATGTTCAGCTCCAGCACCTTGAGCTTGCGGATGAACCGGCGGGTGTTTTCCCTTTGGGGATGGTCGAAAATCTGTTCAGGGGTGCCGTCTTCGTAGATGCCGCCCTCGTCCATGTAGAAAACCCGGTTGGAAATGGCCCGTGCAAAATTCATTTCGTGAGTCACGATCATGAGGGTTTTGCCTGTTTTGGAAAGGTCGCGGATGACCGCCTGCACCTCGCCCACCATGGTGGGGTCCAG